>JAXDKH010000468.1:0-5236 GCA_034667185.1 Chloroflexia bacterium | reverse complement strand
CTTAGAACTACTCGGAACTCGGAACTCGCTACTCGGCACTGGCGAATGGAGCCCATGAAGCAACTGATTGAATGCATCCCCAACTTTAGCGAGGGGAGGCGGCAGGACGTGATTGACCGGGTGGCCGGGGCTGTGCGCTCGGTGGAGGGCGTGCGGCTGCTGGACGTGTCGTCTAACCCCGACCACAACAGGACGGTGCTCACGTTCGTTGGGCCGATAGAAGCGGTAGGTGAAGCGGCTTTCGCGGCAACCGCCGAGGCTGTCCGGCTGATCAACATGGAGAAGCACAGGGGCGAGCACCCGCGCATGGGGGCTATGGACGTGGTGCCTTTCGTGCCTGTGTCGGGCGTCACTATGGACGACGCGGTCGAGCTAGCTAAGAGGGTAGGGCAGCGCATAGCGGAGGAACTGGAGGTGCCGGTTTACCTGTACAGCGCGGCGGCTTCCACACCTGCACGCAAGCGCCTTCCCGACGTGCGCAAGGGGGAGTACGAGGGTCTCAAGACCGCGATTTCAACCCCTGAGCGCACGCCGGACTACGGCCAACCTAGAATGCACCCAACCGCCGGGGCTACCGCCGTGGGTGCGCGGCCGCCCCTGATTGCCTTCAACGTGAACCTCGGCACCACCAACCTGCAAGTCGCCAAAACGATTGGTAAGGCGTTGCGGGAGAGCAGCGGCGGCCTGGTGAACGTGCAGGCGATGGGCGTCGATCTTGCGGCGGAAGGGCTGGTGCAGGTCTCGATGAACCTGCTAGATTACACTAAGACTCCCATCCATCGCGCCTTCGAGCTAGTGCGCCTTGAAGCCGCACGCTACGGCGTGCCGGTGGTCGCCAGCGAGGTTGTTGGCCTGGTACCCCTTGACGCCCTCCTGGGCGTGGCCGACCACTACCTGCGCCTCAAGGACTTCAGCCGCAACCAGGTGCTTGAGGCGAGGCTGTTGGAGGAGTAGGGCTGAAACGAGAAACGTGATGCGGTTTGCTGAACAGCGTCACGTGAATTGAAGGCTGCTTCTTTTGTGGGACTAAGCCCATCTCTTGTCATTCTGAGCGGAGCGAAGAATCAGCCGCCATGTTTGGCTCTGACAACTTGTGCTTCCAATGTTCCTAATGCCACCTTTATCCCAAGTGCTGAGGACTCTCGCTTACCCACCTGATCCTTCACTGCGTTCAGGATGACAAGAGGGGCTTGGTCCTGCCACACCGACAGCATCCTGTTCATGCACCCAACTGAGCGAGCCGCATCACGTTTCACGTTTCACTCTTCAACTCCCCCTGAAGGCCGCCAGTTCCGTCTGCATCCTCTGCACGAAGGCCCCGTTGTTGATGCTGCCTATGTTGATGTTCACGTTGGCGATGGCACCGTCGCGGGCGGCGTCGGCGAGCAGTTGGGCCACCTTGGCGTCGGAGGCGACGTTGGGATTGCTCTTCTCGACGGCTATGGTGGCAAGCTGATAGATCTCGTGGGCGGCCTTGGCTACACGCAGCGGTACTTCAGTGGCGTATTGTAGCCCCTGTTGGATGGCGGCGGTGCGCTCTGCTTTCTCGGCGTCGGTGGACCTGGGTAGCTTGTACGCCTGGCTCACCTGGTCGTAGGCTTCGGTGTCCTGGTCCACCGCCTCAAGCAAGACCGTACGCAGTTCCGTGGCCCGGTTCAGTACCACCAGCATGTCGGCCTCAACATCGCGAAACTTCTCGCGCCCCACGGTCAAGTTGCAGGCCATCTCCACCATAGCCGCCGACATTGCTCCGGCAAGCGCGCTGGCACTACCTCCGCCGGGCGTGGGCTGCGCTGATGCAAGCTGTTCGATGAAGTCCTGTACGGTCATTTTCGTAAGAGCCATTTCGCCTCCCTTTACCGTTAGCTATCCCCATGTTTGGCTAGCAGTTCATCCAGGGCAGTTTCATCTTCCATACTGCCCGAATTGGTGAAGCGCTCTACCTCAACGTGATCGTCCTCAAAGAACTCAATTTCCCAACGTTCGCCGGGAACGACCGCGATTACCATTATTGCGTCGCGCACGTGGTCGAGGCTATAAGAGATATTGGCCTCCTCAAGGCGGTCGAGGAAAGTAAGTAGTTTAGCCAGTGAGTTTCGCGTTGCAGTTTTCATTTGTTGAACCTCGAATCTGTTAGTAGCTTCCTGATCGTCCGGTACCCTGGCTTGCCCTGTTTTGCACCCTCTTCGATGTCTCCCCAGATTAGACCTTGTACTTCGTCCCAGCTTGGGGAACCAGGCTCAAGTCGTGCCGTCTTGATGCTGGCCTTCTTGCTCTTAAGGATATCACTAATCTTGGTACCTGGGTCAGTAGGCATCTATCAGTGTCCCCAGTCCCTTGGATACCGGAAGTCTATCCCCGGCGTGCGGGAGCCTACCTTGGCGATGATAGGGGTCATGCGCTTGTACTGGTTGTTGCGGACGGTGCGCACCACGCGGCTTACCAGGCTCTCGTCGAAACCCATCTCGATCACGTACTGCGGGTCGAGGCGCTCGTCTACGAGCAGGTAGAGCACCTGATCCACGGTATCGTAGCTGAGGCCCATCTCGCTCTCGTCGGTCTGGCCGGGCCAGAGGTCGGCGCTGGGCTTCTTCTCGATGATGGGCGCGGGCACACCAACGGCGCGTGAGAGGGCGCGAATTTGCGTCTTGTACAGGTCGCCTATGGGCTGGATGGAGGCCGCACTGTCGCCGTACCAGGTGGTATAGCCCAGCAGGTACTCGGTCTTGTTGGAGGTACCCAGCACCAGGGCGTTCTCAGCAGCCGAACGGTCGAACACTGCCACCATGCGCAGGCGGGCAAGTACGTTGCCCCGGCGCAGGTTGCTTAGGTCGCCCCGGTAGTGCTCGAACAGCGGCTCGGCCATGGGTGTGATGTCGATAATGTCGCTCTGTATGCCAAGTTGCTCCGCCAGCAGGCGAGCGTGACCTTCGCTTTCGGGGCTGCTCGTCCTGTAGGGTAGCATGATGCCCACCACGTTCTCTGGACCTAACGCCTCAGCCGCCAGCGTGGCCGACAGTGCCGAGTCGATGCCGCCCGACAGCCCCAGCACCAGCCTGTTGAAGCCGAACTTGCGCACTTCGTGCCTTATGAACTCCACCAGCAGGTTGCGCGTCAGTTCCGGGTGGATGGCGAGGCGGTCCGTAACCGATTTTGGGTGGAGAGTATGGGCTTTCATGCCGCTATGTTCCTGGGAGGTATCCATGTGTTCTCCATTTGGAATTTCGAATTGCGAATTTCGGATTTAGAAGGTATCCAACAAATTCGCAATTCGAAATTCCAATTTCCAAATCATCTATCTTTTTCTTTCACTATGCGCTGTAGCTCTTTTAGCACCAATTCGGGGCGTTCGTCTCTCAGGAGGGGAAGGCTGCGGCGCTTGAAGCGGACCTGTTCGGGGTTGATCGTGGTGGTGACCAGGCATTCCTCGAAGTGCTCGCCCTTGACCAGGAACTCGCCGTCGGGGGCGATTATGGTGCTGTAGCCACCGAAGGCCACGCCGTCCTCGTAGCCGACGCGGTTGCAGTGGAAGATGAAAGTGGTGAAAAGCTCGGCATACACGCGGTGGGTCATCACAACATCGTAGCTGGTGTCCAGGTAGTCGTCGCCCGGCTTCACGCCACGGCCTGGGCCGGCGGCCACCAGCAGCAGGGTCTCGGCCCCGTCCATCCAGAGCAGGTAGGGCAAGGATAGATGCCAGAAGTCCTCGCAGACAAGGATGCCCATGCGCCCGAAGCGGGTGTCGAAAGCCCTTACCTTGTTGCCCCAACCGACGTAGCGCATGTCGTCGAACATGCCGTAGGTGGGCAGGTGCACCTTCTGGTGGACGTGCTTGATCTCGCCCGCGCCTATATAAGCTTGAGCGATATAGTGCACGAAGCGCTCGCTCTCCTCCACGAAGCCCACGCAAATGTCCATATCGTTGTCGCAGGAGGCCTCCATGAGCAGACGCAGGGGGTCGGCGGGTGGGTCCACACACAGGCCGATTTCGTGGGTGATGTCCTGCAAATAGTAGCCGGTGAGGCTGAGTTCGGGGAAAATGAGGAGGTTGACGCCTGCCGCTTTGGCTTGCTCGATGTACTCGAAGTGCTTCTTGAGGTTGGCTTCCACGTCGCCCAGCTTTACGTCGATCTGGGCCAGGCCGACCACGTAGGGATCAAGGGGGGGTTGGGGCATAGCTGCCTCTCCAATTGGGATTCCACATGATTATACGTGAGAGGCACATATGGGGCAAAGATTGAGATAGTAACACCCAAACGTTATGAATTATTCACCGCAGAGACGCAGAGGACGCAAAGGTACGCAGAGAAGTATTGAGAGTGTTCTCGATAAGGGGAGCATTGTACTGTACAATGCTCCCCCGTGCTCATCCAAATAATGGCAAGCTCTGCGTGACCTCTGCGTCCTCTGCGTCTCTGCGGTGCAATCCTATATTACCCTCGCGACCGATGTTGGAATGCAAAATGAAAGGCCCTCCCTGGTAGGAGAGGGCCTGGCAAGCCTGGTACGAGGCGTTGTGGGTGCCTTATGCAGCGGGCTGTCCGCCACCGGTGTAGAGACCTATGAGGTTATCGCTGGGGTCGCGGAAGATGCCGAACCAGCCCATGCCGGGTATCTCAGTCTTAGGGGTGACGGCAGTGGCACCTAACTCCTGCGCCTTCGCGAGATCGCGCTCTATATCGTCTGTGGAGACGTAGACGACCGTGTCGCCCGGCGTGACGTTGAGAGTGCCGTTGTTGCTGCCGACCTTGTTGAAGCCACCGCCCTGTTCTTCTCCGGTACCGAACGTCCAGTAATCGAACTCGGGGATGTTGTGCATCTCCCAGCCGAAGAGACTGGAATAGAACTCCGCGGACTTGGCGGGATCGGTGGCCGAGAACTCTACGTGTACGAACTTGTGATCAGACATGTGCTTGCCCTCCTGGGTGATATGGGGTGTCACTTGGGCTGGGTCGAAAGCTGGGGCGAAGTGCAAGAGCATTATAGAACATAAGTTCTGTAGAGTCAATCCATCCAGGGTAGTATCTTTGCACATCCGGATCGTGCGTGTTCCAGCGGTACGCCAGGATGAGCAAAGTCGGATAGGAGAACCCTGCTCCCCTTTGTCATTCTGAACGCAGTGAAGAATCTCGTCCTCTATGCAGGTGTTTCCTCTTTCCTGTGGGAAATACTGGCACGAAGAAAGGTGGCACTTGGGTGGTGAAGGACGAGATTCTTCACTGCGTTCAGAATGACA
>JAXDKH010000467.1:0-5951 GCA_034667185.1 Chloroflexia bacterium | reverse complement strand
GGTTGAGGTTGAAGAGGCCTAGAACAACGTTTAGGCAGAGCGACAAGGCTGCTACCAGGGTAGTGGCAATGGTCAGCCATTTCTTATACGCGGGTTCGCTGGACTCAGTCTTAGCTATGGCCATTTTGAATTCCTCCCAGTGCTATACAACACAAGGGCCGAGTCGCTCTGTAGATGGCTGTCGTAAATACCAGGCCTATCTGCTTATTACTTCTCCACACCAGAGGCACTCCTCGGTAGCCCGAGTAGGTACAATATACCTGCCAATTTGCGATAATGAGCGTCACAAAAACTGTCACAGAGTAGACGAACCCCGCATGGGGATTGCGAATGACCCGTCACGTAAAGTGGCTGAGATCTCGGCACAGGTAGTCCCATCAGGCTGTAGCAGTTGACAAAGTGTGTTCTGTTTCATATAATCGCCAGGTAACCTAACAAGCGTTTGTTTCTACAGAGCACCCTATGGCAATCGACCGCAAAGAGCAAATATTTTCCACGGCGCGCTCCATGTTCAGCGAGAGGGGCTACCAGGCCACCACGGTGCGCGACATCGCGCGCGAGCTGAACATGCAGGCAGGCTCTCTTTACGCCCACATCGAGTCGAAAGAGGACGTGTTGTGGCAGATAGTCGACCAGGCCGCCGGGCAGTTCCTTTCAGCGATAGAGCCCATAGTTGCGGGCGACGGGTCGAGCGTGGAGAAGCTGCGGGCGATGGTGCGGGCGCACGTGGGGGTGGTGGCGAGCAACGGGGGCAACGCGGCCATTTTCCTCCATGAGTGGAAGTTCCTCAGCGAGGCCCGGCGTGAGTCGGTGGCCGCCCGCCGCAACCGCTACGAAGGCTTCTACCGCCGCGTGATAGAAGAAGGGATCAATAGCGGCGAGTTCGCGCCCACCGACCCCAAGATGGCGGCATTGATGGTGCTCTCAGTGATGAATTGGATGCCCCAGTGGTACAACCCAGGCGGCCCTCTCTCGGCGCAGGAGATTGCCGATAGGTTCAGCGAGTTGATTATGCGAGGATTGATGGCGGAAACGTGAAACGTGATGGTACAGCAAGCAACATGGCGGCTCATATAGGACCAAATAGCACAAGCCGCATCACGTTTCACGTTTCAGGCGCAAAGGAGTGTAACGCATGGTAGCAACTGTTGACACAGTAGTAGAAGACCCGGCCATGATTGAAGAGTTTGTGAAACACGTGCAGAGTGGCGGTAAGGTCGAGTCGGGCGACTGGATGCCGGAGGACTACCGCAAACAGGTGCTCCGCTTCGTGGAGATGCACGCCAACTCGGAATTGATGGGCGTGCTGCCGGAGCGCGAGTGGATCAACAAGGCCCCCACGCTCAAGCGCAAGCTGGCCCTCACCGCCAAGGTGCAAGACGAGGTTGGACATGCCGAGTTGCTCTACCGCGTGGCCGAGGACCTGGGCAAGACCCGCGAGGCGATGCTGCAGGACCTGCTCGACGGCAAGACCAAGTTCCACAACGTCTTCCACTATCCCACGTATTCATGGGCCGACGTGGCTATCATCGCGTGGCTGGTGGACGCGGCGGCTATCCAGTCGCAAAAGGCACTGCTGGATTCATCGTACGCGCCGTACGCCCGCACCATGCAGAAGATTTGCTGGGAGGAGAGCTTCCACATCAAGCACGGCTACGACATGGTCGTCACCATGATGAACGGCACGCGGCAGCAGAAAGACATGATCCAGGAGGCCCTCAACAGGTGGTGGGTGCCGCTGGTGCACTTCCACGGGCCACCCACGATGGCGGAGAAGGACCGCGACCTGTACTACCGTATCAAAGCCAAGCCCAACTTCGTGCTGCGCCAGGAGTTCTTCTCCAAGTACATCCCGAAGATACTGGAGCTTGGCCTCACCATCCCCGACCCGGAATTGCACTTCGACACCGAGGCCAACGAGTGGCGCTACGCGGACCCCGACTGGAACGAGCTAAAGATGGTGGTCACCGGGCATGGCCTCAAGACCGAAGACCGCCTCAACCTCCGTCGCCTCGCCTACGCCGACACCCAGTGGGTGAGGGATGTAGTAATGGGATAGAGGAATTTGGGATTTGGAATTTCGAATTGCGAATTTGCTGGATACCTTCTAAATTCGCAATTCGAAATTCCAAATCCCAAATCCCAAATCAAGCATATGCCTGTATTTGAAGTATTCCAGCAGGCCCGCGAGGGCAAAGCTTTCGAGCATGGCGGCAACGTGGTCGCGCCCGACGCCGAGATGGCGATCCTGTACGCGCGCGAGTTCTACGGGAGGCGGCAGGAGGCGCACCGCATCTGGGTGGTGCCCCGCGAGTGCATAGTCGAGATCAACGACCCCGACCTGCTACACCCGCCCGCCGTCGACAGGTCGTACCGCACGGTTGGGGGCTACTCGGTGCGCGACACGCTACGGGCCACCCGCGGGGCGGTAGCTGGCAGCGCGCAACCTGATTGACCTTAGATTTGCGACTTACGATGAGTGACACTACCATAACCAAAACCGATACCAAAGCCTTGCACACGCTCCTCACCGCGCTGGCGGACGACGAGTTCATCCTGGGATACCGCAACTCCGAGTGGACCGGCATCGCGCCCATGCTGGAGGAGGACGTGGCTTTCTCCTCCATGTCTCAGGACGAGATCGGCCACGCGCGCCTCCTGTACCAGATGCTGTCCGAGTTGACAGGTGTACCCGCCGACAGGATTGCTTATGCTCGTCAACCGGAAGAGTACCTCAACTGCCTGCTTGTGGAGCACCGTAAGCTCGATTGGGCGCACGCGATTGCCCGCTACTTCCTGTACGACACAGCGGACCACGTGCGGGTGGAGGCGCTCACTCGCAGCCGGTACACTCCGCTAGCCAACGCCATGCAGAAGATTGTGCGCGAGGAGAAATACCACCTGATGCACGGCGACATGTGGATGAAGCGCCTCGCCAATCTCTCTTCCGATTCAAGAGAGCGCCTGGTTGTCGCGTTGGATAGCCTCTGGCCCGACGCACTCGGCATCTTCGAGCCGCTGCCCAGTGAAGAGGAGCTTGTCGCGAGTGGTGTGCTTGAGTCTTCTATGAGCCAGTTGCAGGCGGAGTGGCTGGAGCAGGTCGCGCCCTACTTCGAGAGCCTGGATCTGCCGTTCCCTGCTACTAAGGACGAGAGCACAGGCCGCTACGTGCCGACCGTCGAGCCGGTGTACGGTGGGAGGCAGGGCAAGCACTCGCCGGAGTTGGCCGAGCTTTGGGACGAGATGACCTCGGTGTACAGGCTCGACCCGGAGGCGGTCTGGTAAGATGTCGCGGATGCCGGAGCAGCCGAGCGCCAAAGCTAACGTAGAAGTCAAGGCGTGGCGCGGCCAGGACGAAGTGCTCAGCGTGGGCATGGGCGTCGTATGTCTGGCGCTGCTGCTGTTGGACCTGTACGGGCTCAGGTCCCGATGGCACGCGTTCGGCACCATCTTCGCGCTGACGGTATTCGCGCTGGTCGTGCTCTTCCCGTCGTGGCTGTTACTCAGCATATCGGCCTTGAAGGAGAGCCTCGACAATGGCAAGCCCGGCCCCACGCGCAACGTAGCGATATTCAACCTGGCCTTCAGCCTGGTCCACATTTGGCTGATTTGGCAGGTGGTAGTAGCGGTCCGCGGCGTGCTGGGAGCGGGATAACGTGCGGACGATAGACGATAGACGATAGACGATAGACGATGGACAATAGGAGACGAAACCGCATAACGCCAAGGACGCTATGGTCTGGTGCTACTAACCACCAACCACTAACCACTCCTACCATCGTCCATCGTCTATCGTCTATCGTCCAAAACAAGAGGTACATATTATGACGGTAATACAGCAGAATGTAACAGAAGAGAGCGTGCGGGAAGCACTGCTCGATGTGATGGACCCGGAGATACCCAACCTGTCCATCGTGGACCTGGGCATCGTGCGCAATGTGACGGTAGGCGACTCAGCCATAGAGGTGGAGTTGCTGCCTACGTTTGTCGGCTGCCCGGCGCTTGACGTGATGAAGGAGAGCGTGCAGGAGCGTCTGCACGAGCTTGCGCCCGAACTCGATATCAACGTGAAGGTGACCCTGGAAGAGACCTGGACCACCGACCGTATCAGCGAGCGGGGCCGTGAAGTGCTGAAAAGCTCCGGGTTCGCCCCTCCCCAACGGACCTTGCAAGGCAAGCTGAACCTCGTCCAGTTGATGCCGGTGGCCGAGTGTCCCTACTGCGGCTCGCGCAGGACCGTGATGGAGAACGCCTTCGGCCCCACCCTCTGCCGCGCCATCTATTACTGCACCTCCTGTCGCCAGCCCTTTGAGCAGTTCAAACAAGTGTGAACGGATTTGGGATTTGGGAATTCGGAATTCGGATTTGCCTCGTATCCACCTAAATCCCAAATCCGAATTCCCAAATCCCAAATGACACTTCAGTTTCTTGCATCCCCTTACTTTGTGCTCTTCGCCCGGCTATGTGTGGGTGGGGTGTTTCTTGTGTCGGGGCTGGGTAAGCTGGCGGACCGGGAAGGGACGGCTGTTGCGATGTCGCGCTACCCGTTTTTGCCGAGGGGTAGCGGGCGGTTTCTTGGGTATGTCTTCCCTTACATCGAGCTAGCGGCAGGGGGTATGCTCGTGCTGGGGCTCATGTCGCGGCTGGCTGCTTTGGTGTCTGTGCTGCTGTTTGTGGTGTTCACCGCGCTGGTGGTGTACGACCTTACGCGGGGGCAGCAGCAGTCCTGCCATTGCTTCGGGCGCATCTCTGCGGAGAGGTTGACTCCGCTTGCGGTGGCGCGCAACCTCTCTTTACTGGGGCTATCAGCGCTGGTGGCAGCTAGCTTTGACGGGCTGCTCGCACTGGACGCTTCTCTCAACGGTGCAACGGGTGGCAGTTTGCCCCTCCTTGCCGCACCCTCGCAGGGCGGCTCTCCTGCTGAAGTGGCGCTGGTGGTAGTGCTTTCGCTGCTGGGGGTGGCCGTAGCCGCCTATGGAGAACAGGCCGTGGCGACCGTGCGCGGCACTCTGCGCGGGCCGGGCTTCAGGTAAGCGACACGTAAGGCCCTCATGTCAAACAACACATTGCAACAACCTGCTAATTCCTCTTACCGCCCTTTCGTAGGCGGCCTGCTCCTTTCGGGGCTGGCGATGCTGGGGCTTGGGCTGGTGTTGGCGGGAATGGTGCAGGGCGTGGCGCACCCCTGGGCGGGGCTGGGCTTCGTGGTGTCGGCGGGGTTAGCGGCGGTAGTAGGAGCCTCGAAGACCTCCTCTGCCTGAGGGCTGAACATGATCTTCGTGATCGTGCCCCTCGGGAAGGAGGCAAAGGATGTGGCAAGCTGGCTGATGCGCGTGGTTATGTACGCGGCGGGCACCACGGTAGGCGCTGCTCTAACGGCGCTGGTGATTGGGCAGCTTGGTGCCTGGCTGTATGGGCTGGCGGGCCGCCCTGGGCTTGAGATTTCCATTGTGGTGCTGGGCGTGGCGGCGTTAGTGTTCGCGCTGCACGAGTTGAACATTATCCGGTTGCCCGCACCGCAAGTCGGTTGGCAGGTGCCCGCGTCGTGGATGCGCCGCAGCCGCTTGCTGGGTAACACCCTCTACGGCCTGGTGCTGGGTGCCGGGGCCTTCACCTTCATCCCGTTCGCCAGCTTCTACCTCTTACTTGCCCTGGAGTTCGTCGCAGGCGCTGTGGACTTGCGTGCTGCAGTTGGTATAGGCATGGTATATGGCGTCATGAGGGGCCTGCCCGCCGTGCTGGGTGGCATCTCGATGTTGCGCCTGCAAAACCCCCTGCCGATGAGCGATTGGCTCATGTCCCGCCTCGGCTGGTGGCACGCCCTAAACGCCCTCGCCCTGCTCTTGGTGGGGAGCTTCTTCCTCGGCTCCTTCCTGATTTAGAGAGGGAACTGGATAAGACGGAAACGCAAAGACGCAAAGAGCGCAAAGGACGCGCAGAGATTAAATAGA
>JAXDKH010000466.1:0-3353 GCA_034667185.1 Chloroflexia bacterium | reverse complement strand
GCTTCGTCGTCGTAGCTGTGGCCGAAGCCACCTGCTGCGCCACCGCCGCCCGCACCTGCAGTTGCACCGGCCCCGGCACCCTGCCTCGCGGGAGCCTGTCGCTCCTCACGGAAGCCGCCACCGCCGCCGGAGTAATCGCCACCGCCCTGCTTCGGATCGAGCAAGATCATGGAAGTGGCTACCACCTCGGTCGTAAAGCGTTTCTGGCCGTCCTGTCCGGTCCACTCGCGCGTCTTGAGGCGTCCTTCGATGAAGACCTTCCTGCCTTTCCGCAGGAACTCGTTGCACTGCTCAGCGAGTCGCTCCCAGGCCACCACCCGGAACCACTCGGTCTCTTCCTGGGCCGTGCCGTCGGGGCCTTTCCAGGTGCGGCTTACAGCCACCGAGAACGAGGTAATCGGGGTACCCTGCTGGGTGTACTTCATCTCCGGGTCTTTGCCCAGGTTGCCGATAATCATTACTTTATTCAAGCCACCTGACATCTGCTGCCTCCATCCACTCAAAAATCAGCTAAACACTCATAAATCAGGGCCTGCGGGGCGCTTCCGCCTCTGCCGGGGCTTGTTGCACGCGGGGCGGGCGGGGTATATGGGGAGCGACGGGCTCGACCAAGACGTGGCGGATCACATCGTCCGATATGCGGAGTTGCTCTTCGAGAGCGGCGATCCTGCCGGGCTCAAGCTTAATCCGCGCCACGACGTAGTAGCCGTCTTCGTGCCTGTCTATAGGGTAGGCCAGGCGGCGCTTGCCCCAGGGCTGCTTGTCAGCGACTTCACCGCCGAGGTTGGCGATGATGCCGTCAACGCGCTCGGTGGCGGCGGGGAATTCCTCGTCACCTACCGTGGGCCGGACAATATACATCAGTTCGTAGTCACGCATCTATCTTTCACACCTCCTCTCTATGGGCTTGCCCCGTCGCCGTAAGTCTGGAGGGGTGTGAAGTCTCCAGGGCCGTTCGGAGCAGAAAGGTAAGGGTTATTACAGCAGCGCGGCACATCCTCATTATGAGGGAACGCATACTTTCCGCACTGTCTGGCATTATACCACATGGCGAGAGCGTTAGCAAAAATCGGTGGAAAGACGAGTGTCTCGGCCTAAAGCCGTTCCAGCACCGACACCGACTCGATATGGTACGTCTGTGGGAACATATCTATCACGCGCGTAGAGGTGAGTGCATATTGAGAGGATAGCACCTTGATGTCGCGGGCCAACGTCCCTGGTTCGCACGAGACATAGACGATACGCGGAATCTCGCGCTTCAATACCTCCCGCAGCAGCGAGGGCGCACACCCCGACCTTGGCGGGTCTAGCACCACAGCATCGGGGCGCATAGTATCCGGCAGCGAGGCGAACAAGCGCTCCGAGGGCCCCTGCCTGAACTCGGCGTTCGAGATGGAGCCAACCTGTGCCGTCCAGCGGGCGCTAGCCACGGACGAACCAGCCAGCTCGTAGCCGACCACCTTATCCGCCTGCCCCGCCAGCGCCAAAGCGAACGTGCCGACACCGGCGTGGGCATCCACCAGCAGATCAACGCGAGAGGGCAGCGCCGCCAGGACTTCAGCCAGCATCGCCTCGGCCCCGCCGGTGTTCACCTGGAAGAAGGCATCGGGAGCGACCCAGTAGTTCCTGCCACCGAGGCGTTCAAGCCACGCCCCAAGCGGCGGTGCGGTCCGGCCCATATCGCTGCCCTCCCCGCGGTCGCCAATGTAGGCCCCGGTGAGGGTCTCGGCTACGGCTTCTGCGGTCTCGGAGGCTGCCTCCCTGGTGACACCCAGCAGGTTGATGGTACCGTCGTCCATTACTTCGACTATTGTGAGAGCCAACTGCTCTGACCGCCCGTCGAGTGCAGCCAGTTGAGGCAGGGCGCGCTTCACGTCACGCCTGCGCATAGGGAAGACCGGGCTGGCTTCCAGGTTCTCGTCCATGTTGGGGCCTTCGTCAGGCCGCTGCTGGACCTGCGACCTTCCCTGCCTGCCTCGCGGGGGCTGGGGCGTCACTGTGCCACCAGGCCGCGTGTGAAATATCACCACAGTCTGCCCGGTGGCCTCGCTGTGCCTGATTACGATTTTCCACACTCGCATTATGCCACGCGGTTCCATTTGCAGGTCGGCGGAGCTTGGGCTTTGGGCCAGCAGCGCGTTCAGCCGTACTATCATGTCGTTGATGCCGCTATTGGAGATGGGACATTCGTCCACCGCGATAAGATCGTGGCTATTGCGGCGGAAGTAGGCCAGAGAACGCGCCTGCCCATCTATAGCGAAGTGTGAGGTATTGCGATAACGGTAGTCTCGGGGCGAGGGGATGGGTGCTTTCATCACGGCTTCGGGGTCGGCCACGCCACCGAGCCGAGTAAGCTGCGACCGCAGTATGCCGTGCTTGAAGCGGACCTGGCCTGAGTAGTCAACATGCTGCCACTGGCACCCTCCACACGCACCGAAGTAGGGGCACGGCGGCTCTATTCGCAGTTCGGAAGGCGAGTGAATCCCCGTTACCAGCCCACGAACGAGATTAGGCCGCCGCCAGTTGACCTCGACTTCTACTTCCTCGCCGCTGATGCCCGGCCAGGCGAAGACGGCCATGCCGGAATCGGGGTCGCGGCCCACTGCGTCGCCGCCATGCGCCATGTCGGTGAGCGTTACGCGCATCTTTGAAGACCTTTCAGGTTAAGGGAAGGAGGGGTTTACGTGGCGAGGTGCCGGGAGGTTATAGATGGAAATAACCTTCGAGAGGGAGCACGAATACAGCGCCGCGCCCGGTCGGCTGGCCGTTGCTGTCGAGGATCACAGGTGCCTTCTTGTTCTGAACGCCTGAGCGTAAGATGGCGAGCACCGGCTCGATGTCGTCGTCTTCCACACCCATCATGATGGTGGTGTTGCCTTCGCGCCGGAAGCCGCCCGTGGAGGCAAGCCGCGTAGCGCGGAAGCCTGCCGCCAATAGGCCGTCCGTTATCCCTTCTGCCGCCTGGTTTGACACGACCGCCAGCACCAATTTCATGGAAGCACCCCCAGTGCCCGATTATAGATGCAAGCGTGCGCTCTGTCAATAGGAACGAAGTTGCGGAACTCGGTGTCCTGCAGCTTTGGAATTGGCACCGGCATGTGTTATTATCTAGGGACCTGTCACACTCAGCTTTTGTGGCCTGTAAAGGGTAGTTGTCACGTGCGCTCCGCCAGCCTAAGCAATATAGATCTACCTCTAATACTGTGCACGCTGCTAGCAGCCGCGCTCGGCATTATCATGGTGTTCAGCGCCACTAATACGAGCGGTGCCGCTGCGTTCCAGTTCAACAGCTTCGTCACGCGCCAGATGATTTATGCAGGGTCCGGTATCCTGCTTATGATCGTCATTGCCCG
>JAXDKH010000465.1:0-6223 GCA_034667185.1 Chloroflexia bacterium | reverse complement strand
TAGCCGCATCACGTTTCACGTTTCACGTTTCAGCACCACGTTTCTGACCCTATGAAACCCACACCATTCGAGTACTACGCACCACGCACACGACAAGAGGCTTTAGAACTCCTTGCCGACCACGCGGGCGAGGCTAAGGTGCTGGCAGGCGGGCAGAGCCTGGTGCCGAGCATGAACTTCAGGCTGGCCCAGCCTTCTATCCTCGTGGACCTCAACGGTGTAGACGACCTGTTCGGCATCACGCCTGGGGAGGACGGTGGGCTGCTGGTGGGCGCTATGACCCGCCATCGCAGCATGGAACGCAGCCCCATCGTGGCCGAGCGTGCGCCTCTCATAGCGGAGGCGATGCCATTCGTCGCCCACCCCCAGATTCGCAACCGGGGCACGTTCGGCGGCTCCCTGGCCCATGCCGACCCGGCAGCCGAACTCCCGGCCCTGGCGGTGGCCCTTGACGCGCAGATGCGGGTGCAAAACGCGAATGGCGACCGCTGGATATCGGCAGGCGATTTCTTCCTGGGCCTCTTTACCGCCGCGCTCGAGCCTGACGAGATGCTGGTGGAGGTATCAATCCCGCCCCTGCCCCGCAATACGGGTACCGCCTTCGAGGAGTTCGCCCGCAGGCACGGCGACTATGCGCTGGTCGGTGCTGCCGCCGTGGTTACGCTTGGGGAAGATGGCACGGTGGCAGATTGCAAACTGGTGTTCCTGTCGGTCGGTGATATGCCAGTGGTGGCGGGCTCGGCGTCCGAGGCATTGAAGGGCCAACGACCCACCGAAGAGGCCATCAGGGATGCGGCGGAAGCCATTGTAGCCGATATAGACCCGCAAGCTGATATCCACGCCACGGCTGAGTACCGGCTGCACCTCAGCAAGGTGTTGGCCCGCCGCACGCTGACCTGGGCGATACAGAGGGCGACCGGAGCTTAAGGACACTAGATGAACCACGTTGTTGATGTAGAAGTAAACGGCCAGAGCTACAGCCGGCAGGTTGAGACGCGTCTGCTGCTCAGCGATTTCCTGCGGCACGAACTGGGGCTGACGGGGACGCATGTGGGCTGCGAGCACGGGGTCTGCGGGGCCTGCACGGTGCTGCTCGACGGAGTGCCGGTGCGCTCATGCCTCACTTTCGCGGTGCAAGCGACGGGGCACACAATAATGACCGTCGAAGGCCTGTCGGGCAATCCCGACGACCTGCACCCGCTGCAGTCCGCCTTCCACGAGGCTCACGGCCTGCAATGTGGCTTCTGCACCCCCGGCATCCTGATGACCCTCCTCCCCTTCCTGGAGGAAAACTCCGACCCCACCGAGGAAGAGATACGCCTGGCGCTCTCCGGCAACCTATGCCGCTGCACCGGCTACCAGCACATAGTAGACGCCGTCCAACTGGCCGCCGCCAAACGCCGCGAGGGCATCACCACCCCAGCCCAGGAAGAGGATGTCGAGGGAGAGGCGGGAATGCTTTAGGAATTCTTAATTCTTAATGTTTAATTCTTAATTGGGTACTAGGCGAAAATTGAGCGACCAAGATGCTACCCCACAGCAGACCGATTAAGAATTAAACGTTAAGAATTAAGAATTTCCTCCGAAGGAGAGACCATGATTGGTGCGCGTGTCAAGCGGAATGAGGACCCTCGGCTGCTCACTGGGCAGGCGTTGTTTGTCGACGACGTGCATATACACGGTATGCTGCACGTGGCGTTCAAGCGGAGCGACTACGCACATGCGCGGCTGCTGAGCGTGGACGTCTCGGCGGCGCGGGAGATGCCGGGGGTGATCGCGGTCTACACGGCTGACGACCTGGGTGACTACTGGCAGCCTTCGCCCCTGCTGGTGCCCCCTCCCCCCGCGGAGTACGTCGTCTTCAACCAGCGGACGGGCGGGCAACTGGCGCGGGACAAGGTACGCTACGTGGGCGAGCCGGTGGTCATGATTGTGGCTGACAGCCGGTATATTGCTGAAGATGCGGCGGATGCGGTTCTGATAGATTACGAGCCGCTGGACGCGGTTGTGAGGATCGAAACGGGGCTGAGTGAAGATGCGCCGCTGGTGCATGAAGACGTCGGCTCCAACATGGCGGCTCATGTAATCCAGACTAAGGGCGACTACGCACCGGCACGCGCCCAGGCCGACCTAATCATTTCGCGGCACTTCGAGTACGACCGGGGCACGGCGGCACCAATGGAAACGCGGGGCGTGGTAGCCCAGTGGGACCAACTTGCCCGCCATCTCACCGTGTGGGATTCGACCCAGGCACCAATTCCGATACGCAACGGACTCGCGGGGATGCTGGGCCTCTCGGAACGGCAGGTGCGGGTGGTCGCGCCGTTTGTGGGCGGGGGATTCGGCCCCAAGATCATGATGTTTTACCCCGAAGAGACGCTGGTGCCGTGGGCTGCGATAAAGCTGAACCGGCCCCTCAAGTGGATCGAGGACCGGCTGGAGAACTTCGTCGCTATGACGCACGAGCGCGGGCAGGTGCATGACGCAGAGATAGCTCTCTCCCGAGACGGTAGGATACTGGGTGTCAAAGACGTCTTCCTGCACGACAACGGCGCGTACGACCCCTACGGCCTCACCGTGCCCCTCAACACGCAGACCCACCTGCTCGGTCCTTACATCGTGCCGAATTACTACACCGAGTTCAAGGCAATCTTCACCAACAAGATCATCGTCACACCCTACCGTGGCGCGGGACGCCAGCATGGTGTGTTTGTGATAGAGCGCCTGCTGGACGCGGCCGCTAAAGAGCTAGGTATCGACCCGCTGGAGCTGCGCCGCCGCAACCTCATCCCGCCCGACCAGTTCCCTTACAACAACGTCATCATCGCCCAGGACTTCACCAGCCTCACCTACGACAGCGGCAATTACGAGCCGGTGCTGGACAAGGCGAAAGCCATGATAGGCTGGGACGACTTCCAGAAAGGCGAGGGGCGGCGGCTGCGTGCCGAGGGCAAAAGGGTCGGTATTGGCCTGGTGATGTACGTGGAAGGCACCGGCATTGGGCCATACGAAGGGGCGCGCATACAGGTCGAGCCTACCGGCAAGGTGACGGTGGTCACAGGCGTGGGCACGCAGGGGCAGGGGCATTACACCGTGTTCGCCCAGATAGCGGCCCACATGCTGGGTGTGCCCATTGAGGACGTGCTGGTATCCACGGGAGACACGGGCCAGTTCAACTGGGGCACGGGCACCTTCGCCAGCCGAGGTGCCACGGTCGCGGGTTCAGCCGTGCACGCCGCTGCCGGGATGGTGGCGGACAAGGCCAGGCGGTTAGCGGCGGAGATGATGGAGGCAGCCGACAACGACATTGAGTTGCAAGGGGGTTATGCGCAGGTGAAGGGCCAGCCGGGGGCGCGTGTGAGCCTGTCGGAACTGGCGGCCAGGGCCAACCCTTTGCGGGGCGCGGTGAAGCCGGGCACGGAGCCGGGACTGGAAGCCACCGCCTACTTCGGCCCGCCCATGCAGGCCACCGCCTGTGGAGCGCACGCCATAATCCTGGAAGTGGACCCTGAGACGTTCGATGTGAAGGTGCGCCGCTACGTGGTGGTGCACGACTGCGGCACAGTGTTGAATCCCCTCATACTGGAGGGGCAGGTGCACGGGGGCGTGGCCCAGGGCATCGGCAACGCCTTTTTTGAGCAACTGGTGTACGACGACAGCGGCCAACTGCAAAACGCCTCCTTCATGGACTACCTGCTGCCTACATCGACCGACGTACCGCGCATCGAGGTAGGGCACGAAGAGACTCCGTCTCCCCTTAACCCCATGGGTGTGAAGGGCGCGGGCGAGGCGGGAGCCATCCCGGTCGGTCCCTTGTACGCCCAGGCGCTCGATAATGCGTTCGAGGACATCGGCCTGGAGATTCGCGAAATACCCCTTAGCCCCAGCAGGTTGTGGGAGCTGGTGGAAGAAGCGAGGAACAGGCGGTCCGTGTAACAGTGACGGACGCGCTTGAGGAATGCCACATACGACTGGGGAAACTGATTGGCCCCGGCGCAGAACCCATAGAGGTGATGCGATGCGCTGAAGAACACCGGGCCTACTGGCGTCCTGAGCGAGTACGTGTCGTACTGCTTGCGGAGTCCCACGTCTATACGACCGCCGAAGAGCTACAGAGGCGAGTCGTCTTGCCTGATGGCTTTCAAGAGAACATACCAGGTGGGTTCGTGCGCCTTGTATATTGCCTCGGTTATGGAGAGAATCGTCTACTCGACCAACCAATCATATTTCCGAAGAATCTGGGCACACCGCAATTCTGGAAGATCTTCTATAGTTGTCTCAACAAGGTGGGCACCAACGAAGATTTCGCATCTATACAGGGTGAAGTCCCGTTTCTCGTTCGCATTCGGAACAAACTCGCGCTGTTGAGACGCTTGAGAGACTCGGGGGTGTGGCTGGTAGACACTAGCCTGGCCGCGCTCTACTTACCAGGGCAGCCCAAGCCAGCGCCTGCGCTCCTGGAAGCATGCCTCCGCACAAGCTGGGACACCTACGTTGGTTCAGTGGTCAAGGCGGCGGGCCCTGCGCATGTTGTGTGCATCGGTAAGGGAGTGGCCCAGTCGCTGGGAAACCGTCTGAACGAGGTAGGAGCTCCCGTAACTGTGGTGCCGCAGCCGAACGCCCACCTGACCGCGGCTGAACACTTTCAGGTATTCCAGACCTACTATCAGGTTGTCCAGCAAGCGCTTGCGTACCAATCTTAGCTTATGCAAGACCTAACCTCCCTCACCGCTACCCAACTGGCCTTTGCGATCCGCGAGGGTCAGGCCTCGGCTGTGGAAGTATTGGATGCATACCTGGCGCGTATTGCAGAGCGCAATCCCGCCCTGAACGCCATTGTGACCCTGGACGAGGAGGGGTCGCGGAGGCGTGCGGAGGAGAGCGATGCGGCCCTGGCTCGTGGCGAGTTGTGGGGTCCGCTGCACGGGGTACCAATGACGCTGAAGGACGGGCACGCCACGGCTGGTATGCGTACCACGTCGGGTTATCCTCCACTTGCCAACTACGTTCCCTCCGAGGACGGCACAGTAGCGGCACGGTTGAAGGAAGCCGGGGCAATCATAATCGGCAAGACCAACGTCTCGACTCGTCTGCGGGACATCCAGTCGAACAACGACATCTTTGGCCGCACGAACAACCCTTACAACCTGGAGCGCACTTCCGGGGGCTCAAGCGGCGGGGCTGCGGCGGCGCTGGCCGCACACATGACCCCTCTGGAAATCGGCAGCGACCTCGCAGGCTCCATACGCATCCCGGCCCACTTCTGCGGGGTGTACGGTCTAAAGACGACCGAGTACCGCGTCCCGATGCACGGCCACATACCCGACCTGCCGGGTGCCGTGCGCAGCCACCGCCAGATGTGGTCGATTGGCCCCCTCGCCCGCAGCGTGGAAGATCTGGAGCTTGCCTTCCGCATAATCGCCGGGCCCGATGGCCACGACCACGCAGTGCCCCCCATTCCCCTGCGCGAGGTACCGCATCTACTGCCGGGGGAGCTTCGTATCGCGATGTCGCCCACCTTCCCCGGCGTGCCCGTCGCGGGTGACATTCGGGACGCGCTGCACAATGTAGCCGCTGAGTTGGAGCGTGCGGGCGCGCAGGTGGAGGAGAAACTACCGGACGTGGATTTCCGGGAGCTTGCAAGGGCGCGAACGGTGCTATCTGACGTGATGGACTACGACGAGGCACCCAGAGAGGAAGTTCCCACGGTGCCGGAACTCTACGCTGCCCTCCACCGCCACGATGCCATTATTACCGCCTGGGAAGCCTTCTTCGGCGAGTGGGACGCGCTGCTGTGCCCCGTGTGCATGGTCACGGCCTTCCCGCATTGCCCCACTGACACTCCTTTACAGGTAGATGGCGTAACAGTGAACTATTGGCGCGCTGTCGGCCACACTGCGCCGTTCAACTTCACCGGCCACCCGGTCGTGGTGGTGCCAATCAGTCGGGTCAGAGAGGGGTTGCCCATCGGGTTAAAGGTTGTGGGCAAGCGGTGGGACGAGGAGCGATTGCTGGGGATAGCACGGGTGCTGGAGGATATTTTTCCACACACGGAATAAAAACTGCTAGGAGGAAAATAAAATGGTTACGATACAAGCTTACTACCTAAACGGCACCACGGTGGGCCAGGTCACACTAACATGGGATGACGAGGGGGATAAGGGAGGGCGCATGTATGTGAACAACTTCCCGGTGCGCAAGATTTACGCTCAACCAGAGGGCT
>JAXDKH010000464.1:0-7089 GCA_034667185.1 Chloroflexia bacterium | reverse complement strand
TTCACCCGCCGTGGGCTTGTGCAGGGTGCGGTAAAGATGTTGCCCATCGCGGCTGTAGATGTGCCGTTTGCGATTGTGCTGGGCATACTGGCGCGGCAGGCGGGCCTGTCCATGCTGGAAATCGTCTTAATGAGCGTGCTGGTGTTTGCCGGGGCCTCTCAGTTGATAGCGGTAGGCCTGTGGGCGACGCCGGTGCCCGTGTTCACCCTTGTGCTCACCACATTGATAGTCAACCTCCGCCATCTGATGATGGGCGCTGCCTTGAGGCCGTGGTTCTCCAGGCTCGGTCCTCTCAAGACCTACAGCTCGGCTCACTTCATTACCGATGAAAGCTGGGCCTTGTCGATACGCGAGTTCAAGAATGGCGGGCGTGACATGGCCTTTCTGATGGGCAGCGGTCTAACGCTGTTCGTCCTGTGGGTCAGCGGCACGGCAACTGGGCACCTCCTGGGCGCGGGTATCAGCTCGCAAGACCTCGTGACCTGGGGCCTCGACTTTGTTGCGACGGCAGTGTTTGTGGCGTTAGCCGTGTCGCTGTGGCGTGGTAAATCCGACCTGGTGCCGTGGGTTGTAGCCGCGGCGGTGTCGTTAGGGGCGTACCTGTTTTTGCCCGGCACGCGGTGGTACATCTTGCTGGGCGGGCTTGCCGGGAGCATTGTCGGGGCGTTCCGCGATGCAGATTGAGCCGCTGTCGCTAGTCACCATAATCGCGATGGGCCTGGTGACTTATGCTACGAGAGTCGGCGGGCTGTGGCTCATGGGCAGGGTAACTCCCTCGCGCCGCCTGGAAGCGTGGCTGCAACACATCCCTGGCGCGGTGCTCATCTCGCTTGTCACCCCACTTGCCTTGAGCAACGGTCCCGCCGACGCCCTTGCCGCCGGGGTTACCGGCCTGGTGACCGCCCGCACTCACAACCTGCTGCTGTCGATTGGCGCGGGAGTAGCGGCGGCCTGGGTGCTACGGCAGCTATTCTAGAGCGCGTTATGAACTTAGCACAAATAATCGGGTATGGGAACGCAAAGCATACCCTAGCGCTGTGAGCTATGAGAATTGGGCATTCGTCGCTCCCTAGTGCATGTTCATGGAAGGTCGTTTGCAAGGGCCCGCGCAGGGCAGGGTTTAGAAGCGGGGCCGCGCTTTAGCGGCGACTTGCTCCAGTGCCACGGCCGCTGTGCTAGAGCCTCCCGCAGAAGCGATCACACTGGCTAATTGCTGCGCCCTTGCCGCATATTGCCGCTCGGCCAGCACGCGCTGCACAGCCGACCTGATGTCGCTCGGTGTAGCCGCGTCCCCGTCCAGGACCAGGCCCGCGCCCAGGGCTGCCACCTGCGCGGCCAGCCCTGGCTGGTCGGCGGCCCGGTTGGGCAGGCAGACGAGCGGCACACCGTAGGAGAGGGAGGCTGCCACCGTGCCATGGCCGGCATGGGTCACCGTCACGGCCGCCTGGGGCAGGATCTCGTCGTGAGGCACCTGGGGGACCATAACGGCGTTTTCGGGGAGTGCGAGCCCAGCCACATCCGCCATACCAGCCGTAACCAGTACGCGCACGTTACTCTCCCGCAGAGCCTCTAATGTCCGCTGGATGCGTGAACTTTGATCCCACGCCCGCCCGGTCGAGAAGCTGACCAACACCAGGGGCCGGGGATCGTTCGCAGGCCAGGGGGCGCGCCAACCGGAAGGTGGGACGCGCTCGAATACCGGCCCGATGTATGCGAACGATGGCGGCACCTGGCCCGCCAACGGGTCCAACTCGGGAATCGTGGCGCAGATGGTCGGGAACCCGGCATAAGCGTCCCACAGCCTGTTTATCGCGCCGAGACCCGCTGCGACTCGCACCTGGTTGATCGGTCCAAGCAGCGATCCCTCCAACTGCCCGCCCAGGGGCACGAGCAGGCCGGGGGCGCTGTGAACCAGGACGGCGCAAGTCCGTCCGGCGGCTTCTACCGCGGCGAGCGCCCCAAACATCATACAATCCACCACCGCAGCGTCATAGCTCCCGCTGGCGAAGAGGTCCGGCAGATCGCTCAAATGCGCCCGGCAAGCCCAGACGGCCTCGACCACCATAGCCAAGCGGTCCGGCGCGTCCTCGATATAGAAGCGCTGAGCTCCCGCCAGCACCTGGAATTCAAAGCCGAGTTCTGTGAAACGGGACCGCTGGTTTTCGTAGCCTGCAAAGGTCACTCCATGACCACGCTCCCGCAGGGCCTGCGCCGCGCCAATCTCCGGCGGTTGGTTGCCTCCGCCGCTCCAGGTGACAAAAAGGAACCGCGACATTGCTCATCCACCTCCCACAGCTCAGCGGTGAGGGCCTGCTCCTCTGAGTTGGTCAGCCCTCGCACAAACAGCGTCGGCTTCGTGCCCCATCTTACCCGACCTGCTCATACCTTTGCAAATAACCTTTCATGAATATGAACTAGTGGCTGCTCGCTTCGTTGACCTTGCTGGCCTACTTGCCCAAGTTGCCGGGCCACTGTATAAGCGACGAAGCGTGCTCACACATTGCCACTAGGTTCTATCTGCTAACCGTTGACGCGAGGTGTATAATCACTTGGAATGCCGTGACCGACTGCCCTGTTGGACATGTCGGCTTAGCATCTTACTTCTCGCGTCCAGGCGTTTTGCGGTGTTCCGAGCCGATACATAACAGGAGGTTGCATGATGGTAACTTACGTGGCACTGGTCAATTGGACAGACCAAGGCATCAAGACCGTGAAGGACACCGCCAAGCGAGCGGAAGATGTTCGTAAGCTCGTAGAGAGGATGGGTGGCCGTATGGTGGTCCTCTACTGGACGCAAGGCCGCTACGACCTTGTGGGCATCTTCGAGGGCCCCGATGAAGAGACCGCCAACGCCATGTTTCTAGCCATAGGAATGAACGGCGCCGTGCGTACCGAGACCCTCCGCGCCTTTACGGCCGAAGAGGTACAGCGCATGGTCGATAAGCTCCCTTAGTAACTGGACCAAACACAGCCATCAAGAAGCCCTACGCTGGTTAGCCGTGGGGCTTCTTGCATAGGAAGACCCTGAGCGTGTTATGAACCTGGGCAAATCCTCGTCGCTCGCGATGACAGGGGCAGCCATACCCCTGTCATCGTGCACTTTGCAGATACTTGCTGGCTTTGACCTGCCGGCAGGTGTTGGCGGCACGCGGACTGCTCTGCACAATATCCTTTGGCAGAGCCATTGGGAGAGGCAGCCCCAATAGGTTATAATTAAACTGTTGAACCATGAACTAATTTCAGGCGTATTTAGAATGGTACAGAATAAAGGACATGTGGAATGGTGTCAGTCTCTTCAGCGTTGAAGGTAGAAGTTGCGGATAGCTTCGAGACGGCTCCCAACCAGGCGGAATGGGATGCTCTGTTAGGCGAGGCCTGCTCTAACGTGGTGTTTCTCACGAGGGAATGGCAGCAGACCTGGTGGGAAAGTTTTAGCTCGGAGCACTGTTGTCAGCTCAAGATAGTTTCGATCCGAACAGACGGAGGAGCGCTTGTGGGCATCGCTCCTCTTTTTGTTGAGGAGACACCTCTGCCGCCGGTTCAAGCCTACGAGCGCGGGGTGCCCAGGCCCGAATACGGAGAAGGCGAGCCACAGCGGTTGCTGCGTTTCGTGGGCGGGGTCGAAGTGGCTGATTACCTTGACATAATTGCTGCAAACGGCATGGAGAGAGAAGTGTGGTCCACGCTGCTCGACTACCTGTTGCAGGACCGCGACTGGGATGTGATCGACCTTCATTCGCTGCCGGAGTTCTCGCCCTCCAGGGAAGCGCTGGCCGGACTGGCGGCGCAGAAGGGGCTCTCAGTAGAGGTAGCGCCGGAGGATGTGTGTCCCGTGGTGCAGTTACCCGGCGATTGGGAGACCTACCTGATGAGCCTGCGCAAGAAGGACCGTCACGAGTTGCGGCGCAAGGTGCGTAAGCTGGAAGGGCGGGACGACGCGCGCTGGTACCTGGTGAAGACCGATGATGCAGCCGAGTTGGAGAAGGGTATGCGGGCCTTCATCGCGCTCCACCGTTCCAGCGGGCTGGATAAGGCTGAGTTCATGGACGACCGCCGGGCCGAGGCCTTCGTGGAGATGGCGAGGCGCATGTCCAACAGTGGTTGGCTCGACCTGGCTATCCTGGCCGTCAATGACGTGCCCGCTGCTGTGTACCTCTCGTTCAACTACAACGGCTGCCTCTACCTTTACAACTCCGGCTATGATCCCGATTATGCAGCATATAGCGCGGGCGTGGCCCTGCTCGCCTACCGCATCCACAAGGCCATCTTGCAGGGTCTCAAGACGTTCGACTTCCTGCGTGGCGACGAAGAGTACAAATACGACTTCGGGGCCAAAGATACTTACGTGTACCGCGCGGTACTCAGCGTAACGAGCGAGTCATAGGTGGCTTGCAACGTGCTATTGGAATACGAAGTCAGTTAGTAAGGTCGCACAGCCGCAAAACATGCTCGCCGTAGAGCTTTTACCATTTTGTTGGAAGACATATACAAACTTAGTAGGAAAATTTAGATAAATGTGCAATATAGCAATGATCAGCATGCATACCTGCCCGCAGGCCTGTCCCGACAACTTGCTGGGCGGGCGCGAGACGGGCGGCATGAACGTCTACATACGCGAGCTTAGCCGAGAGCTTAGCAGGCGCGGCAAGAAGGTGGACGTGTTCACCCGCTACCAGGACCCCCACACAGAGCCGATTCACGACCTCGGAGATGGCGCGCGGGTGATCCACCTGGAGGCAGGACCCAAAGGGCCATACGACAAGAACCTGCTCCCCAACCACGTGGATGAGTTCGTGGCGCAGATAGAGCAGTTCGCATTGAAGGAGGGTATCCGCTACGACCTGGTGCACAGCCACTACTGGGTATCCGGCTTGGTGGGACATGAACTACAGCGCAAGTGGGGCCTGCCGATGGTGCAGATGTTCCACACGCTGGGCGTGATGAAGAACCTCGTCGCCAAGTCCGAGGCGGACCTGGAAGTTGAAGACCGGATGCAAATAGAGAGGCAGGTGATGGACTGGGCCGACCGTATCATCGCCGCCACTCCTCTCGACAAGAACCAGATGCTCTACTGCTACGGGGCGGACGACGACAAAATAACTGTTATCCCGGCGGGCGTGGACACCGACCACTTCTACCCCAGGGACAAAGCCGAGGTGCGCCGGCAGCTAGGGTTGCCCTTAGATACCCCTATCCTGCTGTTCGTGGGCCGCATCGAGAGGCTGAAGGGCATAGACACGCTGCTGGAGTCCGCGGCGGTGGTGAGCCGTACCTGCGCCGGGCGCAACCTGAAGGTGCTCATCGTGGGCGGTGGCGGGCAGACGCAGGAGGAGAACGCCGAAATCCGCCGCATCTGGCAGTTGCACCAGGACCTGAACCTGGAGGACCAGGTGGAGTTCGTAGGCTCCAAACCCCAGGAGATGCTGCCCCTCTACTACTCGGCGGCGGACATTACGGTGATGCCCTCCCATTACGAGTCGTTCGGCATGGTAGCTATCGAGTCGATGGCCTCCGGCACGCCGGTGATAGCTTCCAACGTAGGCGGCCTGTCGTACACGGTAAAGGACGGCGTGACGGGCTACCTGGTGCCGGAGGAAAACCATTTCGTGCTGGCCGAGCAGGTACACCATCTCCTCAAGAACCCCGAAGTGCGCGAGCAGATGGGCCGCCAGGCCGCCGAGCACGCGCTACAGTTCTCCTGGTCGAACATCGCCTCGCAAATAATCGACGTATACGATACCGAGATCGAAGCCAAGTGCGGTGTTGCCTGTCAGTGCTGACCGTTTGAAACGCCAAGACGCCAAGACGCCAAGGACGCGCCAAGCAGATTATGGTTTGGAGAGTACAAAAGGACCAGAGTACGACATCCCGTACTCCGGTCCTTTGGCTTGAATAACCACCCTAACCTTGGCGTGGTACTTGGCGTCCTTGGCGTGATGCGGTTCCGTCTTATATAGCCCTAACGCAACTGCCCGTAGTAGAGGCGCGTGTCGTAGATGAAGGCCACCTTGGCGTCTTCCTGGTGCTCGTCGAAGATGGAGCGCAGGGCGGCGAGCATAGGTTCGTGGTTGGGGTGGCCGGGTTCGGGGGTGTAGGAGGACGAGAGAAGGCGACCCTTCAGGCCCTCGAAATCGAAGTACTGGCTGTTGGAGAAGGTAGCGACTTGAGGTCCGTCGCCGCCGAAGAAGTCGTGCAGAGAGTCCTCGCTGTTGTCACCCCTGAAATGGACGTCGGCGTAGTCGGTGCCGTAGGTATTCAGCATCTGCTCGTAGTCTCGCAGGAAAGGGGTCGTGCCTGTCTGCCGCAGGTTCCACACCAGGGCCACCCACCCACCCGGCTTTAGAATGCGGGCGAACTCGGCACGGGCACCCTCCCTGTCGAACCAGTGGTATGCCTGCCCAGCAGTCACGAAATCGACGCTGGCCGTGGGCAGGGTAGTGGCTTCGGCCCTCGCGTCCAGGCTGTGGAAGTTGGGATAGTCGGACAACAGCCTCTCCGCCGCTTCTCGCATTTCCGCGTTCGGTTCGATGCCGTAGACCAGGTTGCCGTTGCGCAGGAACACCTCAGACAGGATGCCCGTGCCCGATCCTACATCCGCTATGGTTGAGGCCGGGGTCAGCCCGCATTTCTCCTGGAGGGTTCCCAGCACCTGGGATGGATAGTGGGGGCGGTACTTGATGTAGTTCTCGACTCGTGTGGAGAATCGCCGGGTGACGTCGTGCATGGGGAGTGGATGCCTTTGTGGAGAAATAATTAGGTGGCTGGGAATGAGCTTTTGCCTGAACCGCCATGCCAGGCTTTGTGTGATTACATAGGAGGCCGCCGGACCCTGTTAATTAGTGCTCTCTCCTAATGTGCAGCGAAACCAGCGGCCTCCTATACTATTAGTCTACATTCGATGGGCGCTTGTTTCAATAGCTCCAGCCTCCTAGCTGAGTAGCACCAACTGTAATTGCAAAGACATTTCGTACCATAAGTGCGAGATGTCTTTCTTTTTGCGCACCTCCCGGCCCGTAACAGTTACCGCACGATCACTTTGTGAATTATATCACATTATGGTATATTCTCATGGAAGGGAGAGCCACGTGG
>JAXDKH010000463.1:0-2576 GCA_034667185.1 Chloroflexia bacterium | reverse complement strand
GCAAGAAGTTCCGCGATGCGCTTGCCAATCCGGCCGTTGCCCTGGTAGTAGACGATATTGGTCCGCCTCCGGCTAAGCCGCGGGGCGTGGAGGTACGGGGTCGAGCAGAAGCGCACCACATCGGAGGCGACTCCATTTGGCACACAGCCGACCCCGAGTACCTGAGCGTCACCCCCACCTACATAGCTAGCTGGGGCATCGATAGCGACTCCTTTACCCCGAACGGTCGCAAGGTAGGGGCGGCAGTCTCCGGGCAGGGAGAGCCTGTGGAAGGGGCCTCCTAGCATGAGAGCCGTTCGCCTGGTCGAGGTACGCGGTCCATTGCAAGGCCAGGACATCCCATTACCTACTATCACCGACAGTGAGGTCCTCATACGCATCCGGGCGGCAGGTATCTGCCACTCCGACGTGCACTACCGGGCGGGCACATCTCCCGTGCAGCCGTTGCCCCGGACGCTTGGGCACGAGGTCGCGGGCGTCGTGGAGCAGGTAGGCAAGCGCGTGGCCACGATCAAGGTCGGCGACCGCGTGTGCGTGCATTATGTGCTCAGTTGCGGGCAATGTGAGTATTGCATTGCAGGTCACGAGCAGTTCTGCGTGCGCTATAAGATGGTGGGCCGCCACGCCGACGGTGGCTATGCCGAATACATCGCCGTGCCGGAGCGCAACGCCGTTCGCCTGCCGGACGAAATCCCGTTCGAGCACGGCGCGGTCCTGATGTGTTCCTCCGCCACTTCATTCCATGCGCTGCGTAAGTCCAGACTTCAAGCCGGAGAGACGGTAGCGGTCTTCGGCGTCGGCGGGTTGGGTATATCGGCGGTGCAGCTTGCCTTCGCCTTTGGCGCGCTAGAGGTATACGCGGTGGACATCAACCCCGATAAGCTCTCACTGGCGGATAAGTACGGTGCGACCCCGGTAAACGCGGCCACAACTGACGCCGTAGCCGAAATTCGCAGGCTTACGCAAGACAGGGGCGCGGATGTTGCCTTAGAACTTATCGGCCTGCCGCTGACCATGAAGCAGGCGGTGCAATCCCTGGCGTTCATGGGGCGGGCGGTGGTGGCCGGTATCAGCAGCAAGCCACTGGAGGTCGATACCTACAACGACCTGCTTGGCAGGGAGGCCGAGATCATCGGCACGAACGACCACCTGTTGAGCGAGCTGCCCCTGCTGCTGGAACTGGCCCGGCGCGGCAAGCTCGATCTATCGGAGGTCGTGGCGCGCACTGTGCCTCTTGAAGCTGGACCTATCAACCAGGTCATGGACAACTTGGAGCACTTCAATAGCGACGTTCGCACCGTGATAGTGCCCTGACAGAGCCAGCATCACATGCAAAATTGCTTATCATATTAGGACACGCGGTGCCGAGGAAGCTCGCGCCGGACGACTCTCGGAGGTAGATATACATGTGTTACGACGACAAGGCACGCCCGCCTATACCCCCGGCAACGGGAGGCCAGGCGCAGACGCAGGACCTGGTATTGACCGCGGCTGATGGCAACAACTTCGCGGCTTTTCTGGCCGAACCTTCTGACCCCTCTGGCCGGCAGATTGTCATCTATCCGGATGTTCGCGGCTTGCACGGCTTCTACAAGGACCTGGCCGTGCGTTTTGCGGAAACGGGTGTGCGGGCGCTTGCTATCGACTATTTTGGGCGCACCGCAGGGCTTACCGCACGCGACGACTCGTTTGAGTTCATGCCCCACGTCCAGCAAATGACCGTTCCGGCCTTCTTCCAGGACGTGAGGGCAGCCCTCGATTACATAGGGCAGGGGGATGGCGCGGACAGGTCCACCTTCATTGTCGGCTTCTGCATGGGCGGCAGCCTGGTGCTGTTGAGCGCCACCCAGGACTTCAACCTGGCAGGTGGGATCGCCTTCTACGCGGGTATGACGCGGGACTTCGGCGGCTACGGCACGGCCCTCCAGCACGCCGACAAGGTGAAGTACCCGGTGCTAGGCCTCTTTGGTGGGGCGGACCCCGGTATACCCCCTGAGCAACTGGAGCAACTGGATGCCAAGCTGGACGAGGCCAGTGTCCCGCACGAGATCGTGACTTACGCAGGCGCTCCCCACAGCTTCTTCGACCGCAAGGCCACCGAATATGCGGAGGCTTCAGCCGATGCCTGGCGTCGCATGCTCACCTTCATCGAGACTTTCAACCAACCGCGCGGCTGAGGCCAGGAGACGCGAGTGCCCCAGGACCAAGGAGCAAACACAGACTACACGCTACACGACCTTCTCGAGGAGTTGGCGGGGTACATAACCAATATGTACGTGCCCGCCTACGAGGAGAGGATGCGCTTCCTCTTCCCACGGGTACGGGCGCTCGCGAGAGATAGCGCACTGGTCCAGGAGATGGTCGAGAGAGCGGAGGAGTACATGGAGCAGGCGGTGAGCTTCTACCACCGCCGCACCAAGCTCGGCGTGCAGGTCACCGAGGAAGAGGCGAACCGCGATCCGGAGCTACTGGAGCTTGCGCGGGCAAAGACCGAGGCGACCCACCGCTGGAGCCAACTCTGGCAGCAGTACCGCGAAACGCACCCAACTGACAAGTGGTAGCCGCTACACCTGGAT
>JAXDKH010000462.1:0-2831 GCA_034667185.1 Chloroflexia bacterium | reverse complement strand
ATGATGTGAATTGGGGCGAGAAAGACGGGGGTCACCAGCTCCTTGATATAGCCGCCAACCCCGTGTGAGGCGATACCCGCGATTTGTACGACCAGCACCGCAATCAGCGCCATGCCGAGGGTGGTGTTCAGGTCGGCGTTCGCCGCTCGGAAGAACGGTATGAACTCGGTGCCTGTGGGGCATTCATGCCCTGTAGGGCCGGGCAAACTGCTTCCTTTGGCCTCCTGCGCCGGCCCCGTAGTCACATTCTGTCCCGGAGAGCCGCCCTCGGTGTTGGTTGTTTGAGCATGTACTTCGGCCCTGGGAGTGTAGCAACCGCCGATAGTGCCGACACCCGGCAACAAGCCCGACCAGTTAGCGGCAATTATAAATATGAACAGGGTAGCGATCAGCGGGAATATTTTCCGACCAACGCGCCGCCCCGCCGTGCCCTCCGTGGTGCCCAGTAGGAACTCGACAATGGCCTCGGCGAAGTTCTGCGAACCCTGAGGGATCACGCGCATGCGCCGTGTAGCCAGGGCAAAGAAAATCACCAGCGCAGCTATCACGATGAGCGTGTATAGCATCGAGTTGGTGAAATGGAGAGGACCGAAAGGAGTCCAGAGGTCGAAAAGGGGCTCAGCCTTGATGCTGATGTGGGGCAGCTTGGAGGTAAGATCTATGCCTCCGTCGCCACCTTCGTTCGTCTGGAAAAGAATACCTGCCATAAAGGGCGTCTTCCTCTTCGAAGTGTACCGGCCCTCTGCCGGTCAAGAATTGGCCTCATGGGGGTCGCGCTGCCCTTAAATTAGCTTGTCTGTGCGGCCCCTGCTCACCTTCCGTTCCGACCGCGCTTATCTGCACTTTTCGTGCCGAGGTCCTTCGCCTGCCCTTCGACTTTGTAGGGCGCTCGTGGACCTTTGTTGCGTTCGACCCGGTTGGTTTGCGCTCTAATTACCTGGTAGAGCGTGCCCGCCGCTGCCAGTATGCCCAGAAGGATACCCGCAAATACCAGCCACGGGACCGTGTGCAGCCTGTTGTCGAGCCAGGCCCCACCGCCAATGAAGGCCACCATCGGGCAGGCAATCGCGAAACCGAGCTGCGCGGCAAACGCCAACGACTGGGCCATGCCGCTATCCCTGAGGGAGCTGCCGATCTCACTGCCCGGCAGGCTTTCGTCGCCCTGCTCCTGCTCCGTGGTCCCGCTATCCTGCATATCGTGTGCCTGCTCTCACCGGTTCCATGTTCTTCCCAACAGCCGCTGCCTGGAGATGGACCCGGAATTATAGCACACGCCTTTCCGCCCGTTCAACCGCTTCGCACCTGACCGGCGGGCGCTTTGGCCCACGTTCTTATGTCCGGTCCTGGTGCTCTCGACGGCATTATAGCAAAGCTTTAAGACTTTGTCAACTTTTTCACAATCTTTTCAGGCATGAATGTGTATTTTGTCACAAGACATCGTGAGGAGGCTGAAGCACGGGAAACAGGGCACAGAGAAGGGGCAGGATTATCCTGCCCCTTCTCAACCGCTGGAAAGCTACAGCTACGGAGTCGGCGTTGACCTCTCGGCTGTGCCTGTTGCCACTGCTGTGCCCGTTCGCTGACTGGTAGCCGTAGATTGGGACGTTGCCGAACCACCAGGCGTGCCAGTAATGGCGGTACCTGTTACCTTTGCTGTCGCTCCAGCGGTACTCGTCCCAACCGGGGTAGTTGCGGCTGTGGCGGCTGTGGGGCTACCTGAGACAGGACTGGTTGCGGGCAGCGTCTGCGTGCCGGTCACTGTTCCCGATGCCCCAACGGTTGGACTAACCGCGAGCGGGGGCGTAGTCGGCTCGGCTACCACCGGAGTCGGCGGCAGAGGCGTTGGCGTCGGCTGAGGCGATATTTCGGCCTCCGACACCACCTTAGCGAACCAATCATCGTACGTCTTGGTCTTCTGCTGATCGACTATCGTTGAGGAAAGTTCGCGCTTGGGGTCTCGTTCCAGCACCTTGATAATGTGCCACCCGAAACTGGTCTGCACAGGCTCCGAGATCTGACCAGCTTTCACGGGCCAGGCACCATCAACGAACTCCTGCACAAGGCCGCTGTTTTCCTTGGGGAACCAGCCCAGGTCGCCACCGTTTGGCTGCAAGCCCTGCGCCTGGTTGTCGATCTGCTCCTTGGACTGGGTGTTCGCCAGCGTGGTGAAGTCGGCTCCGGTCAGGAGTTGCTGGCGCAACTGCTCGGCCCCTTCCTTCGTGGTGGTAAGGATGTGCTGTGCGTGAATCTGCTCGACCTGCGTGATGATGCTGGCCGCCTGGACCTCCTGGACCTTCTCGCGCAAGTAGTTCGGCTTGACGATCAGGTTCAGGTAGTCGTCCTCTGAGATGTCGGGGCAGCCAAGCGAGCAGTAGCCGTTCGTAGAGTTTGGCTCGACGCTCAGATCGAGCGCTTCAACGTACTGGCCGTACTGCGTAACCGCTGTCTGCTCGGCACCAGGCACCGGCGGGTAAGTGGCTGTAGGTGTGACGGTAGCGGTGGGCGAGCCAGGAGTTGCCGTCCTGGTTGGAGTAGAAGTGCTGGTCGCTGACGGTGTAATCGTAGAGGTGGTAGCCTGCGTCGCTGTGATCGCCGCTGTGGGCGTGGTAGCACCTGCTGTGGGCGGAGGAGTAGCGGGCGGCGTTGGCTGAGGCTCGAATTGCTTCAGCACGTACGTCTTCAGGGCGGCGTTGTCGGGGTCGATCTTGTAGTCCCTCTTCGCACCCTGTCGCAGCACTTCCGCATTCACAAGGTTCACTACTGTCTGCTCGTCCAGCGCCGACTCGTTGCTAACGTTGCGGAGTTGCTGTTGCTCGTTCAGTGTGTCTTGC
>JAXDKH010000461.1:0-4624 GCA_034667185.1 Chloroflexia bacterium | reverse complement strand
AGCTTTACCTGGGAGATCACGGGGTCCTGGTGGATTATGTCAAGGAAGCTCGACAGCCTGCCTACCTCGTGCAGGCCGCGGGCGAGCGTTGAGGCGAGGTCGAAGCGGAAGCCGTCGACGTGCATGTCCATCACCCAGTAGCGCAGGCTGTCCATGACCATCTGCAGCGTGCGCGGGTGGAGCATGTTGAGGGTGTTGCCCGTGCCCGTGTAGTCCATGTAATAGCGCGGGTCGCCGGGCACCAGGCGGTAATACGAGATGTTGTCGATGCCCTTGAAACTTAGATGCGGGCCATACTGGTTGCCTTCCGCAGTGTGGTTGTACACCACGTCCAGGATGACCTCTATACCTGCCGCATGCAGGGTCTTGACCATCGCCTTGAACTCGCGTACCTGCTCGCCCAGTATGCCGGAGCCTGAATACTCCGAATAGGGCGCGAAGTAGCCGATGCTGTTGTAGCCCCAGTAGTTGGTCAGCCCTTTGTCCACCAGCGTCTTATCGTTGACAAAGTGGTGCACTGGCAGTAGCTCCACCGCCGTGACGCCCAGCGTCTTGAGGTAGTCGATGGCCTGGGGCGTGGCAAGCCCGGCGTAGGTGCCCCGCAGGTTCCGGTCGATTCCGGGGTGTTGCGCCGTAAAACCTTTGATGTGCACCTCGTAGATAATCGACTCGTGCAGAGGTATATTCGGCGACCTATCATCGCCCCAGTCGAAGGCGGGGTCGATCACCACGGAGCGATTCATGCCGGGCGCGCTGTCCTGGGTGTCCATCTCCAGGTCGCGGTCGGGGTCTTCGCTGCTCATCGGGTAGCCGAAGAGGGCATCGCTCCAATGGATGCTGCCGGTGATAGCCTTGGCATACGGGTCGAGCAGCAACTTCGATGGGTTGAAGCGGTGGCCCTGGGCAGGCTCGTATGGCCCATACACCCGGTAGCCGTAGATCTGCCCCGGACGCAGGTTCGGGATGTAGACGTGCCACACGTAGTCGGTCTGCTCGGTCATGCGCACGCGCATCCGCTCGACCTCGTCATCCGCCGAGTCGAACAGACAAAGCTCCACGCCCGTGGCATTCTCGCTGAACATGGCGAAATTTACGCCCTTGCCGTCCCAGGTAGCACCAAGAGGGTACGGCTTTCCCGGCCATACGTTCACGTGCTCGATACTCCTTGTAAGCACCAACTAGTTAGTCCCCCCTCATTCTACTCAAGCTATGTTCCACATCGTAGGGGCAGGCCCCGTGCCTGCCCTTGCAGGAAATTTGCGCAGTGTACGCCTGCCACCGAGGGCAGGCACGGGGGCCTGCCCCTACAGAACCTTCATGCGTTCTAATATGTTCAGACCTTCTCCAGCAGAGCCACCGGGAACACCGCGAGCACTTCCTCCAGCGGCAGGCCCACGCTCCCATTCCGAGGCGAGGCGGCCAGCACCTCCCCGGTAAACACGTTGTGGAACGAGTCGCCATCTGACGCACCGGGCAGCGGCAGCCATGAACCTGCCCAAACCTGCCCCACGGGAGCCACCGTCTCACCGGCCTTGCCAAGCTGCGTCATCAAACAGGGAGCCACGGCCACCGCCATGCTACCTTCGTAGCTGCGGGCGAAGGAGATGATATTGCCTGCGTGCTTGCCCTCGACCGTTATGGGTGTGTAGGAGCCTTGCTGGAACAGGGGCAAGTTGGAGCGCCTGAAGTTGAGAGCGCGGCTGGTGACGAGCAGCTTGATGCGCCCGTCCTCCTTGCTCTCGACCAGGGAAGCAGCACCACCGGCGTCCTTCACCTTTTCGACCTGGGAAAGCAGACCACGTCGTAGGTCGTAGTCCACGGGGCGGCGGTTGTCCGGGTCCACCAGGCTGAAGTCCCAAATCTCGTTGCCCTGGTAGATGTCGGGCACGCCTGGGCTGGTCAGCTTGATGAGCACCTGGGAGAGCGAGTTGAACAGCCCGTAGTGTGCCACGCGCCGTTGGAACGGGAGGAAGTCGGCCAGGAAGCGGTTGTCCTCGTCACGGCGTAGGATTGTGGCTATGAAGTCCGCGACTGCCTGCTGATACGGCTCGTTGGGGTTGACCCAGCTTGTGTTCACCTTCGCCTCGTTCATGGCCTTGCGCATGTAGGCTTGGACGCGCTCGACCACTTCCTGATGTGCCTCTTCGCTCAGGTTCTCCTCAAGGGGCCACACACCTACCAGCGTCTGGTAGAGGAAGTACTCCTCGTTGGGACTGGGCGCAAGCTGGCCTTCTACGGCCCTCTTGTACTTGCGGTTGGTCCTGGCCCAGCGGCGGAAAGCGGTGCGCCACTCCTGCGGTATCTCCGACAGCACGTTGATGCGCATACGCACGTCTTCGCTGCGCTTGGTATCGTGGGTGCTCGTGGTGAGGAGCGAGAAAGGCCAGTGCCGCTGGCGCTCCGCCTGCGCCTTGTGGAAGGCAGCAGGGCTTATCCCGAAGTAGCCCGGCTCGCCTCCCACCTCGTTGAGTGAGATCAGGCGGTTGTAGACGTAGAAGGCGGTGTCCTCCAGGCCCTTGGCGATGACCGGGCCAGTGACCTGCTGGAACTTCATCACGAAGTTGGTCCTGTCGGCGCACTCCTCCGGCGGCAGGTCGTCGAAGCCCTTGAGCATCAGGATGTCGCCCAGGAAGTCGAACGCGCTGGGGTCCACGGCGGGGTTGCGCTTCTTGGCCATACCAACCGCCCGCTCGATGTGCGCCTGGTCGCGCTTTTCTATCTCGGTGGTCTCCGGCGTAATGTAGGTGCGGTACACCGGGAAGCAGGCTATCACTTCGCGGATAGCGTTGCGGATGCCGTTGAGGGTGAAGTCGCGGTAGTGACGGTCGCGCTCCGAGATGCGGTTGAGCATGTTGGTGAGCACGTTTATCTCGCTGGACAGCGACAGGCGCATTATCCGCTGCTTGCTCTGGTACACCAGGTCGGCAAACTTCACCTTCTCGCCTATGACCGAGTTGTAAATCTCGTCGAAGGCTCTGGCGTTGGCGCTGTCCACGAAGAGGCCGTTCACGTCGTTGGTGAATTCGTAGCCGGTGGTGCCGTAGACCACCCAATCGCCGGGCAAGCTCTCGCCACGGGCCAGTATCTTCTCAACCACCACGTACAGCGGCCTGTTGAGCACACCCTGCGGGTCGGACATACGCTCTGCATCGAAGCGGCCAAGCAGCAGCGACTCAAGCTGGGGGCGGGCGATCCCCTCGATCTGCTCGCCCATTTCATCCATCACGAGGCGGCAGACCTCAAGGAAGTAGCTGTGTTGCAGGTCCTGGAAGTACTTGGCGGGGTCGTAGAGGCCGTCGACGTGGTCGATGCGCAGGCCGTTGAGTTTCTCTTCCCGGAGGAAGCGCATGATCATCCGGTGCGTCTCCTCGAAGACGGCGGGCTGGTCGATGCGCACGGCAGCCAATTCATTTACGTCGAAGAAGCGGCGGTAGTTGATCTCCTCGGTCGCCACGCGCCAGAAGCTGAGGCGGTAGGGCTGCCGTTCCAACAAGGCGTCCAGCAGGTCGAAGCTGTGCGGCTCTCCCGGCACACCGTTGAAGGTCCCCACGTTGCGCTCGATGAACTCGCGCACGCGAGGTTCAGAGGCGCATAGGGCGGCTAGCCGGCGCTTAATAACTTCCTTCTCGCGGTTGCGCTCCAGTATCCTCTCGCGCTCGGTCTCGGAGTGCGCGGGCAGGTGGTCCAGGGCGGTGAGGATGCTCTGGTACTCCAGGGAGGCGTCGCTCTCCTCCCCCAGTTCCTCCAGCAGCCGTGCTTTGTCGTAATCAAGTATGGCCTGGTAGGAGCGCGGGTCGATGGGGAAGGTCTTTTCCCAGTAGCAGAGGTAGAACCGGCCCTCTTCCGGCGCGAAGTTTACCTGTAGCTCCTTGTTCTCCAGCACCTTCCCGTACTGCTCGCCCAGGATGGGCAGCAGCACCTTGTTGGTGAGCTTCGTGTTGATGGGGTCCCAGTCGATGTCGAAGTAAGGGGCGTAGAGCGAGGAGCGCCCGTTTTCCAGCACGTCCATCCACCAGGCGTTGCCTTCCTCCCCGATGCCCATGTGGTTGGGCACGGTGTCGAGGATGTGGCACATATCGCGGCGGTGTAGCTCCGCCAGCATAGCGTCGAGGTCCTCTTCGGTGCCGATGGAGGGGTTTAGCTCGTTATGGTTGGCTATGTCGTAGCCGTGCAGGCTCTCGGCGCGCGCCCTGAAGTAAGGCGAGGCGTATATATCGCTGATGCCCAGGCGGTCAAGATACGAGGCAAGCTCGCGGCCCTGCTGGAACGTGAAGAACTTGTTGAACTGCAAGCGGTAGGTGGCAGCCGGGACGTGGTGACGCTCCAACAGCCGCCTCTTTACTTCAGCAAAAATGGCATCGACCAACTCCTGGTTGGTCGAGCTAGACACCGGCTCAGCCCGGCTGTCGATATCCGTGGTCACAAGCGCCCTTTCCAGGGGACACGCGTCAATTGGCCGGCGCATCCCTTACACATGCAGATTAGTACCGCCCACGTTAATGCAAGAAGTGGGCCAGGAAGCAGGAATAGAGCGAGGGGCCAAAATAAGGACATCACTGATCGGAACAGGGTAACTTGAAGCTATCTCAAAATGAGAACGTAGACTGCCAGCACATAGCCCCGG
>JAXDKH010000460.1:0-20892 GCA_034667185.1 Chloroflexia bacterium | reverse complement strand
GATGCCCACCGGGAGAAAAGCGCGCGCCACCTCTGTACCGTAGACGCAGGAGGCCGCGTTCCTTAACTCGCCGTCGCCGGGGGACTGGAACGTCTGGCGACCCTCGCTTGTGAGAGAAAAACGAACCCTGGGGTGGGCCAGCGCGTATTGCTGGACCAGGGCAGCAATGTGGGCGGCCTCGGCCTGCGGGCTCTTCAGGAACTTGAGCCGGGCGGGCAAGTTGAAAAAGAGGTCGCGTACCGTGACAACAGTCCCTAGCGGTGCGCCCTTTGGCCCCTGCGATGCCACGTACCCGCCCTCCACCACCATCTCGAAGCCTACAGGGGCATCCTGCGGCCTGCTGAGAAAGCTCATGCGGCTCACGGCGGCGATTGAGAATAGCGCCTCACCCCTGAAGCCCAGCGTCCTCACGGCCCACAGGTCGTCCGCCGTCTTGATCTTGCTCGTGGCATGCCGTAGGAAGGCGCGGGGTACGTCGTCGGGCCGCACGCCACAGCCATCATCGCTGACCCTTATTAGCTCGCGGCCACCCCCACGGATTTCAACCCGCACGTGGAGCGCTCCAGCGTCTATAGCGTTGTCCAGAAGTTCGCGGACCACAGAGGCAGGACGCTCCACCACCTCGCCGGCCGCTATCTTGGAGGCTACCTCCTCGGGCAGGACGTGGATGCCGGGTGGGTTGTGGAGGTCGATGGAAAGCCTGGACATGGAGGACTTCTTTCTTACAGTTCGACTATGCTACGACACAAACAAGGGCACCAGGGAGAACTTGTGCACATCCACCAGCCCCTTGTCGGTCAGCTTGAGCGCGGGTATCACGGGGAGCGCCAGGAACGCCATCGCCATATATGGGTTTGAGAGGGGGCAGCCAAGCTCACGCGCTCTCTGCAACAGCACCAGCAGTGCGTCACGCACCGGGCCAAGCGGCTGGTCTGACATCAGCCCCGCCACAGGCAGCGCCAGCCGGGCCAGCACTTCGCCATCCCGCGCCGCGCTCAGGCCACCACCCATCTCGATCACGGTCTGCGCCGCAAGCAGCATGTCACTGTCGTTCGTACCCACGACTACAACGTTGTGCGAGTCGTGCGCCACGCTGGACGCGAGTGCCCCTGCATTCAGGTGGAACCCCTGCACGAACCCGAGGCCCACGTTCCCGGTCCCAATGTGTCGCTCAACTACGGCCAGCTTGAGTATATCACGCCCCGTATCCGCGAGCGCCCAGCCGTCCTCTACTTTCACCTCGGCAATGCAATCTTGCGTGACAATCTGGTCCGGCAGGGCCACAATGACGCGGGCCCGCCTCCCTGCTGCCGGGATGCGGAAAGAGGCTTCGGTAAGCTGGGCAGGCATCATGCCCCTGGCAGGTGGCGCGACTTTGTTCGCCAGGGGGGCTATCACGTGCCCCGCTTCCGCCACCAGGCGGCCACTCGCAAAAGTGCGAGATACCTGGATGTTTTGCAGGTTAGCGAACGTTACCAGGTCGGCAAGGTAGCCTGGGGCCACGGCTCCCATGTCATTCAGGCCGAAGTGGCGGGCCGTGTTGATGGTTGCCATCTGAATAGCCGTCACGGGGTCCAGCCCTTGCTTGATGGCCTGCCGGATGTTGTGGTCGATGTGGCCCTGCGTCTCAAGGTCGTCAGGCTGTTTGTCGTCGGTCGCCCAGGAGCAGAACCTGGAATTTTCGGTTGTAATCAGCGGCAGCAACGCATCCAGGTTGCGGGCGGTGGAACCCTCCCGGATGAGCACCTGCATCCCCGCACGCATCTTCTGGAGCGCCTCCTCAGCCGATACCGACTCGTGGTCCGATGCCACCCCGGCGGCGGCATAGGCTTGCAACATGGTGCCCCCAACCAGAGGGGCGTGTCCATCCACCCGCTTCCGTTCGCCATGCCCAAGTAGAGCCTTGCTGACCATGTCGTCGCTACCATTTGCAACGCCTGGGTAGTTCATCATCTCCGCGATTCCGAGTACTCTCTCCTCGTTGCGAAGCGTCGCAAGGTCCTCCACGCCGAGGCGGGCCCCGGAAGTCTCCATGTCCGTAGCCGGCACGCAGGACGAGAGCATAACGAAGACGTGAATGGGTAGGCCTTCGCTAGCCTGTAGCATGAAACGAATACCGTCCAGTCCATAAACGTTGGCGATCTCGTGAGGGTCGGTGACAACGGCGGTCGTGCCGTGGGGTAGCACCGCGTTTGCGTACTCAGCGGGCAAAAGCATGCTGCTCTCGATGTGAACGTGCGCGTCCATGAAGCCGGGCGCGATGTACTCTCCCGCCAGGTCAATTGTCTGCTTCCCCCGGTAGGTGCCGGGCGTGGTGGACACTCCGGCGAAGCGTTCGCCGACAATCGCCACTTCCGCCGGGTAAATCTCGCCCGTGAAAACGTTCACCAGTTGCCCGCCCGTCAGCACCAGGTCGGCGGGCGCGTCACCGCGAGCTACCGAAAGCAACGTCTTCAGCGACTCTGCCTCTTGCAAGAACGGCTTCATTGACAATCTACTCCGAACTTCAACGTCTCAGGACCTTGTCTTTCTATCATACTACCGGCAGGGCAGCTTTTCAGGGTAACCCACAGCGACCCCTTCTCAGGAGCCTACATGGTACCTAAGCTGACTAAGCTAGTTCAGGCGCAAAGCTGCCAGCAGCGCATTGGCGTCCTTCTGCGGGCCGACGAATGCCAGGTTGAGGCGTTCTTCCCTGAAAAGGCGCTCGGATAGCCGCGAGATGTCGTTCGGAGTCACGCCCTCGATCTTGTCCAGCACGTCGTCTACAGTCTGTATCTCGCCGAGCATTAGCTCCTGCCAGCCGCCCCAATGCGCCACATAGCCGCTACGCTCCAGGCTCAGCAGCGTATGCCCCTTGATGTACTCCTTCACTTTGCGCAATTCCGTCTCGGAGACCTCCGTCCCCCGCATGCGCGCCAGCTCTTCCAGCACCCCTTGCACGGCGGGCACCAACTGGTCGGTATCTACCGCTGCGTGCACTCCGAAGGCACCCGTGTCGCGGTAGCTGCGCACAAAGCTCGATACCGCGTAGGCAAGCCCCCTGTTCTCCCGTATCTCCACGAACAGCCGCGACGACATGCCCCCGCCCAGCAGGGCATCAAGCACATCCTGGGTATAGCGGTCGGGGTCGGTATACGGCAAGGCGGGCACGCCGAGGATGAAGTTAATCTGTTCGGTGCGCTTCTTGAATGGTAGGACTTTGGGGCCAGCGCCGTTCAGGTGGGGGGCGTCAGGGTCGGGCAGCACATGTCCGTTAATCACCGGGGCCAGGTCGCCCCAGCGCCTAGCGACTTCCTCCACTACCTGCTCGTGCTCGACGTTCCCCGCCACGCTCACCACGATGCGGTCGGGCCTGTAGCCGTGTTCCAGGTGGTCTGCCAGGTCGTTGCGCTTGATACGACGCACCGAGGCCTTGGTGCCCGCTATATCTCGCCCCAGCGGGTGCTGGCCCCACATCAGTTCGTCGAACACGAAATCGACAATGTCGCCCGGCGAGTCGAAGGTCGAGTTGATCTCCTCAATAATGACGGAGCGCTCGCGGGCAATCTCCTCGTCGCGCAATAACGGGCGGCGCAGCATGTCTGTAATGACATCAACGGCGTTTGAGAAGTAGAGGCTCGGTACGAGGGCGCGGTAACTCGTCTGCTCGTGGTCGGTGGAAGCATCAAGCGAACCGCCGACGCCCTCAATGGCCTCCGAAATCAGCACGGGCCTGGGCCGGTTCTCGGTTCCTTTGAAGACCATGTGCTCGAGGAAATGGCTGATGCCACTCTTCTCTTCGCTTTCGTTGCGTGCACCCACGCGCACGAAGAACTGCACGGCCGCTGACCGTGTATGGGGCATCTGAAACGTGACTATGCGAAGCCCGTTTGGGAGGGTGGTCTTCAGGTACAAGTTACTTCTCTACTCCAGGTCCTAAGACAGGTCTGCAACGTTTGAATTGTTGGCGACGAAACGGCCAGGCGAGACGGCAGATAAGCGGCCCTCCAGCAACTCGACAAGCATCCTTAGCGCCGCCTGCACCGAGGCAGCACGGTTCGCAGCACGATCGCCGCTCCACACGAACCGCTCTACTTGCTCGTTGCCAAGGCCCGACAGCCCAATGTAGGTTGTGCCTACCGGCTTTTGTTCTGTGCCGCCCGACGGTCCGGCGATACCCGTGATCGAGATCGCGATGTCCGAGCCGGTCACGCGCCTTACACCAACCGCCATTTCAAGCGCTACCGGCCCGCTGACTGCGCCATGAGCCATGATAGTTCGTTCGTCAACACCCAGCAAGCGGACTTTGGCAGTGTCCGCGTAGGCCATGACGCCGCCCAGAAAGTAGCCAGAGGAGCCCGAAAGCTCGGTTAGCGCCGCCCCAAGCAGACCCCCGGTGCAGGACTCGGCCACAGACACGGTGAGGCCTGTGCGCAGGAGCAGTTGGTGGGCACGTTCGAGGCGGTCTTTAGCTGGATCGCGGGTCGGATTGGCAGTCATCTTCTACAGGTGCCGGAAAGGGCAATTAGAGAAGAGTATACCACAGGCGGGGCGCTCCGTCCCAGGAGCTTGCTGCAGAACCGGGCGAAGCACAATCGTTTCTGAGTTGTCCCGACCCTACAGTCAGTCGTGCCTGCCAGTCGTTCCTAGGGGAAGGACATGGTCGTAAACGAGCGTGGCCCAGGAAGTCTGAGGCTCCAGTTGCTCGGGAAGCACGGTGGGGTCAGAGCAAGTCGTCTTGTTTCGGCCGGTTCGCTTGGAAAAGTACAGGGCGGCATCGGCTGCCTCAACCCATTCCTCAATGCTGTACGTGCCGGTCGATAGCCCCGCAATGCCCAGGCTCACGGTAATGGCAATCTCAACCGTGTTCCCTTCGCTTGTTAGGTAGCGGCATCTCATCGCCGACAGGGCCTGCCGCAATTGGTCGGCAACGTTGTAGGCGGTCTCGGAGGTGGTTTCCGGCAGCACCACGGCGAACTCTTCACCACCGTAGCGCGCGATCTTGTCGGTGCTGCGTAGCTGGCCCTGCATTACCTCCGCGACGTGCTTCAGCACCGCGTCGCCCGCCTGGTGCCCATATGTGTCGTTTACCAGCTTGAAGTGGTCGATGTCCACCAGCACGAGCGAGGCAGGACGGTGATAACGGCGGAAGCGGTCTACCTCTTCCAGGAGCTGGCGGTTCAGCTCTCGGCGGTTGTAGAGGCCCGTCAACTCGTCGCGGACGGATAGCTCGAAAAGGGCGTGCTCGGCACGTTTGCGCTCACTAATCTCTTTAAAGATGCTTACCGCGAACTGCACCTCCCCGTTCCTGTCAAAAACGGGCGTGGCGTTGAGGATATACCAGCGCTCCCGGCCCGTCATACTGTGTAAGAAACAGTAGACTTCGTCCGGCACTTGCTCACCGTGCAGCGCTCGCAGCACAGGTAGTTGTTCCAGCCTGCACGACTCGCCCTTCTCGTTCAGGAAGTCAAACTGCCGCAATACCTCCTGAAATGGCAACTGTTGCAGGGAATCGAGGGAGACAATACCGAGGCTCTGCACACCCGCGGCGTTGGCGAAGATCACATTGGCCGCGGTGTCCTGCACGACAATGCCGTCGGCCACACCGTTCAGAATTACGTCCAGTTGGTCGCGGGAGCGACGCAGGTCCTCAGAGATGCGCTGGCGGTCTTCCACTTCAAGCTGAAGCTCGGCGGTGCGCTGCTTGATCCGCTCTTCCAGTTCCAGGTTGAGCGTCCTGATCTCACGTTCCGCCCGCCGTCGCTCCGTAACGTCCCGCATTATGAACACGGTGCCCACCACGGCGTTGCGGCTGTCACGCAACAGCGATGTCGTTATCTCCAGCGCCGTCCCGTCCAGTGGGCCCTGCCCGACTGTGACTTCTACAGGGCGTCCGCTTTCCACACCCATCAGGCCGCACAACTCAATTGCAATGGACTCAATCGAAAGAGAGTTCAGGTGCTGGCCGGCGCTTGTTTGTGACTGCAAGTCCAGAAGGCGACAGGCGGGTTGGTTCGCTACCTGGATGTAGCCATCGTTGTCTGCTACCAGGACCGCCTCGTTCATTGCAGCGAGTATCTTGTTGGCTGCCAACGCTGGGGTTATGTCAACAAGCCGGTATTTCCAGATGGCCCACGCGCAGATGCCGACGAAACCGGCCACGCCCACAAAACCAATCGGGTACACCGGCACGCCATAGCCGCCCAGGCTGTCCACGATACCGATGGAGCCGACAGAGAAAGCCACCCCCAGATATTTCAAGCGCGTCCGTTGCCTCGGCTGAATAGAGGTGCGATAGGCGCTGAACAGTTTACGCAGGCTGAGGAGCACGGAACCGAACGTGAAGGCCAGCACGGGCAAACCCAGCCAGCCATAGGCCACGTTGAACCCCCACTCGTAACTGTTGACGCCACCGACTACGGCACTCGTAGCCACCGAGAGGAACGAGAACAAGGCCCCGGCGAGCCAGAAGAGCCGCAAGCCTGACCGTTCCGACCGCTTCTCGCCCAGGACCGCCGAAGCGAAGTTCAGGCTAGCGGGACCAATGAGCGACACCGCAAGCAATATCACGGTACCCCAGCGCACCGCCACTCCGGGCGTCCGCGAGGCATACATCAAGGTAGCTCCCAGGAACCAGATGCATACGGGGAGGGTCAGCAGCAGGAAGTCGAGGCTTACGCGGGAATGTCGCTCCCGCAGAGCTACTACCACACCCAACAGCAGGACCGCAGCGGCGGTCGTAGCGGGCGCAAGCGAATGCAGGGTGAACCAGTAGTTGGCTGGGTCGAACAAGTGCAAATATGGCGAGTTCACTCTGTCTCCTGTCAGGCTGGTAACGTGAATTATGAGAACAATGCGGTGTTTCTACATGAGCCTATTCTACCGGAACATAAGGCAGTTTCTATACCTACTGCATGTACCCGCCGGCCGGTACTACTACCACGATTTAGCGCACTTTAGGCGTCGAAGTGCTGCCTATCGAGCAACACTGGCAAGAAAGGTAGGAGAAATTGGCTAGGAAAATAGTGAAAATCCGTGTCGTTTGAAGGGTAGTATGACCACCCTCACAAGTTGCCTCCCCGACCAGAACCTGCGCGACGGGGATCAGGCTCGTGTTCGTTCCAATTGTTAACCTTCTGTTTACTTCCTCCAGGCGTAACGCGAGCGCCATCTGGCACAGAACCTGCATTAACCTTGACGTGCCCTGCACCGGTGCCATGTGACCGCGCTTACGGCCGCTAGTAGAGGTAAGATGAAGTCGCGTCTCAATGACACCAAGAATGGATCCGCACAAGCTGCCAACGGGTTGCGCCTTCTCACGCTGTCCGGGGTAGCGTTCGCGTTCCTTTGCGTCTGCTTCTACGCGTTGATGCTGTCCAAGAGCCTGTGGGAAAGTCCCACGCTTGTGCCCGACAAGTGGAAGACGATCTTCCGTCCCATTCGAGACCTATTCCCGCGTGAGTGGGTCATGTCCCGTAAGGGGTCGGAGCAAGCGCTGCTCAACAACCTGCTGTACCTGGTGCTGATCGTCGCGTTCTTCGCCCTGTATTTCTTTGTGATAGTTCGCCTGTGGAATGGTAGGCTGCTTTTCGCTAAGAGTGGAGGTGGCGCACTCCGCCGGGTGATGCTATTCACGGTACCCATGCTGGCGGTGCTGTTCGTGGTGCATGGTTCCCTCTCTTCGGACCTGCAAAGCTACGCCTGGTACGGGCGCATCCTCGCCATCTTCGGCGACAACCCTCTGGTGAACGTGCCCGCCGAGTACGCCTGGTCGGACAGAGCGAAGTGGATACAGTGGGTCTACTGGAAAGACACCCCATCAGTGTACGGCCCCGTCTGGCTGTGGATCGCAGGCGGAGTGGCCAAGGTGGCACAGGCCATCGACGGCGATATTGTTACCAACCTCCTCGGCCATAAGCTGGTAGCGAGCCTGGCGCACCTCGTTAACATCGCCCTGCTGTGGAGAGTAGTTGGGCTGGCGTTGCGCAAGTACGGCATGGCGTTTGGCAAGCGAGCCTCCGCGGCCACGGGTCTCGACGCTCTAACCACACTACAGGTCGCCGCCACGGTGACTTATGCCTGGAATCCCCTCGCGCTGCTCGAGTTCGGGGCCAACGGACACAACGATGTGCTAATGCTCACCTTCATGCTAGCGGCGCTGTGGCTCCATCTCAAGGGCAAATGGCCGCTGGCAATCGCTGCACTGGCAGGGGCCGCGCTGATAAAGCTGATTGCTATAGTGCTCGTGCCGGGCTATCTCTGGCTGCTGTTTTGGCAGGGAAGGACGGAGATACCTGCTGAAGAGCAAGAGCCGTGGCACAAGGGCATCATGCGAGTAGCCCAGGCAGCCCTCATATTCTCCGGGCTTATAGTACTTGCCTACATCCCGTTTTGGGCTGGGCCTGAGATTCTGAAGTCGCTCAGTGGCGGCCCGCCCTCAACGCGCATGGTCAATTCGCTCTCGGACATATTCAAGTATCATGGGGCCGACCTGCTGAGTGCTATCGCCCACGCGCAGCACTGGCACCCTTACCTGTTCTGGGAGCCGGGGGCCATCGCGGACCGTCTCGATTGGCCCCTTCGCTGGGGCCCACTCATGATCTCCGGTGCCTGGGCGGTCCTGCGTACCTGGGGAGCACGCACATTCCCCGAAATGGTGAAGGCCTGGGGTTGGGTCCTTCTGATCTACCTCACGGTCGGTTCGGTCTGGTACTGGCCCTGGTACGCTTCATGGTTGCTGGTGCCCGTGGCCCTCCTTGGGCCCGGCAGGCTCATGTGGGCTTCCCTAATACTAAGTGGTAGCAGCATGCTCCTCTATGCCATGTTCCCGATCATGGCTGCGCCCTACGAAGAACTGCCGAAGTGGTCGGGGCTTGTGATCATGGCCCCTCCCATGGCCTACCTGCTCGCTGGCTGGGCACGCGACAGGCTGCGGCAGCGCAGGCAACTACCTGTGCCCCGGAACTCGCCACTTGGAGGCCACAGTTCGTCTCTCGTACCGGCAGCAGTACCCGTCCCCCTCCGTCCTGAGCCGCTGCTTACTGCGCTTTCCGACAGTGCGCACACCCAGGAGCACTACCAGCCTACAGATTTTGCGCATCAGGACCACGAGTTGTTCTAATGGCTGGCGGAATACAAACGGAAGGGGCTGCAGTTGCAGCCCCTTCCCGCGTGTACCTTTGTCGCAAATTACGGCTATGCGTGTGCCAAGGGGGATTCAGTGCGGCTCTCGAGTGAGAGCATCGGTGCGAGAATGCGTTGGGCCGCCATGACGTGGCTGCAAGTGCCATAGCCACCATAGAAGCTGCAAGAGCAGCTCCAGTGATTATTCGACAGCTTTATATGGTATGTGTCGTGCTCACCTCGGAAATCGGCCTCAAGCTCTTTAATCTGGACGCGGTCGGGCTCGCGCTCATACATGATTGCCTTCTCTATCTTGCCGATCAAGCTGGAATTCATTGCGATCCTCCATCTGTGAACAGTATCCGGTCGCTTTTGCTACAGCAACACTCCCGCTGCCATAACCCACAAAACACAAACACCGGCGCAAGACGCACTTGCAGCCGGTGTTTTTATCCGCACGCACAGGGCAGCAGTCTTATCAGACCACTTGCCCCTGAAGCTAGAATTCTCATATGTGTAGCCCTCCGTTCTCCGGAGATTTGCCCCATTATATCCCCCACATGGGCTTAAGTCAACCCGATTTGCACCATCTGGAGGCTAAGGTTTGGGCCGAAAATAGTACTGCGAGTGACTTACTACTCTGCCAATTGGAAAGGTGTGCACCGCCAGCTTTGTGATATAATTTGCACATGCAGTTAGTAGCCAGAGTACCGTCGCTCGCGGCCAGGTGGGTGCCGGGGCGGCGTTTTATCGTCTTCCTGTGTGCGGTCGTGTGCGCAGCGCTCGTGAACCCTATTTCGCCGGGCGGTGCGTCACACATGGCTCTAGCCCAGACCGAGTCCCGCGTGCCGATGCTCTTTGGTAGCGCTCCCGACGTGCCCGATAATCAGCTGCAGCAAATTGTCGAAGGGACCGTGGGCGAGCTTGGCGGCGACTGGGGAGTGGCCGTCAAGAAGCTAGATACGGGGCAGTACGCAGTCTTCAACGGTGACGTGCAGCAGGTGTCTGCGTCGCTGTACAAGACCTGGGTGCTCGACGAACTTTATCATCAGGCTAAAGTCGGGCAGATAAACCTCGACAGCGCCAGCACGGTCACAGGCTCTGACGCAGCCTACGACGCCTCGCTAGGTATTCTGCGCCTGGGTGTAGGCACCAGCATCACCTTGCGACGTGCGGCCTACCTGATGATCACTTTGAGTGACAACACCGCCGCCGAGTTGCTGGTGCGGAATCTCGGCCCGGACAACGTCAATCGCTTCATGCAGGAGAATGGCCTGAAGCACTCAGTGCTAGATTGGTACGGCTCCGGCGACAATCTGACCACCCCGATTGACATGCTCCGCGAGATGGAACTGGTTGCAACATCGCACATGGTGGACGCCGAGTCGAGCCACCAGATGGTCGAAACGATGCTCGACCAGCAAATCAACGACCTCTTCCCTCCCGGCCTCCCGGAAGGTGCCAGGCTGGCGCACAAGACTGGTTCGCTGGACGGACTGCTGCACGACGCGGGAATCGTTTACGGTCCCAGCGGCCCGTTCGTGCTGGTAGCCATGGCAAGCAATCTCAATAGCTACGCTACCGCCCGCAACAATATGCCCCTCCTCCTTCGGCGTGTCTACGACTACTTTAACAACAGGCCGTACGCCCCCGCGAAGTACTTCCGCGAAACGCGGCAGACTGTCGGGCATGACTTCCTCAAGTTCTACAACATATATGGCGGTACGACGACGTTCGGCTATCCCATCAGCCCTGAGCAGGTGGTCAACGGCACGCTGGTGCAGCAATTTGAGCGCGCGCGCATGGAATGGCACCCCGATCTAGCCAAGAGCACTGGCACGACCCCAGTGCCGGGTGTTACCTTGAGCCTGCTCGGCCAGCAGCGGGCACAGCAGCTCAATCTCACATGGCCCGCCAGCCCGGACCCCGGCACCGGACGGTACTTCAAGGAGACGGGGCAGGGAATACAGGGCGGCTTCCTGGATTACTGGCTCGACCACGGCGGAGAGCGCATCTTCGGCCTGCCCATCTCTCCGGAAGTGCCTATGCCGAATCCCTCGAACGGCAAGACTTACACGACGCAATATTTCCAGCGCGCTCGTTTCGAGTACCACCCAGAGCTTCCGGAGGGGCAGCGCATCATGCTGGGGGCACTCGGCAGCGAAACCGCGGTCAAGCCATAGTTCACAGGCTGCTGGACCAGTCGGGTAGCTGCCTGTGACAGGCGCAGAACCCTTCCTCATTTCCTCAATTTGTGTAGATTTCCATCACCGACGCTCGCTTTGTAAGCAACCTGGCAGGTCCGCGTGCGTTATTCTTATAGAGCCGCCCCTCAGCGGAGAGTAATGTGCACCCTCATGCTGCGACGGCTGCGCAGACAAGAGTTGGAGTGGTCATAACGAAGGGGACTACGATTTGGCAAAGGCACCAGAGTTCAAGATGGTCACAGTCAGAGGGCTGAGAGTTGCCGCCCTGGGTTTGTTGGCGGTTGTTGCTGTTACTGTCACAATCGGTGGTGCGAACACCCAGGCGGCAGCGCCAAAACCATCAGCAGCGCCCGCTTCCCCGCAGGCCCTCAACATGAACTATGGCGCTTTCATGGCGCTCACCAGCAACAACGCTGCCCTGAAGAGCATGGGCTTCCAGTGGGTGCAGTACGGGATCTACTGGAAGGACGCCGAACCTACGAAAGGTACCTACGACTGGAGCCACGTAACTAATATCGTCACAAGCGCGCGCGACGCGGGAATGAGTGTGCTTATCCGCATCAGCCGGGGTCCGGCCTGGGCGAGGGACCCCGATTGTTCGGCATTGGACACGTGCCCGCCCGCTGACCCTGCAGACTTCGGTACCTTTAGCGCTGCCCTTGCCGCAAAGGTGCGCAGCCTCACTCCCTACGGGGTGGCCTACGAAATCTGGAACGAGCCTAACACCAGCGACGAGTGGGGCGGGCTTTGTCCGGACCCTGCCCGCTACGCTGACCTCCTGAAGGCCGTCTATCCCGCAATCAAGAGTGGCGACTCGTCAGCGTTAGTGCTGGGCGGGGCGGTTACTACGGTGGGCGAGCGATTGCGGCCGGACGTGTGCGCACTCGATGATATTACCTTCCTGGAGCAGATGTACGATGCGGGTGCCAAGCCCTATTTCGACATCCTGGCCGACCACCCCTATGGCTTTGGGTCGTCTCCGGAAACTCCCCCTGTAGGCGGCCAGAACCGCCTCGTGTTCAGGCGTGCGGAACGTCACCGCGACGTCATGGTGCAGTACGGCGACTCGGCCAAGAAAATATGGGCCACGGAGATGGGGTGGGCAGTGGACCCACACTCCGAAGGCGTTTGCCAGAGCACCACTTTCCCCTGGTACTTTGTCTACACGCCCGAGCAGCAGGCCGACTACCTGGTGCGTGCCTTCCAGTGGTCTCGCTCGTACTGGCCGTGGATGACGGGCATGTTTATATTCAACTTCGACTTCAACGAGGCGCCCTGGTACAACCAATGCGATGCCTTCCGCTTCCTCTCAATCAAGGGGCGTCCCGCGCAGACCGCTCTCTCCAATTTTGTGCATAGCCCGCCGGTCACCTACACTCCTGTTGTCGGTACGCCAACTCCGTTGCCGGACCTGGCCCCGCAGATCACGGCAGTACGCTACAGCGCCACTGATTTCTCTCGACTAGGGGGGACCCTTACCGTTGAGGTGGATGCCCTCGACGCTGACAGCACGCCTATCGATACCGTACAGGCAAACGTGACGTTTCCAGGTGGGGCGTACCAGGTCTTCGACTTCCAGCTAGTTTCGGGCAACGTGCAGCAGGGAACCTGGCGCGCCACAATCCCAATCGCCGCCAACGACACCGGCGCTCCACAGCAGTACACAGTCGCTCCCTACGCGATAGAGACATACCCGACCAGGCGCACAGCAGTAGCCCCGGTGCAGACTATCAACGTCCATGAGACCCGCTTCCTCGACGTGCCCACAAGCTTCTGGGCGTACGAATACATTGAGGGACTAGCCGAGCGTGGGGCGATCAGCGGCTACGGAGATAACACTTTCCGCCCAGGCAACTCGACCACGCGCGCCCAACTCACCAAGATTACGATGCTTGGCTTCGGGTACCCGCTGGTCAACGACGGCCAGCAGTCGTTCGCCGATGTGCCGCTGGATAGCCCCTTCTATACCTTTGTCGAGACTGCGGCCCGGCAGCATATAATCAGTGGCTACCCGTGCGGCAGGGCCAGCGAAATTTGTGACGCGCAAAGCCGACCTTACTTCCGGCCAAATAACAGCATCACACGCGCTCAGATAACGAAGATCGTGGTGCTCTCCGCGGGCTGGGGTGAGCTGACCAACAGGCCGCAGACGTTCCACGATGTAGCCCCCGGCTCGCCCTTCTTCGGCTTCGTCGAGTCGGCAGCCGCCCACCAGATTATCGGTGGCTACCCGTGTGGCGGCACAAGTGAGCCTTGCGACTCCGCCCACCGGCCCTACTTCCGCCCCAATGACACGACCACTCGTGCGCAAATCTCCAAGATGGTCTACCTGGCGCTGCAGCAAAACCCCACCGCGACGCCGACCCCGACCAGCACCTCCACAGTGACGCCTGCCGGCGCAACCCCGGTCTCAAAGAGCCTGTTGCGGCCATAGTCGATTAGGTCACTGCGAGTGTGACGAATACCGAGTGAATTTGGCCTGCAACTAGTGTAGTTTGTCCAACTACCTGCTATAATGAGCTCGGAGGCCGTATGCAACGCTCCGAGCTTGCTATTGTCCCAGGCTCTGTGCCTGAGGGAGCAATACGCCACAAACTCCCGGCACCAATCACTCGCATCGTGGGCCGCCAGAAGGAACTGGCGAACGCCTGTGAGTTGCTGCGCAGTCCCGATGTGCGCTTGCTCACGCTTACCGGGCCCGGGGGTGTGGGGAAGACACGGCTGGCATCAGAAATCGCGAACGAACTGCTGGATGAGTTTCAGGACGGCGTCTGTCTGGTGGAGCTTGCCGCCCTTACGAACCGGCCAATGGTGATCGCCGCCATCGCGGGTGCGCTCGACCTGCGCGAGACCGCCGATGTGCCCTTGTTCACAACCGTCTGCGAATACCTCTACGACAAGCACTTCCTTCTACTGTTGGACAACTTCGAGCAGGTGCTGCCCGCCGCTACACTTGTCACCGATTTGCTTGCTACCTGCCCGCCTCTGAAGGTCCTCGTAACCAGCCGGGAAGCGCTCAAGCTGAGGGGGGAGCACGAGATGGCCCTTCCCCCACTCGCGCCCCCTGCTATACAAGATAAATCGGGGATAGATATAGAGTCCCTGGCACAGAACGAGGCCGTATCGCTCTTCGTGCAACGAGCATCGGCTGTGCGACCGAATTTCACGCTGGATGAAAGCAATGCACGCTCGGTAGCTGAAATCTGCGTGAGGCTGGACGGCCTCCCCCTCGCCATTGAACTGGCGACCGCGCGATTGAAGATACTCTCACCGCAGGCGCTGCTTGCACGACTCCGGCAGGCCCTGACGATACTGACAGGTGGGGCGAACGATCTGCCAATCCGCCAGCAGACGCTCCACGGCACCATCGACTGGAGCTACCGGCTCCTTGATCGCGAGGAGCAGTGCTTCTTCCGGATGCTGTCGGTGTTTGCGGGCGGGTGTACTCTTGAAGCCGTTGAGGCTGTGGCGGCCACTTCCGGCTCGGCAGACAACCTGGATGCCCTCGAAAGCGTGTCGTCGCTCGTTGACAAGAGCCTCCTCCGTCGCGTGGACCAGCAGGGAGAGCTTCGCCTGGCGATGTTGGAAACGATCCGCGAGTTTGCTACAGAGCGGCTGGTGGAGGAAGGAGAGGCCGAGGCTGCTCGCGAACGGCACGCCCGGTACTTTGCTGCCTTCGCGGAGGCCGGGGAGAAGGAACTGAGGGGACCCGCGCAGGCCGAGTGGCTGGAGAAGATGCGCACGGACCGCGACAACCTGCGCGCGGCTCTGGCATGGAGCACGGGGGCAGACGGGGCAGACACCTACGAGCGAGTGGAGTACGGGCTGCGTATCGCAGGGGCACTGGCGCAGTTCTGGCAGATTTACGGACCGATTAGCGAGGGACGCGAGTGGCTGGAACTGGTCTTGAAAGTCCCTGAAGGGCACCGCATGACCTCGGCGCGCGCCAAGGCCCTCTTCTCCGCAGGCTGGCTCGCGCTCTTCCAGGGTGATTATTCAGTCGCCGCAGTGCATTGTGACGAAAGTCTCACCATCAATCGCCAGCTTGGCGACGACTGGAATTCAACCATGTCTCTGAACGGGCTTGGAAGGGCCATGGAATCTATGGGAGACCTCGACCGCGCCACTTACCTGTACGAGCAAAGCCTGGCAATTCGCCGTTCTATGGGCAACCAGTGGGGCGTAGGGGGCTCGTTGAACAACCTTGGGCGCGTCGCTATGCACAGACAGGACTACGTGCGCGCCGCCAAGCTGTTGGAAGAAGGCGTGGTCATGTTCCGCGAGGCCGGCGACAAGGGTAGCATGACTGCTGGGTTGAACAACCTTGCCCTTGTGTGCATCCGCACAGGCGATCTGGCCCGTGCCAGGGCCCTTCTGGACGAATGCCTTGCTGTTCAACTCGAGGTAGATTATACGTGGGGAATCCCCTATTCCCTGATGGCCCTGGCTGAGATTTCGGCGGCGCAGCGACAGCCACAGCGGGCAACCCGACTCCTGGCGGCTGCGCACGCGGGTATCGAGTTGTTGGGAGCCCGTCTTGCCCCCTCCGACCAGGCGGTCTATGAACGCACCCGGACCGCGATCCTCTCGCAGTTGGATGAGGCCGAATTCAGCCGCGCCTGGAACGAGGGCCTTGCCCTTTCGCCGCGGGAAGCCGCCGACTACAAGGAGCCCGTTCAGCAGGTCACGGGCAAGTCACGCTACCCCGACGGACTCACACGTAGAGAGGTGGAGGTACTGAAGCTCATTGCAGAAGGGTTGAGCGATATTGACGTGGCTTCGCGCTTGCATCTGAGCCGCCACACCGTGAACGCCCACCTGCACTCGATCTATGGGAAGCTGAACGTTAGCTCGCGCAGTGCAGCTACGCGTTATGCCATGGAACAGGGCTTGGTCTGAAGGGCCGCGTGAGATGGTCGCACTCTGAGGCCAATCTGGCGCGTGCTCCAAGTTCCACAGAGTTTGACGCGCTTGCAACCCATAGGCTATCATTTACTGCGGGCTGACATTGGCCCCGCACTCCTCTACCGGAAGTACTCCACACCCTTATGCAAACCACATCCGACGACGTGCCTGCCCTCCCCAAGGCGCAACGCCCAGGCGCGGCGGCCATTCCATTGTTGATACTGAAGACCATGAGGCCCAAGCAGTGGACCAAGAACGTGCTGCTGTTTGCGGGGCTCCTGTTCGCCCTAAAGTTCACCGATATAAACGCGATCCTGAAAGCACTCGCCGCCTTCGCGCTGTTCTGCCTGTTCTCGTCGTGCGTTTACCTCATCAACGACATCCTCGACCGCGACAAGGACAGCCTCAATCCCCGCACCGCCAAGCGGCCTATCGCCTCCGGAGCCTTGCCCTGGCAGATCGCAGCGGGAGCCGTAGCGGTCATATTGCCCATCACCTTTATCCTGGCGTACTGGCTGAACCCCTGGTTTGCCCTGGTCGCTGCTATCTACATGGCTAAGGACTTCGGCTACTCGTTTGGGCTCAAACACGTCGTGATACTCGATGTGTTCCTGCTGGCTTCCGGTTTCACGCTCAGGGCCATCGCTGGGGCGCTTGCCATCGACGTGCCAATCTCGGAATGGCTGTACGTCGTGACCACTTTAGGTGCGCTTTTCCTGGCACTCAATAAGCGCAAGCACGAGATACTTTTGCTGGGAGAAGGAGCAAGCGGGCACAGGAAGGTGCTTGACGAGTATTCACCGGCCCTCATTGAGGAAATGTTGGCCGTAATCACTGCCAGCACCGTTATGTCGTACAGCCTCTACACTTTCACCGCCAGCAACCTGCCCAAGCCGCTGCAGGAAAACAAGTTGATGATGCTTACGATACCATTCGTGCTGTACGGCATCTTCCGCTATCTGTACCTCGTGTACCAGAAGAACGAGGGCAGCAGCCCCGAAGAAGTGCTCCTGCGCGACCGGCCCCTGCTAATTTGCAGCGTGCTATGGGCCATCACCGCTGCCACGCTCCTCTACATTTTCTCACCCATCAGCGGCATCAACTGGGGGCCATAACAGGCTTTAGTACGAGCGGTGAGGCGGCTGGACGGTGTGCATTTTGCCACCGTCCTTTGCTACTTTAATGGTATAATTGTGGGGTACAGTTCGGCAGCCATTGAGGCTGGGCGGCTGTGGTTCGAGCGTAAATCCACGAGTAATTAGCTTAGATTTTGAGGTGATAGAGTGAGTATCCAACTGAGCGTTGAACCGGTTGCCCGTCTGATAGACGAGTTGAACAAGCTGCCCGGTATCGGCCCCAAGAGTGCCGCCCGCCTGGCCTTCTACCTGCTGAAAAGCCCCAAGGAACAGACCCAGGCCCTCGCGGAAGCGATAACGGAGATGAAGGAGCGCATAGTCTTCTGCTCCGTCTGCTTCAACATCACCGAGCAAGACCCCTGCTCCATCTGCGAGGACCGGGGGCGCGACCGCAGCAAGATCTGCGTGGTCGAGGAGCCTCTGGACGTTATCGCCATCGAGCGCACCAACGATTTCAAGGGCCTGTACCACGTGCTGCACGGCGCGCTCAACTACATGGACGGCGTGACCCCACAGCAACTTAAGATAGAGGAGTTGCTGAAGCGAACCGCAGATAAGGAAGTGGAAGAGGTCATCCTAGCTACCAACGCCACGACAGAGGGCGACTCCACCGCGATGTACATCAACCAGAAGCTCGCCAAGCAGGGGGTGCGCACCACCCGCATCGCGCGCGGCCTGCCGATGGGCGGCGACCTGGAATACGCGGATGAGGTGACTTTGAGCAGGGCGCTCGAAGGTCGTCGAGAGATGTAAATTACCACAGTTATTGCGCCGTTTACCAAAGTATTGAGCGGAGCCCACCCACAGTGAAAATTCTACAGTCATTGGGCGGGTAGTTCCACAGTTATTGGGGATACCCATCACCAGTATAGGCGAAGGGTATCACAGCCGCGCCACGGACCACCAAAGAGGGGAGCAGTAAAGGTTACTTCGCAGCAATGCACTTCTGAAATACTGCCCTTATACTCCGGCTTCCCAGTGGCTATACGCTGATTTCGATGATCTAGTAGTATGGCCGGATCTACCTGGGCCCTGATTCGAGCGCCACCTAATGGGGGTTCTATTGCTGGTGCTACTGGGTGGAGCATGACGGATTGCGCCGACGGCAGTGTCGTGTGATATACTAGGTTTTGGAAAGGACAACTACCCCTTGTACGGTCACCTTGTGAATGCGTACTTTTCTACAGTTACGTTGGAAGTAATGGCTTGCACCGAGCCGATTCGCGCCGCGTCGCGCCGACTCCATAGTTACGTTGGAAATCCTATAGCTGGCTTCTCTCGTGCGTTTGGAGCCTGTTACTCTGTGTCGCGTTACGCACCCAATGTATCTCTGAAGCGCGATTCGCGTATATTGAGTATGTTAAGCCCGCGCCTACGATCAGCAGACATTCTTGGCCGTGGACGGCTGCCCCACTTCAACCGGAGGTTCGGACACGATCCTGCTCCCTGGAATCATAACAGGGCATGCAAGGGTGCCGCAAGACCGTTTTGGGCCTTGTGCACCCTTGCATGCCCTGTTATAATAGTCCTACTCGTCCTTTAGCAGGTCGTTATTCCCCGTTGTACTTAAGAACGCAAGAGGTTCTGCCACACACGATACGGTCATACAACCACACATCGTATCCTGCTTCGGTCCTGGCCGCTGGTATGGTTGAAATAGGCGCTAGCTAATCCACCTGGAATTTACCTGGGCATCAAAATTGCAGGTGTCCAGCCACCAATTCCGTATGAGTAGTCAATATCACCAAAGCTCAGAGGAACAGTAATGTCATCATACTCTATGCCAGGGTTTCCACAGACACCCTCAGTTACGTCTACGCCGCGCAGGTTTGCAGTTGATCCTCCGAGCGATCGTGCCTATGTGCTCCCCAAACAAGAACTCGTTGGGCGAGAAGAGGACAAAAGAAAGATTAAGAAAAGACTGGAAAGCGTAAGAATGATCACCCTTGTGGGGGGGGCGGGCTACGGCAAAACCAGCCTGGCTGTGCAAATTGCAAGAGAAATAGAAGAGCAATACGCGGATGGTGTTCGGGTCGTGGAGCTCGCTGCTCTAAACGACCCGACATTCGTGCCGCAGGTGGTAGCCAGAGAGATTGGCGTGCCTGAATCACCCGATTTCCCGCTGTTGCAGAGTCTCAGGAATTATCTACGCCCTCGCAATATGCTTCTCGTATTGGACAACTGCGAACATATAATTGAGGCCTGTATTGATCTCTCGAACCATATTTTAGAGGCAGCTCCGGGTATGCAGATATTGGCTACCAGTCGTAAACCCCTCAACACGCAGGTTGACAAGTCCATCAAACATAACAGCCATATTAAAGTCTTGGCTTTGGCTCGACCGCGCACGAGACCCGCAGTGCAAGTAGATGCCGAGGAGGAGCTACCGGCTTCAATTCAGCTCTTCCAGGCTAGAGCGTCAGAACTAGGGCCGCATGCTGACTTTATTGTCAAGGACAACCGAGCCGTAGTCAGAACTATTTGTAATAAGCTTAGGGGCATACCGCTGGCCATAGAACTGGCTGCTGCCCGAACAGACCGTTTGCCTGATACTGACCTGGTTTCACATAAACTCCCCGCACTAGTAACCGAGTACGAACGACATCATAATGGGCTTGGAACGTTAAGGGCCACTATCAGTTGGACAGTGGACTTGCTGAGCGACGAAGACCAGGACATCTTTCGACAGGTGTCAATCTTTGCCGGTAGTTTCAGTCTGAAAGCTGCGGAGTGGGTCTACGGAAATGAAGTAGAATACGGAGTAGCTGATAGCTTGAGGAGGCTAGAGAAAAACCGCCTTCTAAGATGCACGTACCAGGGAGATGATCCTCGGTACGTTATGCACGACGCCATTCGTGACTATGTGCGAGAGACGTTTACTTTCCAGCCGAAAGTTCGCCGGCGGTATCTGGAATGGTACGTCAAGCTAGTTGCAGAGGCCGAAGATAACTTCCCCAGCAGCGACCGGGAAGCGTGGCTAGGCCGGCTCGATCTTGAGATTGATAACATACGTGCCGTCTTGGGCTGGGCTTTGGAGCATAGAAAGATTAAAGAAGCGCTCTCTATGGCCGGGTCATTGAGTGTCTATTGGTTTTTCAGGAACAACTACAGCGAGGGTATATTGTGGCTTAAGCGGGTGCTGGGCCATGCCGGTGCATCCCGTCATACCAGAGCGTATGCTCTTGCTCTGTTTGGTGCAGGCTTGCTTCACAGGGCCAAGGAAGATTCAGAGGAAGCGCGTGCCTTCCTGGAGAGAAGCGTTAAGCTAAGCCGTAAAGAGGTGGCATACAGCAAGGACGCACAGGCGCTCAGGAGAGCAAAGTGGTATCTTGCTTTTGCGCTGACTTTCTTAGGATTAGCAGAGAGAGGGCTCAAAGATACCGGCAAATCATACGCACATGTCGAAGAGAGCTTATCTCTCTTTAGGGAGTTAAAGTTCACCTGGGGTGAGGCATTAACATGTACGTACCTGGGCAATATCAAGTTGGCCAAGGCTTTGAAGCTCGAATTGGCAGGTCGAAGCACTGAGAAATGGCAAA
>JAXDKH010000459.1:0-6079 GCA_034667185.1 Chloroflexia bacterium | reverse complement strand
CCCTCTTTAGCAAGCCGCATCACGTTTCACGTTTCACGTTTCTCGTTTCAGAACCTCGTTTCACCATCACACCGGCAACACGATACTGACCGTGGTGCCTTCGCTGGGGGAGCTTTGGATGCCTATGTGGCCGCCGTGGGCCTCTACGACGGTGCGGGTGAGGAAGAGGCCCACGCCGAGGCCGCCGGAGCGTTGGGCGTCGCCTGGGTTACTGCGCTCGAAGAGGTCTTTGCGCAGGTGCGGGGGAACGCCGGGACCGCGGTCTATCACGTCTATGGTTATGCGGCCTGCTTGCTGGTCGAGGCGGGCGTTCACCAGCACCGGCTTGTCAGGCGGGGAGTATTTCAGACCGTTGGAGATGACGTGGGTAAATATCTGCTCCAACCGCTTGCCGTCGCCGTGGACCCAGATGTAGTCGTCGGAGAAGTTGGTCTCCACCGGCTGGCTGGTGCGGGCCTGGCCGACTGCCTGCTTCACCGCTGCCCGCAGGATCGCTGTCAACTCCACCTTGCCCAGGTTGATCTCGAACTCGCCGCGCTCGATGTGCGACAGGTCTACAAACGTGTCTATGAGGCGGTTCAGGCGCTGGGCCTGAGTCCAGAGCACCTCAAGCTGGTCCACGAGACGTGGGTCAGGGTCGGGGGCGTTCGCCAGGCGTTTGCGAATGACCTGGGTGAAACCCATGATAGAGGTCAGCGGTGTGCGTAGCTCGTGACTAAGGGCGTTGAGGAAGCGGTTGCGGGCGCGATCCTCTCCCTGCTTGGCTTCCATGAACTGGGTGTTGGAGACTGATAGCGCCAGCATGTTAGCGACCATCTCCAGCCCGTACTGCTCTTCCTCCGAGTAGGGCCTTGCTTCCTCGTAGTAGAAGCTCATAAAGCCCAGGAGCTTGCCCCTGTTGGTCAGAGGCAGGGAGGCGAGAGCGCAAATGCCCACGTCCCGCAGCAGAGCCTGGTGGGGTGAGCGTGGTGGCTCGGCGCTCAGGTCGGAGACCAGAAGCGGGGCGTTAGCGCTGGCCAGAAAGTACGAGGAAGCCTCCTCCCCTGTGATCTGCTCGGCTCGGGAGACGAACTCTGTGGAGAGGCCAAAGCCAGCCACGTACTTGAGATGGCGTGTGTCGACCACGAGGAAGACCGAGGCGCAATCCGCGTGGAACAAGGTCCCGGCATCTTCGATTACAGCCTCGCAGATGGCGTCCAGCCCCGCAGAATGGTTCAGGTAACCGGATAGCTGCGCCATGAGACGAGCCCAGCCGAGGCCGGAGTCCTGAGAATGCTCCCCAAGCGAGGCAGGGCGGGTACCACCGGGCATGCCGTCGGCGCTTCTCTGTTGTTGAGGTATGTTATGACTGTTGGCCATGTGCCTGGTACGATATGCTCCTGGTGAGGGAAATGCAGGGTCGAGCGTAGCAGTGACACTGCCAACTTGATAGTTTAAGCAAGATTTGAACCAGTCGAGGGACGATGGACGATGGTAGGAGTGGTTAGTGGTTAGTGGTTAGTGGTTAGTGGTTAGTGGTTAGTGGTTAGTAAGAACCTAACAATAGCAATCTTGACGCGCTCTTGGCGTCCTTGGCGTCCTTGGCGTGATGCGGTTTCGTCTCCTCTTCTATCGTCCAGCATGTGGAAAAGCTCCTCATGGTGCCGGGCTTGTGATAGGGTTTGAGGCTATAATGGCAGTATGCGTATAGAGGAGTTCGATTATTCGCTGCCGCCGGAGCTAATCGCTCAGACGCCGGTCGAGCCCCGAGACCATGCCAGGCTGCTCATTCTGGACTGCGGCACGGGCAGCATCGAGCACAGGCGCTTCTACGAGCTAGCAGACTACCTCAGCCCTGGCGACCTGCTGGTGGCTAACGAGAGTAAAGTGCTGCCCGCGCGGCTGATGGGCTACAAGGTGGGCACCGGAGGGAAGGTGGAGGTGCTGCTGTTGCGGCCCGCACCCCAACCGGAGGAAGAGGGTGCGGAGCGTGCCACCTGGGAGGCCCTGGTCAGCCCCGGACGCAGGGTGCTGGAAGGCACGCGGCTGGGCTTCGGCAACCCGGACGGCGGCCCCTACCTCGAAGCCACGGTGGTGGCCCGCGCGGAACTGGGCGGGAGGATCGTCAGGTTCGACAGGCCGCCGCGCCCGCTGCTGGACGCCCTCGGCCAGATGCCCCTCCCGCCCTACATCCACGAGAAGTTGGATGACCCATCTCGCTACCAAACGGTTTACGCGCGCACCGAGGGCTCGGCGGCGGCACCTACGGCGGGACTCCATTTTACCCAGCGGCTGATTGGCGAACTGAAGGGCAAGGGAGTGGGGTTCGCAACCGTGGTGCTGCACGTCGGGCTGGACACGTTCAGGCCGGTGCACGAGGAGAACGTGGAGGAGCACCCCATGCACAGCGAATGGTACTCCCTGCCGCGGGAGACGGCGGAAGCGATTACGCGCACGCGGGCGGAAGGCGGCAGGGTGGTCGCGGTCGGCACTACCAGCGTGCGGGTGCTGGAAACGGTGGCGCAGGCGCAAAGCATTGAAGCTGGAAATCGCACGCAACAGATAATGGCGGGTGAGGGTTGGTCGCGGCTATACATTCGACCGGGGTACCGGTTCGGGCTGGTAGACGCAATGATAACCAACTTTCACCTACCCAGGACCACGCTGCTGATGCTTGTGTCGGCCTTCGCGGGTAGAGAGTTGATGTTGCGGGCATATGATGAGGCGATCAAGGAAAAGTATCGCTTTTACAGCTTTGGGGACGCAATGCTTCTAAAGTAGAAGCGTCATTCCAGGTCTTCACGCACGAAAGTAACGCTAATTATATGCTTGGCATTGGCTGATTAACTAAAGTCGCTAATTGCGTACATAGAATCACGGCAGATTCGCAAGAGGAATGTAAGACCTTGAATATAGCTTGTACCAGAGCAAAGTCGGGAAGGCTAAAGGGATATGACTAGTTGGAAACTATCGAGGCGGGTCATATTGTACGGCATGGCCGTTATGAGTCTGCTGGGCGAGATGGTGTCACCTCCAGGTGTGGGGAAGGTCGGGGCGCAGCAGGACTGCCGGACTTTTGGGCAGTTCCAGGTCTGCGGTCGGTTCTTGCAGGAGTGGAGCAAGCAAGGGAGCGAGCAAGCAAGTATCTACGTGAACGGGCTGCCGATTACGCAACGCAGGTCTGAGATTTCGCTGTCGGACGGCAAAGTGTACGAGGTGCAGTGGTTCGAGCGAGCGCGCTATGAGGCCCACCCCGGCAACCAGGCCCCTTATGATGTGCTGCTGGGGCTGCTTGGCACCAGCCTGGCCGAGGGGCGAGGGTCGGCTGACCCGGTAACGAAGAAAGTGCGCAACCCCGCGGACCAGGCGTTCGTGCCCATCGACAAGCCGGCAGACGCAAACGGGCGCGAGAAGGTCTGGTTCCAGGAGACGCATCATTCGATCTCGGGCAAGATACTCGCCTATTGGAAGGACTATGGCGGGATAGCTCAGTTCGGCTTCCCCTTGTCAGAGCAGTTCGAGGAAGTCTCGGCCACGGACGGCAAGACTTACACGGTGCAGTACTTCGAGCGCAACCGCTTCGAGTTGCACCCTGAGAAAGCGGCCCCCTACGAGGTGGAGTTAGGGTTACTGGGCGTGCAGCAGTACAAACTGACGCCGGTGCCTGGGGACCAACTGCCTACCGCACCGCCCAAGAACATGGGCACCACCAAGGATGTGGCGTTCGTGGGTTTCTCGCAGGAACCGGCTAACCTGGTTGGCTGGGCGCAGGACTCGTACGTAGCCTCGGCGGTGATTGACGCGGTGGACGATGGACTCGTGGGGCAAGACCAGAACGGCAACTACTACCCGGAAGATGCGTACTACCTGCCCACGCTCGAAAATGGAGGCTCGTACTTCGTAGGAATAGGCGACGACCGGCACCTGGTGACCAAGTACAAGATCAGGCGCGGGCTCAAGTGGTCGGACGGCACGGAGCTTACTTCCCATGACGCCGTCTTCTCGTTCAAGTTGCTCACCGACTCGAACACGCCCGTGCTGGACCGTACTATCTGGCAGAAGATAGCCACGATAGACCAACCGGACAAGTACACGATTATCTATAACTGGCTCAGCTACAAGCAGGCCGCCGACATATTGCAGAAGGCCAACGACAAGCGCCAGTACGCCTTTCTGCAGCCGTACGTGGACGCCAAGCAGCCGGTGACGCACCCTACCTACTTCGCAGTGGGCACAATACACCCGCGCCACATACTGCAAAATGTGCCCTTCGACACTATCGGCTATACGAGCTATGCGCAGGCGGCGCACGTCGGTACGGGACCGTACAAGATAGAGCGTTGGGCCACCTCTCAGCAGATCGACCTGGTGCCCAACGAGAATTACACGCTCACCGACCCGCCAATCATCAAGAGGATCATCATCCGCTTCGTGAGCGACCCGACGCAGTTGCTGGGTCAGTTGCGGGTGGGCGACCTGGATGCAGCTACGGGCGAAGGATTTACCGCCCCGACCGATACATTGGAGCAACTGGCCGGCGTGCAAACCGTAGACTACGTGCCCGGCCTGCGCTGGGAGCGGATCGACTTCGACCTGGGCTCGCCGGTGTTGCGGGACAAAGCGGTACGGGAAGCGATTATCACCGGCATCAACCGCCAAAAGATCGTGAACGACACGCTCAGGGGCAAAGGGACGGTGCTGCAAACTCCCCTGCCCCCCGCCTCTCCGCTGTCTTTGCAAAACCAGGCGTTCGCGCAGCAGTGGAGCGACAAGTTGAAGCTGCCGCAGTACGCTTACGACGTAGGGAAGGCAAACGGCATACTCGATGGGGCGGGCTGGGTGAAAGGGCCGGATGGAGTGCGTGCCAAGGACGGACAGCGGTTGGAGCTGAAGTACGTCGTGGTAGGCACGAACAAGCCGCGGGAAGCCGCCGCCGCGCAGGTCAAGACGGACCTGGAGGCGCTGGGCATCAGGGTGGATGTCAAGAAGGTAACGAGCACGTGCGCCGACTGCAACGGCGAAACGTGCGACCTGTGCGCATATGCCTCGGTGCTTGGCGACTACGCCGACCTCAGCGAGTGGTACACGCCGAACGTGGAGGCAGGCGAGGTAGCAAAGGGCAGGCTGGTGGCCTACAGGCGCTACAGCAGCCCCGACCTCGACCCCCAACTCCGGCAATTCGCGCTGGAGACCGAACGAGCCAAGCAAGGCGAACTGGCCGCCAACATCCAGATCAAGCTGATGAACGAAGTGGCCCTGGTGCCGCTGTACGTGCGGCCGCACATCGAGGTGCACAAGCCGACCCTCGCCAACTGGAAGACCTCAGCCGGCAAAGTGACCCCCTTCTTCAACGTCGCGCAGTGGTACTTTAAGTAATTTGGAAATTCGGATTTCGGAATTCGGATTTGTGGTGCGTAACACGTAAGACGTAACGGAGCGTCCTGAGAAGCCGTCCATTACGTCTTACGTGTTACGCGTCATTCACCCGTAAAATGAACCTTTTTACGCTTTTTGTTGTGTATATATTTGCGGGCGAAAAGTGGGTAAAGACTCCTGCATGATTATGGGCCGCATACCCAGGACATGACAGGGCACTTGCCATTAACCGGGTAATGTGGTACTATTCCAGACAATGTGCCCGGTGGAACTGCTCGCAAGAGTCGAGGCTTTGCTCGGCACTAAAAAACTGAATATCTACAACCAAATATGGCTGTGAAACAGAATCTCCGAAGAGAAGGGAGGTGGGAAGGACCACCGGCAAGGCCTGAGCTAGGCCGAAGCCAGAGACGAAATTTGAAACGTCGGTGGTAAACACAACGGGCCAAGTTTTAGCGCCGCACACTGCTGAAGCCGGGCCTCACGCTCAATGCCATAGCTCCCATGTGGCAAAGGCACATTTCCTTGTTGGGAATTTCCCATGACACCATTTGGCTCACGCCAAATAGGAGGAGAGAATGAATAACGTCAAACGTGGCGTCGGCAGGGCAGCGCTTTATACTGGTGTAGTTGGCGCAATGATCCTGTCGAGCCTACCGGCCGCAGGCGTACGCACCGCAGCGGCACAGGGGCAGAGCCGCAACCTGGGACCGAACAACATCCC
>JAXDKH010000458.1:0-19427 GCA_034667185.1 Chloroflexia bacterium | reverse complement strand
CGCCCGGATGAGGCCCCGGTAATACGTGGCCGCACCGTTCCAGTAAGCCGAAACGAGGCTAGAGCCGAAAAACGCTATCTTTAGTCCGCCTGTCATGCGCTCGCTACCTCTTCTTGCCTGTAATTGCCTACCTGGGTGAGTTCCCCATAAATGCCCAGCAGTTCGTCCACGCGGTGAGCGCAGGTATGTCGCTCCTGTACTGTCCGTAGACCGTGCTCGGCAAGCTCTCGTACAAGGTCCTGGTCCGACAACACCAGCCGTAAATGGTCTCGCATCTCCTGCCCATTGCGAGCTACAAGGAAGTCCTTACCCGGCGTGAACAGCCCCTCAACGTCGTCCCACGGCGAGGACACGAGGGGGATACCGCATGCCAACGCCTCGAAGGGCCGTATCGTGGGGATGCCGGGCAGCGCCTTGGTGTAGGGCCGGCGAGGTACGTGCACCGTCACTCGGTATCGGGAGAAGACCTGGGGCACCTCGAAATTAGGCAGCCAACCGCCGTACTCTATGTTTGCGGCTGCCAGAGCTTTCTTGGCGTGGCCGGGATAGCGCACACCATACACCCGCGCCTTGAGCCGCAGCGACTTCACAGGCTCCAGCAGGAATTCGTGTAGCTCGGCGGTGCGCTCGTCGTCGCCCCAGTTGCCAATCCACACAAGGTCGCCTTCTTGCGCGCTACCCTCGATAGGGTGGAACAAGCGAGTGTCGGCGGCCTCATGCCAGGTCCACGCGTGCTGCGTCCAACCCTCCGATAGGTACAGGTCGCGGAGCACCCGCCCGTAGGCCAGCACGCCGTCGTAGTGCCGCAGGTCGTAGACGGCCATGCTCTCGCGCTCTGTCACGGCGCGGTGGTGGGTGTCGTGGAACAGCAGCTTGTAGGAATTGGAGCGGGCGCGGTGCTCCCCCAGCCTCTTCACCAAGCCAGGATCGTTCCACTCGTGCACCAGCACCAGGTCAGCCCCATCGAGCGCACGGTCCAGGTCCAGCGTGTCCAGGTCGTACAGGGTGCTACGCAGCGTCGGGTAGGCCAGGTGGAAGCGGGCGATTGGCTCTGTGCCGTGCTCCTCCACCAGGTTCTGCACGCTCCAGGCGTCTTCCGGCTCGTAGATATCTACCTCGTGGCCGCGCGACTGCAGTTCCGTGGCTACCCCGCGTAGGAAATGAGCGTTGCCGTGGTTCCAGTCAGAGACGAGCGAGTGGTAGAACATCACGATATGCACGCGATGTCCTCCTTCCAACCGGCGGCAACTTCCCCCGAGCAGAGCGCGTTGTAGGCCGTGATGTACCCCTGCACCATACGCCCCACGCTATATCCCATCGCACGCCTACGGGCCCGTTGAGCCATCTCCGCACGCAACGGGGGGTTTTCTATCAGAGCGTCCAGCGCCAACCGCAAAGTTGCAGTGTCATTTGGGGGCACGAATAGCGCGGCGTCGCCCCAAATCTCCCGCAGGCTCGGTATGTCGCCCAGCACAAGAGCGCACCCGGCAAGCCCCGCCTCCAACGCGGACAGGCCGAACGGCTCGTACCGGGCGGGCAGCGCGTAAACAGCAGCCCTGCCATACCAGTCCGCTAGCTGGGCCGCGGAGAGCCGCCCCAGAGGTTGCAAGTCACCAAGGCTCACTCGTCCACCCTCAGGGTGCTGCTCCTCCCCGCCGACATACCCCGGCCATGCTAACCCTGTAGCGGCATCGCGCAAAGCCGCCACGTTCTTCCCCTCGTCCCACAGCCTGCCGACCGTCAGCACTAAAGGTTCTTTTGCGGAGGGCGGGAAGAGTGAGGCATCGCGCCCGTTGTATATGACTGTTGGATTGGTAAGCGTGCCATAGTGCCGTTCGAGCACCGCGAGCATGGCACCAGAAGGTGCTACTACCATGTTGGCGGCGTGCAACCCCTGGCTTACTTCGGAGCGGTAGCAGTCCCAGGCTGGGGGTGCGGGCTCCCCGCGCACTGCCTCCCACCAGGACAGGCTGCACGAATGCCCCACTACGAGCACAGGCACCTGCCAGGGTAGCGCGCCATGAGCGTAGCCGTTGAGGTGCACCAAATCGGGCCGTATGTCGCGTGCCAGGCCGAGCAGCCACTCGCCCGCCGCCGCGACATCGGCCCACGGGTCGTCCATCCATTCGAGTTTGTAGGTGCTTTCATGGACCGTCAGGTTGGCAATATCGAGGGCCTCGGTGCGTTGAGCGAGCGTGAGGGGTGCGCCCATTGTGGCTAGATGCACTTCCACGTCGTAGGGAGCCAGAGCATCGGCCAGTTGCAAGGAGTAGTTCCAGACGCCGCCTACCGTGTCGGCTGTCATGAGCACCTTCATCGCCCGTAAATCCTGTCCAGCGTGGCCGCCACTTCGACGATGTGCTCGATGGAGGCATCATACAGTTCCCCCGCGGCCAGGCGTCTCGCCCAGTCCACTGCCGCGCGCCCGCCCCACTCGTCCGGCGGGCTGCTCAACACCTCGGTGGAGGTGCCCCGGTAGCGTTCTACGGTGAAGTCGTAGAAGGAGCCGTTCACGTTGCGTAGCGCCGCGCCACCCTGCGTGCCATAGAACGAAGCCTCTATCACCGCTTCGCGTCCCGCCTGTAGCCTCCACGAGCAGGCAAGCTGCACCGTCGTGCCGCTGCTCAACTCTATGCTTGCCGTGGCGTAGTCTTCTACAGTGTCTGTTCTGCCGTTGAGGGGCTGACTGCCCGCATACAAGCTGCTTCGCACGTTCGTCACATCGGGGAAGTCGAGCATCCAGAGGGCAAGATCAACCAGGTGGATGCCCAGATCGATTACGCAGCCGCCGCCGGAAAGCTGGGGGTTGTAGAACCATGCCTTGTCGGGGCCATAGGCGTTGTGGAAGACCAGATTGGCGGCAAATACGTCGCCTAGCTCTCCGTTGCGAATCGTGTCGCGCACGCGTTCCATCCCGGCCACGTAGCGGTACGAGAGGTCCACCGACAGCAGGCGGTCGGCGGCGCGTGCAGCCTCCACCACCAGGCGGGTCTCATTAGCGTTGCGTGCGAGGGGCTTCTGGCAAAAGACCGCCAAGCCCTGCTCCAGGGCTGCGATTGACTGCTCGGCGTGCATGGCACTGGGGGTGGCGATCACTATGCCGTCGAGGTCCGCCGAGAGCAGGTCGTCCAGGCCGCCCATGAGGGTAGCATCGGGGGCTATCGCGGCTGCCTGCTCCGTGGTCTCAATCGCGGGGTCGGCCAACGCGGCTACCTCTATGCAGCCGTCGCGCAGCATCGCCTCCATGCGGTGCCTGCCGATCCAGCCAAGCCCCAGGAAGCCGATCCTCGGCTTGCGATGCCCGACGTGCTGGCCGACCGCCCCCGCCGCGCCCACAGTCGAGACAACGGCAAGGTCGCTCATTCCGCGCCCTCTCCGACTCCCACGGGCGCATGGAACGCGGGCGCAGTCCATGGGCTGCTCATGCGCGGCTGGGCCGTTGGTATCGCTATGCGGTTCTCGTGCAGCCAGTTGTAGAGACGTTCAATGCCCTCGCGCACGCCCACCTGGGCCTTCCAGCCGGTTTCAGCCTGGAACTTGGCGGTGTCCGACACGTAGTAACGCTGGTCGCCGGGCCGCCAGCCGCCGAAATGCACCCGCGGTTTCTTGCCGTGCACGTCACCGATGATATCCAGCACCTCGAGCAGGCTGACCGAGTTAGACGGGCCGCCACCCATGTTGAACGCCTGCCCCGAAATGGTGTCGATGTTCTTGAGGGCCAGCATGAAAGCGTTCACCAGGTCGTCCACGAAGAGGATGTCGCGCACCTGGAGGCCGTCGCCGTACAGGGTGATAGGTTCGCCGTGCAGGGCCCGCAGGAGGAAGTGGGCCACCCAGCCCTGGTCCTCGGTGCCGAACTGGTGCAGGCCGTAAATGCAGCTCATCCTGAAGACCACCGCCTTGATGCCGAACGTGCGAGCGTAGTCGATCACGTACTGGTCGGCGGTGCCCTTGGAGCAGCCGTAGGGGCTGTGGAAGTCGAGGCGGCGGCGCTCGTTGATGCCATACATCTTGATGAAGGGGTCGGCGGGCTCGTAGCGCCTGCCGTTGGAACTGGACCGGAACTCCAGATCCTCCAGGCCGCCGTACACTTTATTGGTGGAGGTAAATACCAGGGGAGGCGGATTGTCCAACGAGCGCAACGCTTCAAGCAGGTTCACCGTGCCCCGAGCGTTGACCGTGAAGTCCTCTATGGGGTCATCGAGGCTGGTGGTCACCGCCACCTGCGCCGCGAAATGGAACACTGCCGAGGCCCTCGATACTGCCGCCCGCAGGCTCACGGCATCCCGGATATCGGCTATCTCGACCTGCACCTTGTCGCCGTGCGTTGCTTTGAGCCAGGCCAGGTTCTGCTCTACACCAGCACGGGAGAGGTTGTCGTACACTAACACCTTGCGCCCCTCAGAGAGGAAGCGGTGGGCCACGTTGGTGCCGATGAACCCGGCCCCGCCTGTAATCAGTACTGGACGGTCGTCAGTGCCGCTGTCGATCGCGCGGCGTAGCTCAGGTGAGATGAGGCCATCGTGCAGGCCGTGGCCGTTACGGGCGGGCTTGTGAATGCCATTGGCACCATTCGTACCGTTCGTGCCGTTGGTAGTCTGCCCCTGGTGCTTGACCGTGGGCCGCTCGTTGCCGTGTCGCTTCATACTGTCAAACCTCGTGTGGCGAGTTCTGCATAGGCCTGGGGTACGTAGTCCACCACGATCTGCTTCTCCAGCCAGCCCGCAAGCTCCGTCAGGCCCTCTTCGAGCGTGACTTGAGGCTCGTAGCCAAGCACCCGCCGCGCTAGCGAAATGTCGGCGAAGCAGTGTCGTATGTCGCCCATGCGGTATTTGCCTGTGATTTCGGGCTGTAAATGCTCCTTTTTGAGGAGGGGGGCCATGCGGGCGGCTATCTCCCGCACGGTATAGCGCTGCCCGCTGCCCACGTTGAAGACCTGTCCCGCTGCTCCCGGCACCTCCAACGCGAGGCGGCAGGCCCGCGCCACGTCGTACACGCTCACAAAATCGCGCTGCTGGTAGCCGTCCTCATTGATAAGGGGTGCATGCCCGCTCAGGAAGCGAGATGCGAATATCGCCAGCACCCCGGTGTATGGGTTGGAAAGGGCCTGGCGGGTGCCGTACACGTTGAAGAAGCGCAGGGCCACCGTGGGTATGTTGTAGGCACGGCCCACCACCAGGCACAGCCGCTCCTGGTCGTACTTGGAGAGGGCGTACACGGAGGCCAGATTGGGGGTCTTAGATTCCGGGGTGGCCACGGGGGTGAGCACTTCACCCTTGGCGTTGCGCACTTCCCACTGCCGGGCCTTTAGCTGCTCTATGTCGCGCTCGCGCCCTTCGGAGATGGAGCCGTCGGGGGCCTTGTACAGCCCTTCGCCATAGATGCTCATGCTGGAGGCGACTACCAGGCGCTCGACCGGGTTTTCGGCCAGGGCTTCAAGCAGCACGGCGGTGCCGATGTTGTTCACGTCGGTGTACCGTTCGATCTCGTACATGCTCTGCCCGACGCCGACGGCCGCCGCCAGGTGGTACACGGCATCGACCCCTTTGAGGGCTTTACGCACCGCTTCGGGGTCGCGCACGTCGCCGACTACCAGTTCCACCTCGGAACTGAGGTAGCCTGGCCTGTGACGGTCGGGGCCGTGCACCTGCTCGGTAAGGTTGTCGAGCGCCCTCACACGGTAGCCGTGGGCCAGTAGCTCGTCGGCCAGGTGAGAGCCGATGAACCCGGCACCCCCTGTTATTAGGACTTGTTTGTTCACGTGCTCATCTCCTTTGCGTCGTCGTTGACGTATTGCTCAGGCTTGACGATAAGGAGTTGCCGATGCTGGTATGCCCGCAAAAGGCGCATCGTACGCTTACCGGCAGATTCAAGGCATAGCAAACACAGGGTCTGATGGCAACACTGCCAGGAGGCTGACTGTCTGCTTTTGCAGACGGAGTGCGGGAATATTCAGAACGCCCTGGATTAAAGCCGCTACAGAGGTCGAGGTGTAGAGGAGCTACCTCCCTCGTGCACCTCTGCGTGCTTCCCACCGCACCCTAAAGAAATGCCGGCTCCTAAGTCAAAAAGACATCTTTGTACATGCCATAGCATAGCAATCTTTATACCAGGCAGGAATCAATTATTGTGAATAGTTACGATTTGCGCGGTGAACAATGATTAATTGATGCTTCACTTATTCTGCCGGTGCTGCGAGGCTGCTCCATGAATCCGCAGTATAACACATTAGGAGAATAAGGGTGGAATTTGAGACATCGAGCGCGCGAGTCGAGCGTCAGGAGCACGCTCCGAACAGCCACTTGCCAGTTAGCACCACTCGCTATTGTGGAAAACTTCCCCGCTCCTATGCTGAGGATCAAGCCCCGGCTTTGTCCATGTGCATTCGGCACCGGAGTTGCCCAGCCCCGTTCCAGCCTCCAGTATGGCCTTAAAAGGAGGAGGCCCCACTTTGTGGCATTGGGGCCTCCTCATACTGATCTGAACTTCCCACGGTTCGCGTCTTACTTCACCGTGAACTGCCCGCCGTCACTGTGCCCGAACACGTCGGGGTAGTACAGCAGCTCGGCGTGGGCGGGCAGGGACATGTAGACGCCGGGAGTGGTGGCGCGGGCGTAGTATTCGTAGACGTAGGTGCCGGGGCCCATGTAGCCGGCGAAGAGCACCGTGCGGTCGTCGCGCATCTCCACGTTGTCGAACGGGCCCCACCGCCACCAGCGGCTATAGTAGCCGTAGTCGAAGCCGATGTCACCCCCCGACCCGTCTGCCTGGTTGGTGCCCATCGGGTTGGGCGGGCGCTCGGTGAACGACGTGGTGTTGAGCGAGCCGTTCACCCCTTCCAGCCCGGCGGGTAGCGGGTCGGTTACCATCACGTAGTAAGAGGTCTCAGGGGCCACTATCGTGAGGCGCACTCTCACTAGGTCGCCGGCGTTGACTTCCTTCACCGGGTCGTCGCTGCCTACCTTATAGTAGCTGCGCGTGATCGCAAGCCCCTCGCTGCGCGACTTGATACCCTCGCCGGGCACGTAGTAGCGCAGGCTCACCTGGTAGTACATCTTGCCCTGGTCGTTGCTACGGGCCAGGCCCAGCGTGCCGAGCGTGTTCTGCGGCATGGACGATACGGGCATGTTCATCGTCACCGTTTGCGTGACGTTGGTGCTATTGGCTACCGCGTTGCCCAGAAGCTGGTCGAAGGCCGTCACCTGCCAGGTGTAGTCGGCGGTTAGCTCCTTGGAGGCGCGCATGTAGTGGGCCAGGCTGATTATGCTGATGGAAGTCTCCATGCTCGACAGCCAGTGCCCTTCCTTCTGCGCCGTCATGAGCCAGCGCACCGCCTTGGGGGTGAGCGGGTCGTTGGGCGACAGCGTTACGAGGGCGTCCACAGCCAGGGCGGTGGCGCGGGTGTTGGTACCCATGCTCCAGTAGTCGGGTTTGTCCTCCTCCCAGTGCGCAGTGGTGCTCGACTGGCGGGCGGCAGCGGCCAGGCTGTCAAGCACCGTCTTGCTCTCTGCGCTCATGCCCATGCTGTCCAGCGACATAGCGAGCCATGCCCGTGCGTGGTTGCTGATGCGCGGGGCCTGCCCGACGAGATCGAGCCCTTCCTGCTTCATTTCGCCGGTGGTCGATGTGGCTAAAGAGAGCACGTACAGCGAGTAGGCGCGCATGTTCAGATTGTAGGTGTCGTCAACACCCTGCGGCGAGTTCTCCTGCTGGAACTGCTGCAGGCGCTCTATCCCACGCTGCAGCATGTCGCCAGGCACAGAGTAACCCGCCTTGCTTGCCTCGGCAAGCCCCTGCACCACGTAGCCGGTCTGCCACCAGCTTGAGGGGCCGTCCTCCCACCAGGACCAACCACCGTCCGGCTGCTGAAGCTCAGCCAGCCGCTTAAGGCTGCGCTGCACGATACCGGGAATCTGCGCGGCGTAGGGCGTCTTGGTGCCCTGCTCGTTGTAGACTTTCTCCAGCACCACCAGCGGCAGGAAGCGGCTCACTGACATATCGGTGCTTTCGTAAGGGTACTCCTCCACGAAGTTGAGGCTGTGGGTGGTGGCAGCCGCCAGGGAGGGCGACACCTGCACCTCCAACTCGCCCAGGAGCGGGTTGATGGTATAGGGCAGGAAGATTGTCTCCTCGGTGCGGGTGCCCGCCACCTCACCGCTGGTAGCCACCGCTTCGGGCGCGGCGAACGGCTTGACGGGGAGCGACATCCCTATGGCGTCCTCCCTGTAGCCCGCCTGCCCCGCGTTGTCCACGGTATGCACCCAGTAGCGCAGGTTGGCGACATCGCCCTTGCCCACGCTGGCGGTCCAGTTGACCACCGTCTGCGTGCCGGGCTGCAACGTCATGCGCTGTGCCGAAGGACTGCCCTTCTCTAGGCTGATGGCCCCGCTCACTACCAGGCTCACTTCCACGTCGAGCACCTGGCCCGTGTTGTTGTGGACTATCGCCTGCGGGTGCGGATTGTCGCCCGTGAGGAAGAAGCGCGGCAGCACCGATCGTATCAGAAGCGGCTGCGTTACCGTCATAGGCGCGGACGCGGTGCCCGCCTGCGTCGCGAGGTTGATGCCCTGCGCCGTCAACCGCCAGGTGGTGAGGTTGTCAGGCAGAGGCACCGATACGACCGCGCTGCCGTCCGCCCCGGTGGTTACAGCGGAAGTCCAGAAGGCAGTATCGCGGAAGTCCACGCGCACTTTGGCGGGAGCAGCGGGGTTGGACGCTTCGTCCTTCGCCGCGCGGGACCCTGTGGTAGCCGTAGCTTGAGGGGCTTCCAGGGGCATGACTTCCGGCGGCATTGCGCCAGCGCCGCCCGTCATTGGTATTACGTCGGTGCTCTCATCCGAGGTGAAGCTGGTACCCGTGCGCACGCTCAGGCCGCGCTGGCTCCAGAAGGCATCGAACAGGCGGGTGGCATTGTCGGCTGACATGGCATAGATCGCCTCGTCCACCACGGCCAGCGATAGCTCGCCCGGAACGCCCTTACCGCTGCTGTCGCGGGTGCTCACCTTCACGCTGGCGGTGCTGCCAGGCTCGAAGGGGCCTTTGCCTTGCGGCTCTATGCTCACCTCTAACTGCTTGCCGGAGGTATCGAGCGTGAGGCCTACGTAGCCCTGCCGCATGGTGACCTTGTTGGCCCAGTCGGCGGGCGCGCCGGCGATTGGACGCTCTTGCCCAAGGAGGGTCAGGCCCACATACACATTAGGCAAGTCGCCCTCTTCCAGCGGCACCTCTATTGTGGGCGCGCCACCCTGCAGCGTCACAAGCGTATAGCGGCGCACGTGCCCGCGCTCGACCGTGAGCAGGCCGGTGGCCTCGGTGAAGGGTGAAGCGACCAGGATGCGGGCCACGTCGCCTGCCTTGTACACTTCCTTGTCGGCCACAAGCTCGACTTGCTGTTCGTTCTCGTAGCGCCAGGGCACGTAGCCGGGGTCGTCGCTGTAGGCGTAGAAGCCCATGCTGCTCTTGATGGCGTTACCCCGAGAGTCGCGACTCTCGCCGTAGATACGATAGCTGCCGCCCTGCTGAGGCGTGAACAGGTATGTGGCTCGCCCGTTGGCGTCGGTGGTCACGTTCGCATCGCCCACCGGCACCTCAACCTCGGTCCAGCCCTGGTCGGGGCTGCCCGACTTGGGAGCTTGCCATTCTACCCGCACGAAGCGCAGGCCCACGTTGGTATTGGGTTGCACCTTGCGGCTGATTGATTGCACGGTGCGCACTGTGACGGTGAGGGGCTGCTTGGCCTGGGCCACGTAGTCACTGGTGCGCAGGCCCACGTAGAACTGGCCCTGGTGCACAACCGCCGTTGTGCTGTTGGCGACCGCCTGGTTGCTCAGGTCCTGCACCTGCCCCTCGATGAGTACGCTGCGGCTGCCCTCGGTGGTGGTCACGTAGCGGCTCACGTCCACGCTGGCGAGGCCGTTCTTGTTGGTCTGCAATTGCAGCGTAGTGACGGTAGGTTCGGACTGAGGCTGTGGCGGGTAGCTGTAGTAGATGATAGGATAGCCGGTGCCGAACTGGTAAGACTCGCCCGTATCGGGATCGCTCCACCCGAAGTAGTAGAGATCGGAGCGCAAGTTGACGGTGGCGGTGACGTTGGAAAGCGGGCCACCGAAGTAGTAGCTGGACGTGATATCCGCGATAAGCGGGTCGCCGTGCACCACTTCGGGGGTGGCGGTGACGCTCACCTGGAAGTCGGGCTTGCGGTACTCCTCCACCTGGAAGCTGGCGTACACCGAGTAGCCGTACGAATACGGGTCTAACTGCTCACCGTGCCGTAGCATAACAAGGGTATAGCTGCCGGTGGGCGCATCGGCAGGCAAGACGAACTGCCCGCTGAAGGTGCCCACTTGCGAGAGCGTAGCAGTGCCGGTGTAGACGTTGGTCTGGCCGTTGTTGCCGTAGGTGTAGGCCTGTATCTCCATCGGCACGCTAGTGTCAGGCAGCGAGTAGAGAGCGTCGTCATCAGTACGCACTACGCCGCGGAAGTAGACGGTCTGCGCCGGTCGGTAGATGGGCCGGTCGGTGTACATGGCCCCGCGCTCGCCGTTGGAGCTATCGTCGCCATAGTAGCTGAAGTAGAGGTTGCGGCTCCAGCCCGTGGTGGCGAGCAGGGTATCGTCACCCGTGTCGCTCCATACGCTCACGAAAGCCGACTGGCTGGCATCGTTGAGCACCAGGCGCACCACGCCGTCCGCGCCTGTAGTGCCCGTCTTGGTGCCCAGGCGCTTGCCTTCGTAGTCGGACTGCTCCACGCGCAGCTTGTAGCCGGGCATGGGCTTACCGCTACCCAGGTCAGCGGCCCAGATGAACAGGTTGTTACCCTCCGACTTGGTGACCACGCCCGTGCGCCCCACCACCAGCACACCAGCCGATTCGAGGGGCTGTTCGCTATACGGGCTTGGGGCGGTGGCCCTGACCAGGTAGAAGCCAGGAGGGAGGCGGTCGGCGTTGGCATCCAGGCCCACAACCGGGTAGAGCGTGGCGGCCTGCCCGTCCTGGGTCTTGGGCACGCTGACGTCCCACTCGCGTTTTAGCTGGCCAGGCACCTTCCGGGCGTTGTCCCTGTAATCGTATATACCTCGCGTCAGTATCTGCCGCACGTCGGCATCACTGAGCGTGTAAAGCTGCAGCTTGAACTTGTCCAGGTTGGTGGCCTCGATGCGCGCACGCGTCGGCCCTTCGGAGTAGACAGGCTGGAAGATACCGCCTTTGATGGAAACTGCCGGCGGCAGCGGCCCGATCTTTACCTCCCAGGTGCTCGGGGCGACCGGAAGGCCCCAGATATCCTTCAGGCCCGCCTTTAGCTCGAACCTGTAGGTGGTATCGGGGAGCAGTTGCACGCCCGATGTGTAGACGCTTGCACCATCGGCGACAAGTTGCCCGATATAGCCCTGCGGCAGCGGGGCCACAGTGAGGAAGGGGGCCACGTCCTGGCCTGGCGACAGCGGGTTGTTGAATGAGAAGCCAAACGACTGGCCTGGGCTCGCGACGCCGTCACTGCTGTCAGGATAGTGGTTCTCCACATGAGTCGAGTCGGTGGTGCGGAAGCTCCAACGGTTGGCCGATGTCCCGCCAGTAAGTTCCGCTGCGTTGCCTTGCGCTGGTTTGACACTGCCGGTCACTTGCATCGCGTAGTCGTGACTGAACTGCAGAAGGCTGCCCGCCGTGAAAGTCACCACGGTGCTATCCGCCGACCACTCAGCGGTGCCCTGCACCGGCAGGCTGATGCTGCCTTGCACGGAAGCATGGTCCATCGGCATGTTGAAGCGCAGCGTAATGGGCGCGTCGATGGGCACACGCTCCATACCATTGGACGGCGAGACGCTGAGGATGGCCGGGCGGATGGTAGTGAAACTCACCGCGGCACCTTGCTGCAAAGTAACACCCGTAGCGTCGGGCCAGCCCGCCTTCACGCCCACAGTGTAGACAGTAGAAGGGAGGAAACCCGATTCGGGGCGGAAGCCCACAGCCGCCGTGCCGAGCCACACCCAGCGGCCCTTGACCTGGGGCGACATGCTCACCCACTGCGAAGGGTCCGGCTGGCTGTCGAGCGCGGTGAGGGGTATCATCGGGCGGTTGAATGTGATGGTGACAATCGTGTCGGTGGGCACTTCGCTGGCCCCGGCGCTGGGCAGGGTGCGCAACACGGCGGGCGGGGGTGCCGTCTTGAAGCTGGCAGACAGGGGCGCAGCCACACTCTCACCCTGCAGCGAGCGCGCGTCGGCGGCCAGGGTGACTGTGTAGGAGGTATTGGGCTGCAGGGGCTGGTCGGGCGTAAAGACGACGGTGTTAGCGGTCCAGGCGAACTTGCCCTGCACCTGTGGCTTCAACAGGAAGGCAGACTGCACAGAAGCCTGGTCCATCGCCTCGGAGAAGCTAACAGCGAGGGGAGCCTCGCCCGATATATCACCGGAGCGCATGCCCACGCCCGCCGTGATGCCGAGCACCCGTGGCTTGCCTGTGCTGCCCGTCTGCCCCTGCCCGGCTACCGGCGTGAACGTGGCAGCGCCCGCAATGAGGGTGGGCGTGCTCTCTATCTGCACGTTGGCTACCGCGGTCGGGTTCGAGGGCTGGGGGGTGGGCGAGGCTGCACCGGCGGGTGTACTAAGGTCTGGCGTGCGGACTGGCCCCGGTGTGTACACCGTGACCCAGCCATCGAGACCGGACCGGCCGTTGGCGACAGCGCCGGGTGTGGTGGTCGCTTTCGGGTTTTGCTTGGGACCGCCGGTGGGACTCTGCGATAGAGTCCGCCAGACGCCCACTCCTACAAAAAGGAGCAAGACAAGTGCGATGCCCGCTCCCATCAATAGCTGGCGGTTGTTGCGAGGTCCAGGCCCTGTGCCTTCTGTCGAGGTATCCACTACGATAGCCCCCCTGTTGGATTTCGGATTTGGGAATTCGGATTGCAGACTTTGGGGACGTGATGACGTGACTACTTACATGACGAAGGTGGAGCGCATAAAGTTCCCGCACCGGGCAGGAGGTGAGGAACGCTGTACCACGACCAGTATATCACTTTGTATGGGGTTGCGAGTCCGGCAATGGGAGTATGGTGGCACATGCCTTGCACCCCAATGTATTAGGACCAGACCAGCAACTGTAGTGGTGAAAAGTAGAAGAAGCACGAGTGGTAGAGTAGGGGAAGCTGAGTGTGACCTGGGCGCGAGGGATGCGGTGCATGCCGCTGGTAGACCGGTTCCGCGTGCCTGGCACATGGGGCGTCCCAGGAAAGGACCACGCCCCGGATGTCCGACATAGCCAAGCAAATGGACCGCAACGGCAGCAACGGAAACGGTAAAAACAGCAGTAACAGTAACGGCAGCGGCAACCATAACGGTGATGCTTACATAGCCGGTCATGCCAGCGGCGAGACGGCCCTACCGGCCCAGCGCCCTCGCCTGCTGATCGTATCGAACCGCCTGCCCTTCACCGCGCAGGAAGAAGACGGCGAGATAACCCTCAAGCCGAGTTCCGGCGGCCTCGTATCGGGGCTCACCGGGTACCTGGAGAGCCTGCGCGACCCCAGCCAGGAGGAGGTCGATCCCGACAACACCCCTTATGTGTGGGTGGGGTGGCCTGGCGCTACGGTGGCGCAGGAGTCGGAGGAGAAACTCAAGAGGCTGGCCATCAACCGCTTCAACGCTTACCCCGTCTTTGTGGACGAGGAGGCGATGGAGAAGTTCTACCACGGCTTCTGCAACAAGACAATCTGGCCCCTCTTCCATTACCTGCCCTCCTACGCGGAGTTCCGGGAAGAATACTGGGAGGAGTACAAGGCGGTAAACCAGACTTATGCGGACGCCCTCATGGAACTGGCGAGGCCGGGAGACGCGATATGGGTGCACGATTACCAGCTTATGCTACTACCCGGCCTCATCCGCGAGCGCATGCCGGACGTGACAACCGGCTTCTTCCTGCACATCCCCTTCCCCGGCTACGAGATATTCCGCACCCTACCGCGCAAGTGGGCCACCGAGATACTGCATGGCATACTTGGGGCCGACCTGGTGGGCTTCCACACGCACGAGTACACGCAGTACTTCTCCCGCACCGTACTGAGAGAGCTTGGCTACGAGCAGAACCTGGGTGAAATCCTGGTGAACGACCGGCAGGTGAAGGTCGAGACCTTCCCTATGGGCATCGACTTCAACCGCTACCATGAGGCGGTCTCTACGCCGGAAGTCGAGCGGGAGCGCAGCCTGCTCTACAGGTCGGTGGCGGACACCAAGCTGGTGCTCTCCATCGACCGCCTGGACTACACCAAGGGCATAATCAACCGCCTGCAGGGGTTCGCCCGGTTCCTGGAGGACAACCCGGACTGGCACGGCAGGGTGATGATGGCCCTTGTGATAGTGCCCTCACGCATCGGCGTGGAGAGATACCAGGAGACGAGGGAGCGCATCGAGGAGATCGTGGGCCGCACCAACGGCAGGTTCGGCAGTATCACCTGGACCCCCATCACCTACCAGTTCAAGTCGATACCCTTCCCGCTACTGGTCGCCATGTACAACGTGAGCGACGTGGCCCTGATAACGCCTCTTCGTGACGGCATGAACCTCATCGCCAAGGAGTACGTAGCCGCGCGCAACCACAACGGCGGCGTGCTCATCCTGAGCGAGTTCGCAGGCGCAGCCAAGGAGCTGGGCGACGCTATCATCATCAACCCGCACAGCCGAGAAGAGATAGCCGATGCGATCAAGGAAGCCCTCGAAATGCCGCAGGAGGAGCAGGACCGGCGCATCGAGCGCATGCAGGACCTGCTCCGGCGCTACGACATCACCTACTGGGCCGAGGACTTCATGGGGCAGCTACAGGCCACCAAGCAGGCGCAGGAGAAGTTCAAGGCCCGCCTCATGAGCAGCGTCGTGCGCGAGCGGCTCATGGACGACTACCGCAGGGCGAACAAGCGGCTGTTGCTGATAGACTACGACGGCACGCTGGTGCCCTTCAACAAGGACCCGCAGCAAGCCCGCCCCGGCGATGACGTGGTGGAACTACTCGCCCGCATAGCCGACACGCCGGGCAACCGCCTGGTGCTAATCAGCGGTCGCGATAGAGACACGCTGGACAGATGGTTCGGCCACCTGCCCATCGGGATGGTAGCCGAGCACGGCGTGTGGGATCGACAACCACATGACGATAACTGGGCCTTGTCGCAGCCCCTCACGAACGAGTGGAAGTCACGCATTCGCCCCGTGCTGGAGATGTACGCCAACCGCCTCCCCGGCTCGTTCATCGAGGAAAAGGACTTCTCCATCGCCTGGCACTACCGGGGAGCGGACCCCGACCTTGGCCCCAGCCGAGCCAAGGAGTTGCTGGACCACTTGGTGAATTTCACTGCGAACATCAACGTGCAGGTGTTGCAGGGCAACAAGGTGATCGAAGTGAAGACAGCGGGCGTGAGCAAGGGCACCTCGGGACGCGCCTGGCTCGACAGCGACGACTTTGACTTCGTGCTCGCTATTGGCGACGACTGGACCGACGAGCACCTGTTCATGGTGCTGCCCGAAAACGCCTACTCCCTGCGCGTGGGTATGGTGCAATCCTACGCCCGCTACAACCTGCGCTCCTACACGGACGTGACCCGCCTTCTGGAGGAGCTATCCCGCGCCACACCCCAGCCCACCCTGTACGGCGAACAAACTGCTGAGACGGCGCACGCCGGTTAAGAGCCGCAACCACACAACACAAGGGACGCCGAGATAAGCACCAAGAGTATGGGGCGTCTTAGAGGAAATAAGGGGAGCAGGGTACGTGATACCGTACCCTGCTCCTTTTCGTTTAGGACACCTTTATGAATCCTGACGTCTTCGCCGGAGTCCCGGGAGTTACGCGGTCCCGTCTACTACCCTCGTCCTGAGAAGTGGTAGGACTTTCTGCCCTCCAGCCCAGTACGGAGTTCCCATTCAATCCACACGCCCGCCTGCGCATAATAATCTTAGCAGAGTCTCCAGGACTCGCCCGCGGCGTGCTGCCTTTATCTTTTTCCATGCGCGTCGCGTAGCTATTATCCGTTACAGGGGCACACATGAACCAAAAGCCGACCAGGAAGGTCTCTCTATCGCCACCGGCTGAGAGCACACAGCCTAATAAAGTCCGACCCGGCCAACGCGGCGGACGATCACAAGGCCGCAGGCGGTCCACCGGGCAGAGCATTGTAGAATTCGCGCTCGTCGCGCCTATACTCCTGCTCTTTATCTTCGGCATCATCGACATGGCCCGCCTGATCCAGGCCCAGGCCACCGTCAGCAATGCCGCCCGCACGGGTATACGCTGGGCTATCACCGGCCAGCGCGAGCAAAACCCCGACCTTACCTACAAGGACCGCGTTCAGTCGATCAAGGAGAAGGCCAAGGCTGCTCTTAACGGCCTGCCGCTCGTCAACGGGGCCTACCAGGACCAGTTCGGCTTCTACAGCATCGACCTCAACCCTGGTGACGGTGCCGAGCCAAACGAAATGGTTGAGATGAGAGTCTATTACAACGTCGAGATGCTCACGCCTTTCGTGAACATTGTATTGCCGCGCGTGATGGTTAAAGGCTACGAGCGAGCCATCAACGAGGAGTGGGGCGCTGTGCAGACGTTCAACCACGCAAGCCTCGCGCCCACGCCTCCCGCGCCACCTTCCTGGACCCCAATGGCTTCGCGCACGCCCACCGGGACTCCTCCCACTGCCACGCCAACCAACACGTCCACCAAGACAGCTACTGCAACCAATACGAATACTCCGACGCTTACTGCCACTCCTACCAATACCAACACGCCTACTCGCACTGCGACCGCTACCAATACCAGCACGGCCACGAACACGCCGACGATAACCAATACACCTACCAATACCAACACGCCTACTAACACAGCGACGGCTACCAACACGCCCACGAATACCAATACGCCTACCAATACGAGCACGCCGACCAAGACCAACACGCCTACGAACACGGCCACTGCCACTAATACACCGACGAACACCGCTACTCCTACCCGTACCAACACGCCTACTAATACACCTACCAATACCAACACGCCTACCATTACCAATACACCTACCAATACCAACACGTCCACGGCTACGGCAACGCGAACCTCCACGCCTACCGCTACCCGCACGCCGGTAAGGAGGCTGATCATCACTAACGCAGCCGCCAAGAAGGCAGGCGGCACTGACCAGTCGCTTGACGTCAAGATGACGCTCACCGACGACCTGGGCAACCTCATAACCGGCGCTTCAGTTGCCGCAAACGCCACCGATGATAGCGGCAACTGGTCCGGGTCACTGGCTGGCAGCGCGGGTGGCGTCTACAGTATATGCAACGTAGGGTCGTTCGACGGCTTCAGCGGCGGTGGCGTGCAGGTGGCTTTCTCTGCGAGCAAAGCAGGTTACCAGGATGCTGCCGGCGTAACGGTCACGGCTACCGGAGGTAATTTAACTTGCCCATAGGTGCAGTCCGCGTCGCAGCCCGCATTGCGGACTGTGACTGGCGTCAAAAGGTAGGAGCGAGAGCATGTTGAGGTTGAAGAGGCTGAAAAACATAGTGTTGCAAAGGAACTGGAGAGGGTTGGTCACACGTGCCCGGCGAGGCCAGGCTACTGTGGAGCTAGCGCTCACGATGCCCCTTCTGGCCCTGCTGCTGGCGGTCGTGATAGATGGCGGCCTGGCGATCAATTCCTGGCTGCGCGTCACCACGGCTGCCCGCGACGGTACACGCTTCGCCCTGGACGCCGGGCGCTCTGTTGACGTGAAAGACCTTATTTTGACCAAGCTGCCCGGCCTGGACGCCAATCAGATCAACATCTACATCATCTCCGGCAAGACCAACAGTGGCGGCAACATACCCTGCACCGGGTGCAGCAATTGGAACGTCATATATCACTATGGCCCCGGCTCTGCTACCGGCAACAAGGTGCAACCCGACCAAATTCGCGAGCGCCTGCGCGTCAACAGCGACTCTAGTGCCGACGACAACCTGCCGTTTACGCTGGTGGAGGTCGATTACGTCTACGAGCCATTCCTGGGAAAGATCCTGGGCAACGTCACGATACCTATGAGCAGTTACGCCATAGTGGAGCAATACGGGCAGGACTGAGCCTCGGTGGGCGCGGTCATACTGCGCGGAGTCTGGAAGCTATAACAACACAATGAGGCGCACCCGCGCCGGGTTGGAGAATGGTAATCATGAGAAAGATAGGGTGCTACAACACTAACATGCAGGCACACCCCACAAACAGCCGGGCCAAAAGTGGAGCATTGCGGGCACACGGTAAGGGCCAGGCCCTCATCATCGTAGCATTGGCTATGACGGTGCTGATCCTGTTCGTGGGCCTGGGTGTGGACGTGGCGAACCTGATGGCCAAGAAGACCAAGCTGCAAAGCGCCGTCGACTCGGCTGCCCTCTCAGGGGCGCAGCTACTCACGGGTGACACCAGCGTGCATCCCAGCGCCATCCAGAAGGCCTACCAGATACTCACTGCTAACAGCGTGCCCACCACGACGCTCAACATGACCGTCAGCACCGTTACCTTCCCGCGGCCCAGCCAGATCAGCATCCACGCGGTGCAGCGGGTCAACACCTTTTTCATGCGCATCATCCCGGCGTTCGCCACGATGGAAGTAAGCGCCGATGCCACTGCCGACCTCAACGCTTTCGCTGAGATCAACGCCAAGCCATATGGCATACCTGGCGTCGTCAACGAGTTGAACTTGATGGTGTGGGGGCCGGACTCCAAGCGGCAGAACGGGGATGCCTATTCCCCGGTAAACGACCGCGACCCGAACAACGCCCTGGGGGCCACTATATCGAACACGGAGCACTCGGAGCTGCCCTACGGCTACCTGTTCCGAGTAGACGTGCCCCCCGGCTATAGCAACAACGAGTTCGTGGTGCAGATATTCGACCCCGATAGCTACAACAGGAGCGATTATCCACCGGCATGGCCTGCACCACCAGTCCAGCCGGCGCCACCTCTGCCGCAGCTACCCACGCCCACGCCCGTCCCGGACAACTTTGCTACCTGCGGCAATCCCCCCACCAACCGCAATATGACGACGTACCCTGTGTCAGGCTCGTATCAATGCACCAGCAACGACGTGACATACAACACAGGCATGTTCCTGCGCTCTTTCAATACGGCGAAGGGTGCCAGGCCCGCGTTCTGGAGAGTTGACGAGTACAGGTGCGGTTATGTCACAGGGTGTGCGGACAGCTACACGTCGAGCTACGCCACCACCACGAAATTCACCCTCTGGCACTTCAATCCGTTTATCACCACCGCCTTCGACGACCCGACCACGTTGTCGGACCAGGGTACAAGTGCACTCGCGACGTATACCGCGAACGAGAGCACCGGCAGAGGCACCGACGGCTTCGACGGCACCGATCTTAAATGGTACGAGCCTTCCGGTTTTCGGATACGGCTGGTCGGGACCGCTG
>JAXDKH010000457.1:0-8751 GCA_034667185.1 Chloroflexia bacterium | reverse complement strand
AAATAGAAAGCCGAGATTAGCTAGGAGTGCACAATGACCACTGAAACTGAGGCCAAGCTGGGAAGTATGCCGATGGACCGGGAGGCGACTTTCGAGGACAAAGACGAAGCCAAGCGAAATAAGTCCTCCGCCGGCCAGACGGTTACATTGCGCGTCTTCCGGGGGGACGCTGAGGGCGGCACCCATACCGAGTACGAGGTGCCCACCTTCCCAGGCATGGTGGTGCTCGACGCTATCCACTATATCCAGGCCCAATACGACAGCAGCCTCTCCTGTCGGTGGAACTGCAAGGCGGGCAAGTGCGGCTCGTGCAGCGCGGAGATCAACGGCAAGCCTCGCCTGCTGTGCAAGGCCCGCGTGCGGGATTACTCAAACGGCAACGAGCCTATCCTGGTGCACCCGCTGAAGGCGTTCCCGCTGGTGAAAGACCTGGTGACGGACGTATCGTGGAACTATCGCATGTCCGAGCGAATCGCGCCTTTCACCCCCGCAGCTAACGCGCCGCAACCTTTCGCCATGCAGCAGATCGACGTGGACCGCATCCAGGAGTTCCGCAAGTGTATCGAGTGCTTCCTCTGCCAGGACACCTGCCACATCTTGCGCGACCACAACCGCAAGGACGCCTTCTTCGGTCCGCGCCAGCTAATCAAGCTCGCCAACCTCGACATGCACCCCTACGATGGGCTGGACCGCCGCCAAATGTCACGCGAGGAGGCCGGCGTCGGGTTCTGCAACATCACCAAGTGCTGCTCGGAGGTCTGCCCGGAGCACATCAACCTGACCGACAACGGGATCATTCCTCTCAAGGAGCGAGTAGCCGACATTTATTTCGACCCGGTGATGTGGGCCGCGCGCAAGGTGAGCCGAAGCAAGGAGCAGCGCCCAGCCACAGTCGGGTATACAGCCCCAACCGTTAGCAGCACGGCTCCCCCGCCTGAACCGGAAGCGCCTCCGAGGCCGTACGGTCCTCTGGGCGTGCGCAAGGATGACATAGTCTTCGACACGGAGAATCCCTACAGGGCGCGGGCTGTACCTCGGACCCGGTACGAAGATGGAAGCATCGACGGGGCTACAGAAGGAACGTAAAGTTACGCTACGGGCGCAGGACCCAGAGTACTTAATCCGTGCCCATGCTGCGTACGATAGCGGCGACGTGTTCCAGCAGCACATCCAGGTCAAAGGGCTTGGGCACGTAGCTGTCGGCCATGATCTCGGTGCCACGGCGGGCAGCGTCTTGCGCGGCGGTGAGGACGATTATGGGTGCCCGGTTGCCGTATCGCTCGCGGTAGAGCTTCGCGAACTCCCAGCCGTCCATGCCGGGCATCTTCATGTCCAGGATGATTATGTCCGGGTGGCGGCGCTCGATTAACTCCAGGGCCGACACGCCATCCGAGGCTTGATCCACGTCGTAGCCCTCATCTGCCAGCACATAAGCAAGCACGTAGCGAATATCGACTTCATCGTCAACCACAAGGACCCGAGTCATAGCATTGCCGTATGCGTGCCGGTTGGGGTTAGACGCTGCCGGTTTGAGCCGGGAGAGCCACCACAAAGCGCGAGCCTCCATGCTCCGGCCCCTCGACCCAGATTAGTCCGCCATGCATCGCTACGATCTCGCGCGCGATGTACAGGCCCAGACCCATGCCGGACAGATGCCCCTCGCTGTGCGCCTGGTGGAAGCGCTCAAAAACCGCGTCGCGCTGGGCAACCGGAATGCCCACGCCCTGGTCGGTCACGGAAAGGACTGCACCAGCGGGGGCCGTGGGCCGTAGCTCAACCGCCACAACTCCGCCCTCAGGGCTGAACTTCACGGCGTTCTGGAGCAAGTTAGCGATCACCTGCTCGAAGCGCACCGGGTCCAGCATCAAGTTGAGGTGCTCAGGTCCTTCGTACGTGAAGGAGTGATGGGCATCGCTCTGCTGCTGGGAGATGGCTGAGCGGACCAGCACGGCAAGGTCGGTGCGCACCGGCTCTATGCGCAGCTTCCCTGCTTCTATCTGTGCGGTATCGAGCAGCCGGGCCACCAGAGTGTTAAGTTTGCCGGTCTGCAAGTCGATGGTGTCGAGGGCCGCTTGCAACCGTCTGGGCGAGACTTCCCGATTACGCTCTATGTCGCGCAGGAGCAACTGTGCGAAACCCCGGAGGCTGGTGACGGGCGTCTTTAGCTCGTGCGCCGCGATGGACAGGAACTCGTCACGCGCTGCGATCGCCGCCCGCAACTCCTCGTTCCGTTCGCGTAACGCCTGCTCGACGCGCTTGCGCTCCTCTATCTCGCCTTCGAGGGCCTGCGCCTTCTGCTGCAAGATGGCGATGGCGCGTAGACGCTCATCGTTATCCACCAGTGAGGTGTAACTTTCGGAGGGGACCACACGCGAGTGCGTTCCACAGATCCTCCCAAGCGATTCGCCATCCGCAGACTCAGGGAAAAAGCTCATCGGGTAGGCGCAAAGTAGGTCGAATGTGTGCGCATGGGCCAGGCCGTTCCAAAGCTCTTCAAGCTCAATCGCGGCTTCGGGCTTGCCATTCAACCACAACAGAGCCACCATTTCGCCGAACACGGCCACCCGTTGCCGTTCTCCGCCCGCCGCCAACGTTGCGCCTGATATGACGCCGCCTATGACCTCGGTGAAAACAGCCGCGTCGGGCCGCCCGTCGCGGGTGAACCTCGACAGAGTCTCATAAGCATCAAGGGCCACGTAGCGACCCTGCTCGACAGCAGGCTCAATGTCTACGCCACCTTCCCGCAGTCGCTGCGCAAGCCCCTCGCGGTGCTCCGGGGTGGCAACCACAATACCCGCCTCCCCGGATATGAGAGCCGACCCGATGAACCCACTCAACTCATCAAGGAGGAACGCATCGTTGTCGTAGAACTGGACTGCGTGGGCGCACGAATCAGCAGGGGTGCTTAAATCCACCGGCTGCGCATAAGATATGGCTGAGTAGTTTGTGCTGGTGCTCATGCTAATAGAAAATTGTACCGGAACTAGAGGCCCATCAGTAAGGCTCGCTGGTTACTCGCACTCGTGTAATCGCCCCATTCTGCGGCCTGCGTTGGCTGGACCAACAAATGACTGCTAAGCAATTTACATGCCGTGATATTGCTGCTTTTACGCGCAACAGACCAGTCTCAAAGCCGGTTCGACTACTACGACGTGAGACCTGGCAAATACCCCGTGCGTCTAAGCTAAGTGGTCCTGATGTATTCGCTACGCAAAAAGGAGTCAGGGCCGCCCGCTGCTTATAGCATGCAAGGCGGCCCTGACTTGCTGTGAGACTATTCGGTTTGGGTGCTGTCAGAAGCGAATCAGCGTTAGAATGTTGTAATCTTCAAGGTACTGGCGGGCACCGAGGTCGGTAAGCTCTATCAGGAAGGCCAGGGCTACAACGTCGCCGCCCAGCCGCTCCACAAGCTCTATCGTGGCGCGAGTCGTGCCGCCGGTAGCCAGCAGGTCGTCCACTACGATCACGCGCTCGCCCTGCTCTATAGCGTCGCTGTGCATCTCCACGGTGTTCGCGCCGTACTCAAGTTCGTAGGCGGCTGACACGGTCTCGGCAGGTAGCTTGCCTAGTTTGCGCACGGGCACGAAGCCCACGCCCAGCTTGTAGGCAATGGGCGCGCCAAAGATAAAGCCCCGACTCTCGATAGCCACCACTTTGGTGGCATTGAGCGGCGCCAGCCTGTCGCAGAACTGGTCTATCACCTGCTGGAACGCGCCACCAACTTTGAGCAAAGTGGTGATGTCGCGGAACAGGATGCCCTGCACCGGGAAGTTGGGTATGTCACGTATTAGTTCGGTCAGATCGTAGTCCATCAAACCCCCAGGCCAGTCACAATTGTAGCAGCCACTCGCGCACTTGGCTGCTAACTGCCCCGCGCTATTATATCACTCCAGCCTGCAAGATTCGCGCCCAATATTAGACCTTCCTCGATCTGCTTCCCCGCAGATAGCGCGCGAGCAACGCCATGATCAGGAACAGGATCGCCAGCGCCAGGGGGAACGAGCCACCCGTCTGAGGGATCGGGGCAGACGGTTTGACCTGAGTGGGTCTAGGGGCGGGCACTGTAGCTGTCGCTGGGGCTTCGTTGGGAGCGGCACCCACGGCGCTTCCGGTGGTCGGTCCGGGCTGCGTGGTGGGCGAAGGCTGGGCTGCTTCGGTCGGGGCCGGCTGTGCGGCGGTCAGAGGCTCGGCTACTTGCGCAATGTAAGCGTTGGACTGCACGGCCTCGCTGCTCTGTTTGTACACCGCGCTCGCCTGGTTGCTCAGCGCGCTATTCACCTCCGGCCCAACCTGCACCGGGATCTCCACCTGCGCCGTGCTGTTGGCCGCTACCTCGCCCAGGCTCGCCGTGACAGTGTTGCCTTCTGCGGCGACCGAGCCGTGGGTGCTTCGCATGCGCGCCGGGTCAACAGTGACCCCCGCCGGAAGCTGGTCGGTGACCACCACATCCGTGGCCGCGCCATCGCCCGTATTATGCACTTCGATCACGTACACCAGCGATTGCCCCTGGTCTACGGAGGTCTTGTCGGCGGAGAGGCGTACTTGTATCGCGGGCTTGGTGGTTGGCTGCGCAGCGGTTTGGGGCGTGGGCTGGGCCACGGGGCTATTATCAGTCGCCGCAGCTTCGCCACCTTCGGACTGCTGAGGCGGAGTGGTCGGTGCGATTATCTGCTCGACGGTGGGTTGCGCCGTGGGCGCGATGGGAGTGGTCTCCTGCGGCTGGACTTGCTCTGTGGGGGCAATTTCGAGCTTACCGATGCTGAACTGGAACCGCGTGCGGCTGTAACCGAAGCCGATCACCGCATCCCGCACCTGCACGATAGCTTCGTACTTGCCCTCGGCCAGGCCGCCCTGCCCAAGCGTGTACTCGGTGCCCGCGCCCAGGCTGCCGCTGTCCACTACCGGCTTGTCGCCCTGCCCCGACGCGTAGATGTAGAGACGATAAGTCTCGCCCGCCCGCCGCGCCTTCCACTTGAGCTTGCTGCCCGGCGCGACCGTGGCCCCACCTGCTGGCTCTACCAGAGGGACATCGGAAATGTCTACTGTTGGCACAGTGAAGTCGGAGCCGGTGAGATAGATGATCGGAAAGGTGCGCCAGGACGCCAGCGTGCCGGGGCCTCCCTGGAACTGTATGTAGTAAAACGCATCGCCCGGCGCGCTCGGCTGGTTGACGAACACGTAATGTCCACTCGCGTCGCTGGTGGCCGTGGACAGCAGAGTCTCGGCTCCGCTGTTGGCGTGCTGGCGCAACTCCACTGTGACACCCTCCGCCCCAGCGTCACCTAAAGTCACCGTGCCGCTGATTGAGCCTTGCGTCTGTTGCTGTGGCGCGCCGTGGGCAGTTGAGGCAAAGGTAAGGCCCACTCCCAGCGTCAGCGCGGCGAGCAGCAGGTATACAACGGTCTTCAGGTTCTTTCGCTCGGAACTCTGCACATCTAAGTAGTTCTTCATCTCGATCTCATCTCCCTGTGTCTCTTGGCAAATCGCTTCATTGGCTAAATTCGCGGCACCTTTTTGTGCTTAGGGTGCCTGGGCCACGCTGCTTTCGTCCAGCTTGGCTATCACTACGAGCCTCTGGGTAGCAAGGCCTATGGGCGTGCACGTTATCAGCGTCACTCGCTTGTCGTCGGTGGGGTCCATCACCTGCACGTAGCTTGGACTGACCACCATGCTCTCCTCAACCAGGTAGCGGTACTCGCCGAGCCCGTTGCTGACGAATACCTCGTCCCCAGGCTGGAGCCTATCCAGCTCGCGGAAGAGCGCGGAGTTGATATCCCGGTGCCCCGCCAGCACCACGTTGCCCACCTGTCCAGGATTGGCGGTGCCCTCGTGGTGTCCCACGTCCATCGGAGCTACTTCCCACTGGCCCATGTTTATCGTTACCTCGTGCACCGCGCTATCGAGGAACATCACCGGGATACGCAGGCGGCTGGGTAGCAACACTTCGGGCGCAATGGTCGGCGTCGCAGTGGCTTCAGGCTGTCCAAGGGTAGCCGTAGCGCTTGCCTCAGAGCCGCCTCCAATCAGCGGCGGAAGCACCTCAATTACGAATGTCGGCGTGGCCTCAGCTGAGGGGCGGGCCGTCACGGCAACTGTGCGCGTCGCGCCTGGTACTGCCCCGGTTCCACCCTGCTGGGCAGGTCGCGAGGAAGGCGGGGTGAGCCTCCGGGGCGCGGTATCTATGTAGGTAGTGTAGATGTACTGGAAGGCCAGCCATGCCACCACCAGCGCCCCCAGCCCTTCAAGCCCCAGCAGCAGCCAATCAACCAGGTTGAGCGGCCTGCGCGGCTCCCTGTCTTTGTCTCCATCGTCGTCCGGAAACTGCCGGTCCCACGGCAATGTGAAAGTGCGCGAACGGTCCACGGGCTGGAGGCCCGATATCTGGAAGCGGTCCGGCGACTCGAGGGCGGCTGCGACCAGGTTTGTAGTAATCGGCGCACCTGAGACGGTTACAGCCAGCATCTGCCTACGCTGTAGTCGCCCCCGCAGCATGGCTACGCGGCTCCAAAGCCTGTTCGCAGCCTCCGTTGCATTTATTCGCATGAGCCCCGGCCTGGGAATCTGCATTGCCCGTCCCTTCCGTTTTTGCTGGTGGGAACCGCCCAGCGTGCGCGGTCTTCCTATTCCGGGCCGAGTATAGCAGCTAGCTACCCCTCAACGTGCGTTAATCCACACGCGACCTGCCAGTGTGTACATAGACGAGGGTGCCAGCGAAAGTACGCGAGGCTTCAGCAAGCATTGCCATAATATTCCTGGCGTCATTCGCGGGATTGACAGGAAAGACGCCCGGCTTTATAGTAGGGGTAGGTTGCCGCTATATGAGCGACGCCTCCTTTTCGTATGTCCAGGTAGACTACATGCTCGCCCGTTCACGCACAGTCCAGAACCGCCCCAATAACCGCCTGGCGCCTATACTCATAGGCGTGGTAATCGTGCTCGTATTTACCCTGGCGGGCGTGGGTGTGCTCACGGAATTGGTGGGGCGTGGCGCGCAGGAGAACATCCAGAACGCTAACGACCTGCTGCTCATGGAGCGCTCGTTGTACGCACTGCACGTCGATATGCAGGCTGCCAACCGCGGCTACATCATCACGGAGGACGACCACTTCCTGGAGCCTTACCGGCGAGCCGAGGAGCAGTTACCCTCCTTGTGGGAGACATTGGAGGCGCACGCTTCGACGCTGGACTCGCGGAACGACCCTGAAATGCAGCAGGTGGCTACATTGGTGCGCGACCTTCGGGCCGCGGCCACGATCTGGAGAGAGGACTTCTCCCAGGTTACCATCCAACTTGTGCGCTCGGGCCGCACCGCCGAAGCCGTGGATATGGTCAAGAGCGGGCGCGGCGACGAACTCTTCAACGCCTTCCGCGAGCGCAGCACCCGGCTCAGCGACTTGCTGAGCGAGCGAGTGCTCCAGTACAATGCCGACCTGAGCCGCATTAGCCGCAACGAGCTTTACCTGCTGATAGGTGTGGGCGTGCTGTCCCTGTCGAGCGCCATATTCGCAGCCGTCGTATCCAGGCGGGAAACAGAGCTACAACGGGAAGCGACCCAGGCCGCTGAGGTAGAGAGCGCCCGACTGCAAGCCATAATCGAGAGTCTCCCCGTGCCCGTGCGGCTGATCGTGCCCCCCAATGGCAACATCGTGCTCCAGAACCACGCCGCCGAGCACCTCTTCCCCACCGCCGAGTGGAACGCGCTGCGCCCGGAGGAGCGGGAGGCTCACTACCATTTCACCCATCCCGACGGCACAGCCTATCCGCACGAGGAGTTTCCCAGCATGCGGGCCCTGACCCACGGCGAATCCGCCCGCGAGGTGGAGATGCTGGCCGAAATACCGGGCCAGGGCACGCGCTCGCTGCTGGTCAGCGCCGTGCCGTTGCGCGATGATAAGGGCAACGTAACCGTGGCCGCGGTCGTCTTGCAGGACGTTACTCGCATGCGGGAGCTAGACGCGCGCAAGGACGAGTTCATTGCTACCGCCGCCCACGAACTGCGCAACCCCCTGACCGCCCTGCACGGTTATATACAACTGCAAAACAGGCAGATAGCGAAGGCCGAGTTGCCGCCCGGTTTCGTGCGCTACCTGGAAGAAATGACCAAGCTCTCGCGGCGTCTGAACGCCCTGGTGGAGCTACTGCTGGACGCTTCCCGCATCTCCCTGGGCCGGTTGGTGCTGGACAAGGAGCAGACGGACCTGGTGGAGGTGGTGCGCTCGGTGGTGTCGGCGGCTGAGACCATAGACCAGGCCGACCACCGGCTTGAGTTAGTTGCGCCGGACCGTATAATAGGCATAGTAGATGCAACCAGGATTGAACAGGTGCTTACCAACCTGGTCGGCAACGCCCTGCGCTATAGCCCGCCTGGCAGCCTGGTGCTCGTGCGCGTGGAGCGGCGAGATAAGCAAGCCCACGTGGAAGTGATCGACAACGGACCGGGCGTACCCGAGGAGCTACGCGACAACCTGTTCTCGCGCTACTACCAGGAACGCAAGTCCAGCGACCAGCACCCGAGTGCGAACGGCGGCGCAACGCGCACCATGCGCCGCGAACGCGGTCTCGGCCTCGGCCTGCATATCAGCAAGGAAATAGTCCAAGCGCACGGCGGCGAGATAGGTATGACCCCCAACCCGGAAGGTGGTAGTATCTTCTGGTTCACAATACCCCTAAGGTAAGTCCCGAGTTCCGAGTAGTTTTAAGCTCACTCGGTACTCGGTACTCGGTACTCGGTACTCGGTACTCGGTACTAAC
>JAXDKH010000456.1:0-10160 GCA_034667185.1 Chloroflexia bacterium | reverse complement strand
ACGAGTTGGTCATCAATACCAACCCCAGCTACGCTTTCCTGATGGAGGGTAACTCGGTCCTGCAGAACAAGCTGGTTATCGCTCACGTGCTGGGGCACTGCGACTTCTTCAAGCACAACGCCTACTTCCGGCACTCGAACCGCCAGATGGTGGAGACCGCCTCTCTCAACGCCGCCCGCATTCGCCAGTACGAGCAGGAGCACGGCCTGCACAAGGTGGAGCGTTTCCTCGACGCGGTGCTCTCAATACAGGAGCATATCGACCCACATGTTACGACCGGCGAATATCGCAAGAAGTCGCAAGCCCAATCCCCGGCGCGAGACGAAGACATGCCGCAGGGCCGCGCTGGTTCTCCCTTTGACGACCTGTTCGAGCTAACCCCTGATGACAGGCCCAAGCTACCCGAAAAGCGGCTGTGGCAAGACCGCCGGGTGCCAGCCCAGCCGGAGAAAGACATAGTCGGCTTCATCATGGACCACTCCCGCTACCTTGAGCCGTGGCAGCGGGACGTGATGGGCATCGTGCGGCAGGAGATGCTGTACTTTGTGCCGCAGATGCAGACCAAGATATGCAACGAAGGGCACGCGTCGTTCTGGCATGCCCGCATCATGCGAGAGTTGGACCTGTCGGACAGAGAGTACACCGACTTCGCCACTATGCATGCAGGGGTGCTCGCCCCTTCGCGCCAGTCAATCAATCCCTACTTCCTGGGCGTGAAGATACTTGAGGACATAGAGCGCCGCTGGGACAACCCCACGGAGGAGGAGCAGGTCCGGTATGGTAGGAAGCCGGGAGAGGGACGCAAGAAGCTGTTTCAGGTGCGCGAGGAGGAGAACGACGTTTCCCTCATCCGCAACTATCTCACCCGCGACCTCGTGGACGAGCTTGACCTGTACCTGTACGAGCGCCAGGGCGACCAGTGGGTGATAACCGACAAGAACTGGGAGCACGTCCGCGACAGCATGGTCGCCCGCATGTCTAACTTCGGCAACCCCACCATCCTGGTGGAGGACGGCGACTACTCCCACAACGGCGAGCTACTGCTGCACCATGTGCACGACGGCCAGGACCTGGACCTCGGCTATGGCGAGAAGACGCTGGAGCATATCCACACGCTATGGGGCCGCCCCGTCCACCTGCGCACGAAGCTGAAGGACGAGCCTACAATGCTGTCCTACGACGGCAACAAGCATTCCAGGGAACCGATCTAAGTCGTGGCGCGTCCCGTTTGACGCAGGTACTGGTCCTTAGCCGCATAGATGAAGGCGGACCCTGCCTTGTAAAGCTCCAGGGCCGCGTCCACTGTCCGACTGCCCCCGTAGTACGTCCATACGCTCTCGTAGAAGGCCCGAATCTGCCTTCCGGCTGCATCGTCCAGGCGCATGAGTGCGATGGCTTCTTGCTTCGGTAACTGCCATACTTTGATAGGTTCAGCTGCGGTGCAGGCAAGCAGGCTGTACAGCGTGGGCCATACGTTGGTGCAGAGTAGTCTCACATGCCTTTCGAGGCGGCCACCTCCGTGTTGGAGCAAATGGTTGGCGTTGGTGAGAGCGTCAGGTTGCAACTTCTCCATGTAGTCGGTGGCTTTTGCTCTTACCTGTTCGGCTGTGGCCTCCGGCATGGGAATCCTGCCCTCGAGCACGTGATAGGTGCCGGGCACCAGGATATAGTCGGACCCTGGCCCACCTGCTTGGCTCTGTTCCGGTAGTGTGTAGCACTGGATGTACTGAAAAGGCGCAGGGTCTATCTTCGACAGGTCCGCCTGGATAGCGGCTGCAATTTCGAGTGGGATATTACTACTCGCATCGAAGGCGCTGTTCTGCAGGAACAACTGCATATCGATGTCGCTACACCCCGGTATGAAGCCTCCCTTGTAAGCCGAGCCGTGGACCAGCAATCCCAGGCACCAGGGCTTCGTGTGTTGCCAGTAGACGCGAGCCGCCGCTGCCGCTATCGGTTGCGCCTCAGGCACTAGAGGTGATACGTCAAACATATCGCTGTCCTCTTGTAGCTATGGTTGGGAATGAAAAAGGCTCAACACAGACGTCGAGCCTTCCTTTTCCTATTTGTCTACAGTTGTCGGGCTAACCGGCGGCACCTTCCGCTGCTCCTTCAGTGCGCTCCTTGTCTTTCTCTTCCAGCGACGCTCGTGCCTTCTCAACCTTGCCATTACTGGTGTTCAGCGAGGGGAAGTTCAGGCTCTCGTCCGGCCGCGCGCTGAGTATAGCCACCAGCGCCGCCCCAACCGCGATGCCGAGCACCAACCCGATCAGCAGGCTTGCGTCGCTCTCTCTCCGTCTCTTCATCCCTGTTGCTCCTGTCTTCCGAAACGTAGGTCTGAAACGAGAAACGTGAAACGTGAAACGTGATAACACTTGTGAGGCTTGGTTAGTGATTGGGGACTCTGTTCCTATAGCCGCATCACGTTTCACGTTTCTCGTTTCAGACCTACATGGCGCGTTTCACTTCTTGGGTGGATTTCGGCGCATCAGCGTCTGGACCATCGCGCGGGCACCGGCGGCGGCACCCGCCGTCTTGATGATCGGGGCGACAACGCTCTCGCTGACGAAGGTAGCGGTGCCTCGGACGGTCTTGGCTGTGTCATCGACCTTCTGCAGGGCGGGCACGATGTGGTCTCGGATCGCGAAGGCGATGAGGGCGAGTAGGGCGGTCATGACTATAAATAAGATGGCCCCCACGCACATGAACATGCTGGCGTAGATGAGCGACATATCGCGTACAGCCACGAGCCAGGAGTAACTGCCATCCGCCGGCCACTCGGTGAAGAATAGCAGGAATACCGGCAGCAATGCCACTGCCAGCACCAGCACGACGGCCAACACAATAAATACTATCTTCATCCACTGTCCTCCTAGTTGCTCGTGGTTAGCAGCTACTTGCCGGGTTGTGTCCAGCCTGGAACAGGCTAATACCGGGAATCTTGTGTCGAGACGTGACCTTCAACCACTTAGCGGAAGATTCTATCACAGCGTAAAGCGCCTGGCAACCAGCAACAATGCTGTGGAGCCGAGACTTGCCTCCATCACGGGTATGCCCCCGAGGAGCACCGGGTGGAAAGGCGAGATACCACCCAGCGTCGAGCCAAGCGCGAAACCGAGCACGCTAACCAGCCAGAATAGCAAGAGGTGTTGCAGGTTGCGTCCCCTCCACAGGTGGAACATCAAAGCATAAGCCGTGCCCAGGCCCAGGAAGACGACTACTATAGGCGAAATTTGCGGGATGAAAGGCATAACCAGCCACCTTCAAAGCAGGTTCGCGCGTGTATGCGCAGGCTGATTATACATCATGCCGAGATGTGCATTTCGTGAGAGCTATAGGAGACGGAACCGCCAAGGACGCCAAGGACGCCAAGGACGCCAAGGAAAGTGGCTAGGCGGGTCGCTCTATCGTCCCGCCGCCCATAACTTCATCGTCTATGTAGACGACTGCCGCCTGACCGGGTGTGACCGCACGCTGCGGCGTGTCGAACTCGACGTGAAGGCGGTTGTTAGGGAGGGGTGTCACTGTGGCGGGCACTTCGGGGGCGCGATAGCGGATCTTGACTAGGGCACGGAACGGCTCGGTCGGCATCTCGTCGGAGGTCCAGTGCACGTCGTCCGCCGTCAGCTCGCGGGAAAGTAGCTCCTCGTTGGTGCCCACCACCACCGTGTTGCTCTCAGGGCGAAGCTCCAGCACGAAATGCGGCTGCTTGCCCAGCGCCCCCAGGCCCTTCCGCTGGCCGATAGTGTAATTGGGCACGCCACCGTGCTGCCCTACTACGTTACCTGCTGTGTCCACCATGTCGCCGGGCTGTGCCATGCCGGGGGAGACCTTGTCGAGGAAGGTGCGGTAGTTGTTGTTCGGGATGAAGCAAATTTCCTGGCTGTCGGGCTTATCGGCTGTCACCAGGTTGCGCTCGGCGGACATCTGGCGCACGTATGTCTTCCGGTGCTCGCCCAGCGGCAAGAGCAGGCGGCTCAACTCGTCCTGACCCAGGTGGTAGAGCACGTATGACTGGTCCTTGGAGGGGTCGAGGGCCTTGCGCAGGCTGTACTTGCCGGTCGCCTCGTCGTAGGTGATGCGGGCGTAGTGCCCAGTCGCCAGGTGGTCGGCCTCGAGCTGCGAGGCCCGCTTGAGCAACGAGTCGAACTTGACGTAACGATTGCACATGAGGCAGGGATAGGGCGTGCGGCCCTTGCTGTACTCTTCCACGAAGTTGTTGATGACCGTCTTGCGGAAATCGCCCTCGAAGTCGAGCACGTAGAAGGGGATGCCAAGCTCGTAGCACACCAGGCGGGCGTCGTCCACGTCGTCGGCGGAGCAACAGCCCTTGTTGAGCTTGCCGCCGTCTCCAGTGCGGCTTTGAGCGTGCAGGTGGTGCAGGCGCATGTGCACGCCGATTACCTCGTACCCTGCCTCCATCAGGAGGGCTGCGGTAAGCGAGCTATCCACCCCGCCGCTCATCGCGACTACTACTCTATTGTTGCCCTTGCTTGCTATTCCACCCATTCCGTTTACTCGGCTTCCTGTACGACCTTCACCTGTATAACTATCTAGCTGCCTCAAATAGGACAGTACCTACTATTATACCAAACGCCGGAAGACAGACATGCACCTCACGAGGAAGTATTGTCATTCCGAACGCAATGAGGACACCAGGCACCCGCTCCCTGTTGCATTTGAGGGGTAGCGGTGGCATCGGACCCACCTATGTGCAATAATGCTCATTTTTCCCTACCCACCTGATCCTTCGCTACGCTCAGGATGACAAGGGGAGGCTCAGGATGACAGGGTTACACTGCCTGGGGAAACCGGGGCCCCATGGCTGCTACCTGCTGTAAAATAGGCGATGTTTGCTCAACTTGGCGCGGAACTCAGAGGCGGAAGGGCTCTCAAGAGGCAGACGCATAGCATAAAGGTACTAACGGCTTTACCCCTAACATGTGATTGTTATGCACGCGCGCGTCCGATAATATAGGCGTGTGAGAGAGACGCGGGGTTCCGGCAACCTTGCGTGTCTCACTGGGTTGAGCCATCTCTGAGGGGCTTTCGAGGGCCCCGGCTGCTGAAGCGCACACGGTACACGGCGCTTCACAATGTATGCGTAGATGCTCTGCCCAGGGCCATCTTGGAGGCGGGAAAAGGGTAATGTCGAATAGGGCTTGGATATTTATTGGGACGGTTCTCGCGGCAGGTGTTGCATGCCTGGCGTGGTCCCTCTACGCCTTCGACCTTAGCTCTGCTCAACCCCAACTGGTTACTTTCCTGGCCCTTACGACCTTCGCCACCATCTCGCAACTCTTCGAGACCTCCCACGGTAAGCAGTCGTACTACCCTCACTTCGTCTTCTTCCTGGCAAGTATCTTTCTCCTGCAACCCTTCCTGTTGATGCTGGTGATCGCGCTGCCGCACCTGGTGGAGTGGGCCAAAGAGCGCCTCACCAACAGCGAGCATCTGCGCAACTGGTACCTGCAACCCTTCAACATCGCCACTCATGTCGTGTCTGCCTGGGCAGCCTGGTGCGTCCACGAGGTCCTCAGCACTCGCATGGCAAGCCTGGTAGACCCCGCATTCTGGCTATCGGTGGTACCCGTCCTTTCTGCCGTGTGCGCCGTGTTAGTCTACGTGATCCTCAACCATGCCCTGGTCGGTATGGCGCTGGTGCTGGCGCGTAAGATTTCCTGGCGTCAGTCGCGGGTCATGACATGGCCGAGCTTGCAGCCTGACTTCATCATGGCGTGCCTGGGCTACGTCGTCGCGGTGCTGTGGCAGAGCAACCCCTGGCTGGTGCTTCCGGCGCTGTCGCCCCTGGTGCTTATGTACCAGGCGCTAATGATCCCCCAACTCAAGCACGAGGCCCAAACCGATAGCAAAACCGGGCTGCACAACGCCCGCCACTTTAGCGCTCTCTACCAGGCCGAGATCGAGCGCGCGAAGCGCTTCGGGCGTCCGCTGGCGCTCATCATGGCCGACCTGGACCTGTTGCGCAACATCAACAACACCTACGGCCACCTGGCGGGTGATGAAGTGCTCGCAGGCATAGGCAAGATCATCCGCGAGACGGTGCGTGACTTTGATATCGCCGGGCGGTTTGGCGGTGAGGAGTTCGCTATCGTCCTCCCCGAAGCCACGGGCGAAGAGGCTCGCGCTATGGCGGAGAGGTTGCGCGCGGCGGTCGAAGTCGCTCATTTCAGCGTGCCCAACAACTCCACGCTATTGCACGTAACCATGAGCATAGGTGTGGCCTGCCACCCTGTAGACGCCGAGACCGCCACCGACCTGATCCACCGGGCCGACATCGCCGTGTACCAGGCCAAGCTCAACGGGCGCAACTGCGTGGTATGCGGCTCCGACATTCCTCACTCGGTTGATTTCGCTCCGGCACCCGCTGACCGCCTGTCCGCACCTCTTTCGAGCAATTTCATACCAAGACCCACAGAGGTCAATGAGCAGCACCGGGCCCATGCGCATGGCTTGCACTCTTCAGGAATGCCCTCGGCCAGCCTTGCCACCAAACCGGCACCCGTTCACGTGGCCGGGAATGCCCCCGCAGTCGCCCCGCTAACAGGAAGGCCACCTTTGCGGCCTAACACTGCACCTATCCTCGCGGTCGGCACGGCACCACTGATCTCGCCCGTCACCATTGGGCTGGCTCCGGGGAAGGTAGTCCCTTCCGCTGTTACTACGCAGCCTATTACCCGCCCCATAACCGAGCCCAAACTGAAGGCCGAAAAGTTCCAGATAGAAGTCAGCAACCCGCCACAGGCTCAGCCCAGCAGCCTGCAGAAGGCCGTGTTCCCGATGTTCATCGCCAGTGTGATCCTGGCGGGCCTGGCTTTCGCCTTCACAGGGTTCTTAATGCACGCCAGCCCCGATCCGGTGGCGGTGGCCCTGTTCGTGATGCTGGCTGTGGGCGCGGAACTGCTGCAACTCGACCTGTATGGCAAAGGCACTGTCTCGGTGTCGGTGGCGATTGCCTTTGCCGCCGCTCTGGTAACGGGTCTTCCCGGCCTTGTGCTCGTTTCGGCTGCTATTGTGCTGGCCCACCGCGTGCGCCAGCGGCCCATCCTCGACAAGACCTCGGCTTACAAGACGGCCTTCAACTGGGCCACCCACGTATTGGCCGGCGTGCTGCCGGTGTTTGGCCTACGGTTCCTGCAACTCGAGTTCAGGCTGGACAACCTGCCCGCGCTGATCGTACCGATGGCGATAGCGGCCATGTCTTACTTCATCGTGGACACCGGCCTGATCGCCACCGTTATCGGCCTTGTCAGCGGTGACAACCCGGTAAAGGTCTGGCGCGATCGCTACCAATGGCTTGTGAGCCACTACATGACGCTCTGCGCGCTGGGCATGTTCGTAGGTCTGGCTTACACGGCTACCGGCCCGCTGGGCGTGGTCGTGTTCACCCTGCCGGTGCTTATGATGCGCGTGGCGATGAAGCAGTACATATCGCAGACGGAGCATAGCGTGCGCGAGCTTCAGCGCATGAACGAGCAACTAACGCACGCCAACACCGAGGTGGTGTCGGCCAGCCGCACCATGCAGGCCCTCAACGAAGAGTTGTTCCTCACCCTCTCGAAGATCATCGACGCTCGCGACCCCTACGTGGGCGGGCACGCCTCCAAGGTTGGCGACTACGCGGTAGCTATCGCGCACGACCTGGGAGTGGAGCCCGAACGGTTTGAGCCGCTACGCCAGGCCGGCTTCCTACACGACATCGGTAAGATAGCCATTTCCGAGGCGGTGCTGCACAAGCCGAGCAAGCTGACCGACGAAGAGTACGAGTACATCAAGACGCACGCGGCGCTGGGTGCCGAGTTCCTGGCAACGTGCCGCAGCCTGCGACATCTGGCCCCGTTCGTGCGGCACCACCACGAGCGCTGGGATGGCAAGGGCTACCCCGATATGCTTGTGGGCGAGCAGACCCCGCTGGAGGCGCGCATACTGGCCGTGTGCGATGCGGTAGAAGCTATGGCCTCCGACCGCCCATACCGCAAGGGCATGTCGCTTGATGAGGTGATAGCCGAGGTGAAGCGATGTGCGGGCACGCAGTTCGACCCGGACGTGGCCTCAGCGTTCGTGCGCATCGCCGAGCGCGAGCGGGACCACCTGATCGTCAACTCGGCCACGGAAGTACACCGCAAGGTGCTGGCCTCGGGCGACCCCTCCAAGCACGGGCACTTGAACAACGCGCAGCCCCTGGCCGACAGGTTGGCAACCGGCAATCTGCACAAGACCGGCCCCCTCAACCCAAGCAACCTCAGCACCGGCCCGCTCTCTGTAGCCACGGCTTCGTAGACACCGCTCAAGGTGTAAAAGTCAATATGCCCCAAGTAGGGAGCGGGCTACACGTAGTCCGTTCCTTTTTCTTTGGCGGCATAATATGTGCGGCTGTCGCCAGCTTGCTGCATATGAGGCAGTGACTTATCGCCTGATGCAACTTCGCATGACAGGAGGTACCATCATGAAACGCCTGGCATTTGTGGGTACTGGTCTGCTACTGATGCTGACCCTCATGGCTAGCTGGCCTGCAGCACCCGCAGCGGCATGTGAGTGCCCAGACGGTGCTCGCTTGCCGCAGGACCAATTCGCGAAAGCTGAGGCAGTGTTCACGGGTAAGGTAATAGCGGGACCGGGCGACCCACACACGGGTGGGGAGGGTGCTCTGCTGGAAGTGCTGACTGTCTGGAAAGGCGGCTCCAGCAAGGCTACCCAGGTTGTCGATGCTCCCTTCTGCAACCTGGATGCCAAGTCCTATTATCAAATGGGCGAGACCTATCTGATCTACGGCGCGCACTCAGTGTATGGGATAGCCACGGCTAATTTCCTCAGCCCGCTGCCGTGCGGACGGACAGGCCCTCTTGCTCAGGCAAGTGCTGATCTGGCGTTCCTCGGCAAAGGGCTGAAGGTTGCCGAAAGTACAGGAGAACCTCTCCCAGCCTCCGGTCGAGCCGATCAGGGGCTGGTTAATAGCTTGTTCGTGCTGGTAACCTTATGTCTCGGAATGGGACTGACACTGGTTGCCTGGGGCAAGAAGCGGCTGAGCTAAGTGGTGGCTGTGAGTGACATGCGACTGACTAGCTGACTTCTATGGCCCGCCGCAACTCCACTATCCTGTCGCGTATCGCGGCAGCCTTCTCGAATTCCAGCAACTTGGCGGCGGACTTCATCTGGCTCTCTAGCTCCTTGACCATGCGGGCCAGCTCGTCTTTGCTGAGCAGCACGTCGCCCTCTGACGACACCTCGTATTCCACCTTTTCTTCAGCGATGAGCTTGACGCGCTCGGTGATGTCGCGCACCTGCTTCTGGATGGAGGCAGGCTCGATCCCGTGCTCCTCGTTGTACCGCATCTGGATTTCGCGGCGGCGGTAGGTCTCTTCGATAGCTTCCTTCATCGAGCGCGTCACCACGTCGGCGTACATGATGACGTGGCCTTCGACGTGGCGGGCGGCGCGGCCTATCGTCTGGATCAGCGAGTCGCGCGAACGCAAGAAACCCTCTTTGTCGGCGTCCAGTATCGCCACAAGCGACACCTCAGGCAGGTCCAAGCCTTCCCGCAGCAGGTTTATGCCCACCAGCACGTCAAACACGCCCAGGCGCAACTGCCTCAATATGTCCACCCGTTCAAGCGTCTCTATTTCATGGTGGATGTAGTTGGAACGGATGCCTACTTCCTTGAGGTAGTCGGCTATCTGCTCGGCGAACTTAGTGCGTAATGTCGTGACAAGCACGCGCTGGCCGTTGGCTACCCTCTGCCTGATCTGCTCCACCAGGTCGTCTATCTGGTTTGTGGTCGGCTTGACCTCTATCGAGGGGTCTACCAGGCCGGTGGGGCGGATGATAAGCTCCACTATCTGCTCGCTGTGCTCGTACTCGAAGTGGCCGGGCGTGGCGGTCACGTACACCGCCTGGGTCATGTGCCCCTGGAACTCCTGGAAGGTGAGCGGGCGGTTGTCGGCGGCTGAGGGCAGGCGGAAGCCGTACTCGATCAAGGTAGACTTGCGCGAGTGGTCGCCACCGAACATGCCGCGCACCTGGGGCAGCGTGATGTGCGACTCGTCCACCATGAGCAGGAAGTCGTCGGGGAAGTAGTCCAGCAGGGTCCAGGGCTGCTCGCCGGGCTGGCGTCTGCCCAAATGCCGGGAGTAGTTCTCCAC
>JAXDKH010000455.1:0-10579 GCA_034667185.1 Chloroflexia bacterium | reverse complement strand
AGCAACCACTCGATCCCTCACCCCATCACGTTTCACGTTTCACGTTTCAGACTTACCTCACCGCTAGATACAGCGCCAGCAAAGACGCCTGGTAAATTAGCGTCGCCACGGTCGCCAGCAACGAGGGCGTCAATGGCAGGTAATACAGCTTCTGCACGTAGCGCGTTACCAATATCGTTGTCAGCACGATACCCACGAACCATAGACCCTGCGCTATGAAGGCGGGCATACCGGCGCCCACGACCGCCGCTGCGAGGAAGACCAGCACCGCCCTCGGAGTCTGTAGCTCCAGGTAGGCTAGCACCGTCCGTTTATACTGCCCGCTGCCCACCATCAGGTCGCCCACGCCCTGCGCCATGCGCGCCGCGAAGGGCAACTCCGCCAGGCCCAGCACCAAAAGCCCCACGGTCCATATGAGGTGTATCAGCATCACCGGGCGTTCGCTCTGGCGGCCAAGCACGTCACCAAGCATCACCAGCGCGGGCCCGAGCGCGATCAGCAACTGCACCGGCAGTATCTTCGACCATACCAGCTTCGGCTCAGGGTCCGCCACGGTCACGCCGTAGAAGTCCTCGGTCTGCCGCGAGCTTCGGGTCAGGCGGGCCAATCCTGCTTCGGGCGCGAACAGCAGTTGCGCCACGGGCATGCTAGCTTCCTCGTCCACCAGCGTCTCTATCTGCGGGTTCACCTGCCCCGCCGCCTGCGCCAGGTACGACACCACCAGTTGCAACAGCCGCTCGAAGTTCTTGACGTCGGAGGTGATGACCACGCCCCGCTCGCCCGCCTGAGCCGCGCCCAGCAGCCTGGGGATGATCCGGAGCATCGGCCCCGGCCCTCCTGCCTTCGCGCCCTTCTTGAACGGGATCATAACCACATACCGGCCGCTGCCCGGCAACTCCATCACCCGCAGCACGCCGATGTCCTTCCAGGCAACGCGCCGCCAGCCGAACAACTCCGACACGCCCAGGCCCTGCGGCGTAACCTGCAAAGTAGGGAACACATTGAGCACGAACGCGCTCGCCACCGCCGCCAGCACGAGACCGAGCACTGCGCCCGCCATCTCAAGCGACAACAGGCTCATTGGCTCAAAGCCCGGTCGCGTCAGCGCGTTGCCTATCGTCACGCCCGCGTGCAGGAACGACACAATCAGGAACATGCCCGCTACAAACCGCACCGCGAGCAACAAATATTTAGAGTAGTCGAACACGCCCTGGAGCGCCGCCTGGTGCAATTCCGCCGCCAGCGACTGCAAGTTGGGGGCGTTCGTCTCCCCCGCCGTTGCCTCGGCCTCCGGCCTGTTCTTGCCGCGTCCCAGCGACAAAGTCGAAATCAAAGATTTGCCTTGTAGTCTCATATACGAAGTGCCTCCGATAGTAATCGTACCAGCGCCCCCACGCACCAACAATAGCCAATCTGGTACGACCCAGGGTGGGACTTTTGCTTAGTACATGCAGAAGATAACCCTCAACCATCATCCACTTTGCGCGTTCTTTGTGTCCTTTGCGTCTTTGCGGTTTCGTCTCCTATAATGCTCCCTAGAGGTACAATACCCCATGGACGAGACAAACCAGGGTGGGTTGAGTGAAGCCGAGGAGGCCAACCGCTACAACACGCTCGGTATCACCCAGGCCGGCCAGAATATGCTCTCCCAGGCTATCGCCTCCTTCTCCAAAGCGATAGAGTTCGAGCCCACCAACCCCGGCTACTATTACAACCGGGGCATCATCTACGCCAGCGAAGGCACATACGGCCTTGCCCTCCAGGACTTCACGCAGGCCCTCGGCATCCGTGGCGACGACGCCGACATCCTCAACAACCGGGGCACCGTCCACATGATGCTGGGCGATTACGACGCCGCTATCACCGACTTCACCCGCTGCATAGAGCTAAACCCCAACCAGCCCGAACCATACAACAACCGCGGCATAGCCCTCGCGCAAAAAGGCGACCTGGTGATCGCCGCCATCGACCTGGGGCGCGCCATTGGCCTCAAACCGCAGTACGCCGAGGCACACTTCAACCTCGCCCGCATCAACGCCCGCGCCAACCGCTGCGACCTCGCCTCCGCCCACCTCAAAGAAGCCGTCAACCTTCAACCCGCCTACCGCCAGATGGCCCGCGTAGTAGGCGACTTCGATGTTTGCAAGGGCAACCCTGGCTTCACGTTCGCTTTGTGATAACGGTAGAGAACAACATGTTCGAACACCTTAGCCACCGCGCCCAGGTCGAGAGGCTGCGCCGATTGGCCCTTGCGTCCCTTGCGGCCTACGACATCGGCACGTTCCGCCTGACCCTGCTGGCACACCGTTTCAATACCACGTTCCGTGTGGATACCGGCGATGGATATTGCTACGTCCTGCGCATCCACCGACAAGGCACTCCCACTGTTGAAACCGTCGGCGCGGAACTGGCCTGGCTGTACGCCATTCGCCGTGACACCGAACTCGAAGTACCCGACCCGGTGCCCACCCGTAGCGGCGAACTCCTCACCGTCGCAGAGATCGCTGACATACCCACCCCGCACATCTGCGTGCTGTTCAGGTGGCTGAACGGCCGGCAAGTAGATGCTGGTCTCACTCCCCGGCACATGCAACTTACAGGTGCACTCATGGCCCGGCTGCAGGACCATGCGGCGCACTTCGGTCCCCCTCCCGGGTTCGCCAGGGGCCGTGTTGATGTCCTGGGCCACAGCGCGCGAAGGCACCCGGACCCCTTCAATGCGGCTGCCGTCTCCACCTATTGCGCCCTGGTGGCAGATACCCTATCGCAGCAGGAGGCCGAGCAGGTCGCGGCGGTAATCGAGCGAGTACGCGCAGCAGAGCAAGCGCTGGGCACAGGCAAAGCTACTTTCGGCCTCATCCATGCCGATCTGCACCAATACAACCTGCTCTTCGAAGGCAACACCGTGCGGGCCATCGACTTCGACGATTGCGGCTTCGGCCCTCTCCTCTATGACCTCGCCGTGCCGTTGGCGATGTTGCAGGACCGGGCGAACTACCCGTCTCTACGTGCTGGATTGCTTGCAGGGTACCGCCAGGTACGGCACCTGTCCGCCGAGCACGAAGCCCACCTGGATACCTTTATCGCTCTGCGCCACCTGCAGGACGCATTGTGGGTGCTCGAGTATCGCAAGCACCCTGCGATCACGGGTGATTGGACCGCCCTCGCACGACGGTCGCTCGCGCAGCTGAAGACCTTTCTCGTGGCGGAAGGCTGGTTCCCAAACCAAACTTAGCCTGTTACCTGACGCAAAAAGGGGAGTGGCTTAGTCACCACTCCCCTTTTGATTATGCAATCTACCTGCTAGTTCTGCCTCAGAACCGGCGCATCTCCACGCGGTACCATCGTGCCGCCCGGCATGCCGGAAGCCGCCATCTCCTTGCCCGACTCCTCGGCCACCGCTTCCGCGCCACCCTCTGCCATGCTAGCCATAGAGCGGGCCGCGTTGCTCCTGCGCAGCGGTATCTCTTTCAGGAAGGCCGTAGCTATGAGGCCCAGCCCCAGCATGATCGAGGCTATGAAGAACGACTCGTGTATGCCTGCGAACAGCGCGGGCTTCATCGCGGACGTGATGACGCTCATCAGCGGGTCAACGAACGCAGCCGGGGTGCCGTGCTGCAGCAGTTGCGCCTTCATCTGCGCCATGCCTTCCACGCTGGTCAGGATCTGCGGGTTCAAATTGCTCAAGCCTGTCAGGAACGTGTCAGCACTGGGCACGCTGGCCCTGGCAGCAGCCGGAACGTTCTGCTCCACCAACTGGTTGTACCTGGCCGTGAACTCGGCGGGGAACTTGCTGTGGAACTGGTTGTTCACCACGCTACCCAGCACCGCCACACCCACCGTGCCGCCTATCGAGCGGAAGAAGGTCACCGCCGCCGTGACCACACCCACGCGCTGTATCGGGAAGGCGTTTTGCACCACCAGCGTGTACAGCGGGAACGCGATACCCAGCCCCAGGCCCATTACTATCATGTAGCCTATCGTCACCAGGCGCGACGTGTCCATGTTCATCGTGTAGAGCAATATCGCCCCGCCCATCACCATTGCCATGCCCACCACACCGATAATCCGGTACTTACCCGTGCGCGAGATAATCTGGCCCGTTACGATGCTGGACACCACGATCGCCAGCGTCATGGGCGTCACACTGTTACCGCTGTTGGTCGCGGAGTCGCCCTGTATCGCCTGTATGAACAACGGGATGTAGAGTATCGCGCCGAACATGCCCACGCCGGTCAGGAACACTGTGATAACCGACACCGTGAAGATGTTGTGCTTGAACAGGTCCAGAGGGATAATCGGCTCCTTGGCCCGCCTCTGCACAAACACGAAAGCCACCAGGAACAGCGCCGACAGTGCGAAGAGGGTGATTATGCCGGGCGAGTCCCAGCGCCAATCCGTTATGAGGCCCACACCGGGCAGATCGACCTTTGTACTGGTCCCGGTCAGCGAAAGTGCCAGCAACAGCGGGGTCAATCCAGCCACCAGGGTGCCCGCGCCCAGCCAGTCGATGGACCTGCGTTCGTGGTGCAGCTTGCGGTCGTTCGGGAAGAGCAGCATCAGCGCCGCAATGGCGATCACGCCTATCGGCACGTTCACGTAGAACACCCAGCGCCAGTTCAGGTTGTCGGTAAGAAACCCTCCGATCGTGGGGCCAATCACCGAAGAGAGGCCGAACACCGCGCCGAATGCCCCCTGCCACTTGCCCCGCTCCGCCGGCGGGATCAGGTCGGCGATGATCGCGAAGGCGTTAGCCATCATGATACCCGCGCCGATACCCTGTATACCCCGGAACGTAATCAACATAGCCATGTTGGTGCTCAACCCGGAAAGTACCGAGCCGAGCAGGAAGATCACTACACCGCCGATATAGAACCACTTGCGCCCGTACATGTCCGACAGCTTGCCGAAAATGGGCACCGTAATAGTAGATGTCAGCAGGTAGACCGTGAACACCCACGAATATGCTTCAAAGCCTTGAAGGTCACCGATAATCCTGGGCATGGCCGGGCCGACAATCGTCTGGTCCAATGCCGAAAGCAACAGGCCCAGCAGCACGCTGATCATGATGGTTGCGAGTTGCCTGGCGGGGAGGCGCGGGGTCTCGTCTGCTGCATGGTAGCCGTTGGCGCTCGCACCGTTGGCCCCCGGATTACCCTTCACCACTACCCTTTGTGTTTCATCTTTATTCACTTCTCTGAATCCTCCGAAATTGAAAATACCCGTGTGCTAATCCTGGTTCCCTAGTTCAGGCCGCGCTCGCCCTCTAAATGTGCCTGTTCGATACGCGGTATGGGACAACTCGCCGGGTCGCGCCACGCGTCCGGCAGCAATCTGCGCAGGTGGCCGAAAGCCCTTGATACATCGGCCAGCTCTTCGCGGCTCAACGGCCGCAGGTACTCCACCAGCGCCTTCTGGCCGTGCTCCTGCGCTACCGAGGCAAGCTCTCTCCCGTCCTCGGTAAGTTCCAAAAAGATGCAGCGCCGGTCCTTCGTATCCGGCTGCCGCTCCACCAACCCCTTCTTGACCAGTTCATCAACAATGCGGGTCATCGTCGGGTTAGTAACGTGGTACCGCCGGGCCAGCTCGCTCGTAAGCTGCCTGCCCGTGTGCATCAGGGTAAACAGCGTCATCACCTGCGAGTCGCCCAGGTCGCGCAACACACCGATCTCCTCGGTATGCCGGGCCGACTGCTTGACCACCTTCATCATGCGTGGCAGCACCGACAACAGCTCCGTCGCCGTGTCCTGCAGCAATCCACCGTGAGCAGGCTCCATCGCCCTCTCAGCCTCTAACTCGTCCATTATTCTCCTGTTATGCGCCATTGCATCTCTCCCACTTTCTTGGCCGAATGCTATCGTTTAGTGACAACAATAGTTAGCGTAGCTATATATTAGCCCTCGCAGCTAACCTTGTCAACCGTTTCGCACACAAATGCCCAAAAGATACGACCAGAGACCGATATGGCATGTACGGGCTGTCCGTACAACCGCAGTTCCACACATCCGTTACTTCTACACAAGGGGACACGCATACCACGTCGGCACTTTTCCTCATTTTGACAAACAACATGACCCCGGCCTATAATCGGCCCGACACTTTATGACAAGCTCGCTTTTCTTTGGGACCTGATGCGCCTTCATACACGCAACATCTACATAGCATGTGGCGTACTGTCCACGCTCCTGATGCTGGCGGTAGCCTTCAACAGCAGCCGCCCCGCCGAGGCCGCCCAGGGTCAGCCCGCCGTGCGCTGGGCCTTCTATATCACTTACAACCCCAACTCACTCGTATCCCTCCAGGCGAACGTCCAGAACCTCAACTACGTCTCGCCCTTTTACTACACCGTCAACATGAGCGGCACCGTCAACGGCAAGGACCAGACAAGCGCTACCAATATCATACGCAGCGCGGGGGCCAAAAGCCTGCCCATGGTCCAGAACACCGCCCAGTACAACGCTTTCAGCCCCATACTCACCGACACCCTCAAGCGCGATGCCCTGGTCAATCAGATCGATACTATCGTTACGAACAACAACTACGAAGGCATCACAGTAGACTTTGAGGGCCTCAACCCCACCGACAAGCCGTACTTGACCGCCTTCATGGGCAAGCTCTACGAGAGGCTGCACGCCAGGGGCAAGCTGGTAGCGATGGCCGTAGCGCCCAAGACGAGGGACATCACCAGCGGTTGGGCCGCCGTCTACGACTACGCAGCCCTGGCCGAGTACACCGACTACATCGTAATCATGGCCTACGACTACCACTTCGCGGGCGGCGACCCTGGACCAATAGCGCCGGTCTACAAGCTGCGCGAGACGGCTGACTACGCCCTCGCCCGCATACCCGCAAGCAAACTCATATGGGGCGTCGGCGTCTACGGCTACGACTGGCCTACCAACGCGCAAGGAAAATCGATAGGCCATGCCGAGTACCTGACCCACGAGCAGGCCGAGGCCATTACCCAACTCCCCGGCGCGGTCTCCGGCTACGACCAAGAGGCAGTCGCCCCATTCGTCCGCTACACCCGCGCCTACCAGACCCGCGAAGCCTGGTACGAAGACCGCCGCAGCTTCGAGGCCAAGCTGGACCTCATTGCGCGCTACAACATGGCGGGCTTCGGCATCTGGCGGCTCGGCCAGGAAGACCCCGGCATCTGGGCCGCCATCAACGGTGACCGCACACCCACCCAACCCGCCGAACCCACCAACACGCCAACCCCGCGCCGCACCGTAGCCCCAACCTCCACCCCTACTCCCACCTTTACCCCCGCCCCACCTACCGCCACGCCCACGCCGGTTCCGCCCGCCGCATGCCTGCCCATCGCATCCTTCAAGTCATCCTCCAACAAGCTCTACTTCGAGGCGACGCGACACAGCCTGGGTGGCATTTTCCTCCAGTACTGGCAGAAGAACGGCGGCCTGCCCATCTTCGGCTATCCGCTAACCGAGGAATTCACCGAAGTCTCTCCCACAGACGGCAAGCCTTACAAAGTGCAGTACTTCGAGCGCAATCGCTTCGAGCTACACCCTGAATACACGGGTACCCCCAACGAAATGTTACTGGGCCTGCTAGGCGTCCAGGCGCTTGGCAACCGCGTCTTCCCGCAAGCCATCGACCTCCAGCCTGGGCCCGACACCCTCTATTTCCCCCAGGTCAAGCACAGCCTCAGCGGCCCCTTCCTGAAGTACTGGCAGGGCAACGGCGGCCTCACCCGGCTCGGCTACCCGGTCACCGAGCCTGTCCTGGAACAAAGCAGCATAGACGGCAAGACCTACTCAGTCCAATACACCGAGCGTGCCCGCTTGGAGTTCCACCCCGAATACACAGGCACCCAGTACGAAATCCTCTTGGGCCTCCTGGGCCTGGACATCTCTCCCTGTCGGTGAGACGATGGACGATGGATGATGGTTAGTACCGAACAATAATCCTCTTGGCGGGTTCTTGGCGTCCTTGGCGCCTTGGCGGTTTCGTCTCTTCTACCGGCGTCCATCGTCCATCGTCCTTTGTGTTATAATCATCCATTACCCCAAGCAATGATGCAGGAGGCAGGCCGATGGCCGACGTACGCGATTTACAGGAAGAGCAGGACGACCCTGTTACCATAGACCTCAACACGCAGCGCGAGAAGCTGCTTTCGCTCCAGACCCAGCTTGAGCACGATATCGCCGTGAAGACCGAGCAGATAGCCGAAAGCGGCGACGAACTCGTACCGGAGCGCGGCGGCGTCACCAACCATGTATCCGACGACGCCAACGAGACGGTCGAACAGGAGATGATGCTCAGCCTCCAGATGACCGCCGAGCGCCAGCTCGACCGGGTGCGCCAGGCCCTCGCTCGGCTCGACGAAGGCACCTACGGCACCTGCGCCAACTGCGGCAAGGAGATCGCTCCTGCCCGGCTCGACGCCCGCCCCTGGGCCATTTACTGCATCGATTGCCAGCAGCTAGACGACCAGGGCAGAATCTAGCCCAACGCATGAGATTTCACCGCCAGTCCATCATAATAGTAGTCGCCACGGCCGTCCTCGTCGTCCTGGTGGACCAACTCAGCAAGCTGTGGGTAGTCGATAACTTATCGCGAACGCCCTCCCAGGTGCTGATCCAGGACTTCTTACGCCTGCGCTTCACCCGCAACACGGGCGCGGCCTTCGGCATCTTCCAGGGCGGCACGGGCGTGCTCAGCGTGGCGGCCATCGCCATCGTGGGTGCCATCATCTTCTCGGCCACCCGCATGGGCAGCAGCAACCGCCTGACCGTCCTGTCGATGGGCCTCATAGTCGGCGGCGCGCTCGGCAACCTGATAGACCGCGTACGATTGGGCTTTGTAGTGGACTTCATCGAAGTTTACGGCCCCAGCGTCCGAATAGGCGATAGCATCTACACCTGGCCCGTCTTCAACATAGCTGACAGCGCCATATCGGTAGGCGTCATCCTCCTGGTAGCCACCATGCTCTTCAGCGGCAAGTCAGACCAAGCAACTAACCCCGCCACAGCCGCCCATCAGGAAAGCACAACCAACCCCCACCCCGACGACAAATACATAGCCACCGACGACCGCCAACCCACGAGCGTCCGCTAACCTCCAAATCCGAAATTCGCAATTCGAAATCCCGAATTCCTCCATGTCCTCCCTCCAGTGGCAAGTCGAATCATTCGAGACCGGGGAGCGTCTTGACCGCGCCATAGCCGCCCGCATGCCCGAAGTGTCGCGCTCCTATGCCGCCAACCTGATCGAGCGGGGCCATATCACAATCAACGGCTCACCGGCCACCAAAGCCGCGCACAAGCTCAAGGCAGGCGACCTCGTCCTGGTGGAGCTAGCGGTCCCAGAACCTAGCGCCTTGCAAGCCGAAAACATCCCTCTCAGCATCGTCTACGAAGACGCCGATCTGTTGGTGATAGACAAGCCCGCCGGCATGGTAGTCCACCCCTCGCCGGGGCACTCCGGCGGCACGCTGGTAAACGCTATCCTGGCGCACGTGCCCGAGCTGGAGCTAGATATGGGCGACGAAGCCCGCCCCGGCATCGTGCACCGCCTCGACAAGGACACAAGCGGTCTCATGGTAGTCGCCAAGCGCCGCCCGGCCCACGAAGCCCTGTCCCGCCAGATGGCAGCCCGCACCATGCGCAAGGAGTACCTGGCCCTCGTCCGAGGCAAGCCCAACCCACCCGCAGCCGTAATCGAGGCCCCCATAGCCCGCGACCCCGACAACCGCCAGCGCATGGCCGTGGTGCAGGGAGGCCGCCCCGCCCGCACCCACTACACCACCGAGCAGGCTTACGGCAGCTACACCCTTCTCCGGTGCACACTCGAAACAGGCCGCACCCACCAGATTCGCGTGCACATGTCCTCCACTGGCCACCCCATTCTCGGCGATCCCACCTACGGCAGGTCCACCCTCAAAGACGCCGCCCGCCTGGGCCTCACGCGCCAGTTCTTGCACGCCACCAAATTAGGCTTTACAATCCCCTCAACAGGCGAGTGGCACGAGTTCGACAGCCCTCTGCCAGAAGAGTTGCAGCGGGTGTTGGACGAACTTGCACGATCGGTCACATCGGGAGGACCAGGGGTTCACACATGACTCTCCACGAGCTAATAACAGAGAATCGCGAAGAGATATTGAGCATAGCCAGGAGCCACGGCGCAACCAGCGTACGGGTCTTCGGCTCCGTAGCCCTACAAGAGGCCAGGCCAGGAAGTGACCTCGACCTGCTATTACAACTTGAGCCTGGGTATAGCCTGCTTGATCTCATCGCAATTAAACAAGACCTAGAGGATTTACTCGGCTGCTCGGTTGATGTAGTTACTGAGGCTGGGCTCAGCCCTTACATACGCGAACAAGTGTTACAAGAAGCATCCAGTCTATGATGGGCGACCAACTTTACCTGAGGCATACTCTGAAGTGAGTAAACGCAAGCTATTGGAGAAAGCTATCTCCAGGCCTCGAAGCCTTCGCTTCACAGAGATGGTCACTCTAGTTGAAGCATTTGGCTTTCGCCTGTCACGTCAAAGTGGCAGCCACCATATTTTTACGCACCCGGAAGTCAAGGAGTTGATAAACATCCAGAATGTCGGT
>JAXDKH010000454.1:0-4570 GCA_034667185.1 Chloroflexia bacterium | reverse complement strand
GTTCCGGCGAATGTCCTGGTGATAGATGACCCCTGAAGAAGAACTCGCCAACCTGAGAGCCGAAAATCAGGCTCTGAAGCAGCAACTGGCTCAAGCCCAGGCACGACTCTCAAGGATGGGTCTGAGGATTTCAGCCAATGGGTCAATGTTGCCATTGAGTAATAGTTCTGAGGCCTCCGCATCCGATTCGGCTGCCTCGGCTGTAACTACCGTTCCCCATACTCCAGATGATTACGAAGCTCCTGTTCAGCCTCACGCTAATGGAGCAGATCGCAAGGTCGAAGCGTGGGTGCCACAGGTAGCTTCGGCTGGTACCACTTCAAAGGCCGGTGCGGAGCAGACCATAGATGAGGCCGCCGAACGCGTGCGACCGCTGTGGAAGCATAGGTCAATCTGGCTCGGTGTGTTAGCGTTCCTGGTGGGTGCGGGCGGTGAGGCGCTGCTTCTCCAGGAAGGGCAACGAGGGCAAGGCATGATCGTGCTCCTGCTGGCGATGCTCCTCGGGGCAGTGGCGTGGAGTGGCACGCGTGATGTTCCCATGCTCACTTATCCCTTTGAGCAGGCAAGGAACGCACTTACGCTGCGGCGCGACCTCGTACTACGTTTCGCAGGTATAGGGGTGTCGCTCGGTTTGCTGTGGGCTGCCTTCCAGGCATTCTGGGCGCAGCCGGGCCAGTTCTTCGGGCTGCAAGGCTGGTTGTGGCTGGCGAGCATGGGCGTTTTGCTTGCCTCCTGCGCCCGGTGGTACGGGCCTGAGAGTGAGGGGGCGCTGGGGCCAAAGTGGACCACCCGAGAGATCGCGGTACTGGTGAGCATACTTTTCCTTGCCATGTTGGTGCGGTTCATCTGGCTGGAACAGATACCCTGGCAGGTGGAAGGCAACGAGTACACCACCTTCAAAGAGTCGATGGCCTTCTACGCCAACCCACCGACTATCTCCCTGTACACCAACCAGCCAACCACCCTCTTCACCACCGTCTATCTGGGCACCGGCATGCCGAGCCTCTGGTTCTTCCCTGAAGGGCTGCTCATGCGCATCTTCGGTGCGGACCTGGGCGGGGCTCGTGTGTGGCCCGCGCTGTGCGGTGCGCTGCTGGTGTTGCCAGTCTACGGTATCGTCCGCCTCAACTGGGGGCGCACGGCAGCGGGAGTTGCTGCGTTCATGCTGGCTATCTCAGCCGTGATGGTCCACTTCAGCCGCAACACGCTACCGAACGTCGGTTCGAGCCTCTGGTGGGCCATCTGCTTCTACTTTCTGCTGAGGGGCCTGCGTTCCAGGCGACCGGGAGACTTCGTGTGGGCAGGGCTTGCGGCGGGCACGAGCATGTACACTTACTACGCGACTCGCCTGCTGCCTTACGTGCTCATAGCCTTCGTGCTCTACATGCTGGTGTTCCACTTTCGCGCGGCGCGAGAGCGACTGGGCCACTTCGCTCTCTTGCTGGCCGGCTTCCTTGTAGGCTTCGGGCCGCTGCTCGCCTATATGCTGCGCAACCCGCAGATGTGGGGAGGGCGGGGAGAGTCGTTCCTGCTCATCCCGCTGAAGATTCCCACCTCTGGGGAGGAAATCGCGCACATCTGGAACGTGTTGTCACACGAGATATCGCAGAACTTCCTCAGCCTGAGCGCAATACCCACCCGCGACAAGTTTTACTGGATGCCTTTCATGTTACCCCTGGAAGCGGTGCTGCTGCTCCTGGGAGTAGGCGTGCTCCTGTGGCGGTGGAAGCAACCCGCTTCGTTCCTGGTGCTGTTGTGGGCAGCCGGCATACTTGGGGTCAGCTCGATCATCAGCTCTCCTACCAACCCCAACCCCAGCTTCCAACACTGGGCACCCGCGTTCGCTGCCTTCTACGTGGCACTGGCTTTACCCATCGGCATCTGGCTGGGGGCGCTGCGGCGTATCAATCGCGCTTCGTGGTTGAGAGCCGGGCAGGTCGTCGTAGCTGCGGGCCTCCTCTGGGCAGCGGGAGCCAATGCATATGCTTACCTGGTAACGTATCCGCCGCAAGTAGGCAGCGAGGAGTCCATTCGTGCGGTGCAGGGCCGCTACATGGAGCAACTTCCTACCGATACCCTGGTGCGATTCACCGGCTGTTGCTGGGGCGGTTTCGACTATGAATACGCCAGCATGATGGCCTCACACCTCACCGCAGGGCAGTTGCAGAACCCCGCCCGCAGCCTGCCCCTTGTGGGTGACCCAGAGCACAACCAGGACTTCGTTTTCCCCGGGCCTCTCCTTAATTTCCTGCCGGTGGTGAAGGAGTACTATCCTGAGGGCGAGACGGTGGAACTGAAGTCACCTAAAGGGGATACCGTCTACACCATCTGGCGGGTGAAGTCGGCGGACGAGATTTCGAAGCATGGCGTCAAGGCGGTCTTCGCGGGCGAGGGCGGCCATGCGTGGGAGGGCAAAGTACCGTCTCCGGGCACGCTGCCGCCAAGGGTGGAGCTATCATACCCTCTCACAGCCACGTGGACGGGGGTGTTCTACGCGCCCACTGACGGCCAGTACAGCTTGAGCCTGGAGGGCGGTCGGGCCAATGCGTGGGTCATGGGCCAGCCGGACGTTCTGGGCAAGCCCCTGGTGCTGCAGGCCGGGTGGGTACCCTTTGCGATACAGGCGCGACTGGATGGCCCCAACCGGCTTCGCGTGCTGCTGCAACAAGGCAACGGAAGGCCCGCCGAAATTCCCACCACCCGCCTGTGGCCGCAGGACGCGAACGTTGGTTTAGCCCTGGCGATAAACAGCCCCGAACCTAGCAGGCGCGTGGACCCCTTCGTAGGTTCGACCGTGATGAGGCCTTACCAGGCCCACCAGCCCGGCCTGTTGCCACCCGAAGTGGCCTTGCAGCTATTTCAGCCTTTGTATGTAGCACAGCCCTCCACCGGCGACAACCTCCTACGCTGGCAAGGCGAGGTCTACACGGAAGGTGGCGACTATGGCATGACATTGATGGCCGGGGGATTGGCTCAGCTTACCGTGGACGGTAACGTGGTCACCCGAGTGTGCGTGGCGGACCCAGGAGGGCAGGAAGCCTCCGGCAGGGCGAGTCTCGCGGAGGGTTGGCACAAAGTGCAACTCGACCTGCAGGTCACAGGTAGCGGCACGGGCACCGTCCCCAGGGGCCTCGTGTGGACCTGGACGCGGCCCGATGGCGTACGCGAAGTGGTCCCGCCCTCTCACCTGCGCTATTCAGAGAGCCCTACACCCGCGGAGCCCGCACCGTGGCCGGAGCCACCAACTGCTGTCACGTGTCCCGCGCACTAGCCCAACACCTGGCAGATAATCAAGATTAATGAGTAGGGGCAGGCACGGGGGCCTGCCCCTACAAATATTTCTCACGCCTGAGTATTACCTAAGAGCATCTAGCTGACCGGGTGCTCGGCCATGTACTCCCGTGCCAGCCTCTCCGCAGCCTCTTTGTCGTCCTGCGCCAACGCCCCATCGAGCACAAGCCCCAGCAGGTAGTCCTTCACCTCGCCTATCCAGCGGCCCGGCTTGCCACCGAATAGCTGCATAAGTTCGTTGCCATCGAGAGGGCTGGTGATTTTCTCTACTTCTTCCTGCGCCTTGATCTGCTCGCACCGTTCGTAGAGGGCATCTATGCGGCTCAGGGCGGCGGCTACGCGGAAAGGGCGCTGCGAAGTGATGTCGGCTCGGGAGAGGGCGAACAGGCGCTCGTTGATAGCGGCGGTTTCGCGTAGGAAGCGGCGCACGGCCCCATCGGACCAACTTTCGTCGTACAGCCCGATGCGCAGGTGCTCGGCCACCAACTGTTCCACCTGTTCCACAACCTCGTGCGACCGGCGCAGGCGGGTGAGGATGCGGCGGGCCATCTGCGCGCCCAGTTTCTCATGCCCGAAGAAGTGCACCTCGCCATCCGTGATGCCGTAGGTCTGGGGCTTGGCGATGTCGTGCAAGAGAGCCGCCCAGCGCAAGATGAGGTCGGGCGCGGTGCGGTCCACCACCTTGAGGGTGTGAGGGTAGACTTCCTTGTAGTGAAGCGGCCCGCGCTCCATCTCGTGCATCTCCAGCAACTCGGGCACCGTGTACTCCAGCAAGCCCAGGCTGTCCAGCAGGCTGATGCCCTCGCTCGGCGGGTCGGGCATAAGCAACCTGTCCATCTCGTCGCCTACCCTCTCACGGGACACGTCCTGTAGCAGGTGCGCGAGGCGACGAATGGCCTCCGCAGTCTCGCGCTCGATGAAGAAGTGGAAGGTAGCGGCAAAGCGGACGGCCCTCAACATCCGCAGTGGGTCCTCGACGAAGCGCTCCTCCGGGTCGCCCACCGCCGTCACGAGGTGTTGCTTTATGTCAACTTGGCCACCGTAGGGATCGTGCAGTTCGCCGGTCGCCAGGTCGCGGGCCAGGGCATTCATCGTGAAGTCGCGGTGAGCCAGGTCGGTGTGGAGGGCGGAAATCGGGTCGTCGGGGGCGGCTTCTTCGCGGTTGCGGAAGGTGGTGATTTCTACGGTCACATCGCCTATCTTAGCCGCTATAGTGCCAAACTTCTCACCTATGCTGTAGACCACGTTGGCCTCCGCGCCGGCCAGCATCGCCTTGATG
>JAXDKH010000453.1:0-10063 GCA_034667185.1 Chloroflexia bacterium | reverse complement strand
AGTCACTACGTTGGGGCGGTTGTCGTTCATGGGCACGATTATCACGTCGGCCCCCAACTTCTTGGCGACGGCGAGGCCGGGGTCGTTGGTGTCCATCACTGCGACTGTGGGGATGCCGCGGTTGATAGCCTCGCCCGCAAAGCCGTGGTCGGCTATCACCAGGTCGGGCAGCCTCTTTGCGTCGTCCAGCATGAGCTGCATGGCGCGGGAGTCGTGGGAGTGGAGAGCCGCGCAGGTGTCGGAGAGGATAGCGATGCTGTTCACCGAGTCGGCCACGTGGATATGGTCTCGGTCCTCGCCCTGGAAGACGGTCTGCCCTTTGGCGAGGTCCAGCACGTGGCCGCCAAGCTCGCGCACCAATTCGGCAAGCTCGGTGTAGCACTCGATCATCGAGCCTGGGTGACCCGTGGCGAAGGTCACATAGCCGTGGTTGCGGCACACGCGCCGGATGGCCGCCGACATCGCCTTGAGGCCCTTGATGGTAGAGGAGGGGGAGATGTAGCCCCGGCCTTCGGTGTAGTTGACGTCCTGCGAGCACTTGGTGATGCCCGCGATCATGCTGAGGGCTTCCTGCGGGTCCACCTGGTTCAACTGCACGTAGTCTATCACCAGGCGAATACCGAACGTCACGTAAGGATCGTTGTCCGCCAGCCGCCTGGCAGCGTCAACGTTGTTGGCCCGCGAATGGCTCAATTCCGGCCCGGAAAGCCGTAGCTTGGTCAGCCTGCGCTCAGTCACCTGGTCATCAAACGGCATCGCTTCGTCCTCCCCCGGTGTGGGGCGGGGAACCTCCGGGACGGCATCCAGCGCGCTGAGGGGTGCGGTATCTAACATGGCGCGATTCTAGATGTAGGGTGCCGTAACGGAGGCGGTTATGCACATCCCCGTTCTGCTACTCTGTGCCACTTAACTGCAAGATTCCGGCCAGGGGGTTTGCGCACGGGCCCAAAATCTGATACGATGTGACCACTCAGTGTGAAACGCTGCTTTGTTGCACTCTCGGTGTCCTGTAGCTTACGCTATACACGGGGCGGCTATCCTGTTGTGGCGCTCTGTTCGACCTTACCATAAGTGAGGCAGGGCGCTTGTGCTACACGCTCTACCGGTATTGTTGCGATTAGCTACCTGAAAACAGTAGATGAAAGTTACCCCTACAACAAGTCCCGACCTGCAAGTGCAGCCCACTCGCAGCATCGCTAAACAACCCATAAAGTTGTTGCTGGTAGAGGCCGACCCCGCGCAGGCCAACATGGTGCTGGGGCACCTGGCGGGCACTTTGCGGGTGCAGGCGGACGTGACTCATGCCACAGGGTTGAGCCAGGCGATTACGTGGCTGCGTGCCGAGCAGTTCCACACCATCCTGCTCGACCTTGACCTGCCCCATGCCTCTCCGCCCGAAATCTGCCAGGCTATACAGGAGAACTGCGGTGCGGCGGTAATCATTGCCCTTGCGGACAGCGACGATGACGTGACTGCGGTGGAGGCCTTGCACCGGGGCGCGGACGACTACCTGGTGAAGGCGCGCATCACGTCCGACCTGCTGGACCGCACCATAGGCTACACGTTGCAGCGCAGGCGCGACCTCGAGGAGCAGGTGGTCGCGTACCAGACGCTGGAGCATCGTGTGGAGGACCGCACGCGTGAACTTGCTACTCTGCTCGAAGTGTCGCAGTGCGTGCTCTCCACGCTGCAATTGAAGCCTCTCATCGGCCTCATGCTCGACCAGCTAAAGACGCTGGTGGACTACACGAGCGCTACCTTCTTCAGGTACGAGGGTGGCGAGAGGTTCCAGGGCATCGACTATCGCGGCCCCATACCGCTTGAAGTGCTCCGGCAGATACCCGCCCCGCTTAGGGACGCAGGGCACTATATGGAAGTCATCAAGCGCGCCGAGCCGGTTATCGTAGCCGACCTCATGGGTGACGAGCCCCTTGCAGTCGCTTTCCAACAAGCCGCCGGGGATACCGCACGCACTTACTACAGCTACGTGCGCTCATGGATGGGCGTGCCGCTGATGGTAAAGGACCGGCCTATAGGCGTCTTGAGCATGGCCTACAACGAGCCGGGCCGCTACACCCAGCACGATGCCCGTATGGCTATGGCCATGGCAAATCAGGCGGCGATAGCTATCGAGAACGCCAACTTGTACGAAGAGGCGCAGGAGGCGGTCCGGCGGACCACTGCGATGGCGCAGATAGCTTCGAGCGTGGCCTTTGAAGGCTCATTGGAGGCGGTCCTCAACGACCTGGCCCGCAACGTGGTGCAGGCCACCGGGGCCGAGGCGTCCGCCGTGCTGCTGTTGGACGAGCAGACGGGCGATACCGTATATGCCGGTGCGTATGGCTTGCCGGACGGTTACGCTGCCGCCAACCAGGAGTCGCGGCGAAACGTCCCGGATGTAGAGCCGGTCTCTCATAAGGCTCTGCGCGTGCAGGGGCCCGTTGTGCGGCGCAACGTTCGTGAATGGGTGCTTGGGACGCCGGAGATGGCCGCGCTCCACCCGTACATGCGGGAGATCGCCTGGGATACTATCATCGGGGTGCCCCTTAACTACCGCGGGAAGCCGTTGGGCGTGTTATGCAGCTTCTGCCGTGAGGACGCGGAGTCGGTAGAGGACGAGATCGACTTCCTCACTGCGATAGCGGACCAGGCGGCGGTGGCGGTGGAGAACGCGCGGCTATTCTCTGAGGTGCAGGGCAAGGCTGCATTGGAGGAGCGCCAGCGCCTGGCCCGCGAGCTACACGACTCGGTATCGCAGGCGATATTCAGCATCTCGCTTCACGCCCGCACCACCGAAGCCCTGATGGACCGGGGCGACCAGGCACGCCTCAAGGAAACGATAGGGCACATCTCGACCGTGGCCCAGGCTGCCATGGCCGAGATGCGCGCCCTCATATTCGAGTTGCGGCCCGAGTCGCTGGCAACTGAGGGCCTGGTGGCCGCGCTTACCAAGCAGGCGGCGGCTCTTCGTGCCCGGCACGGCATACAGGTGCTGACCGAGCTTTGCGCGGAGCCGGAGCTACCCATCGAGACCAAGGAAGTGCTCTACCGGGTCGCGCAGGAGGCCTCGCACAACACCATCAAGCACGCCAACGCGAGCACCCTCACCTTTGGGCTGGCCCGGGGCGAGGGTCACGTCACCCTCCTGGTTGTGGACGACGGGCTGGGCTTCGACGCAAGCGGCCAGTTCCCCGGCCACCTTGGCCTTCAATCGATGCGAGAGAGGGCGCTGAGGCTGGGCGGCAGCCTGGACATACATAGCGCGCCCGGCAACGGCACCACAGTCCGCCTGCGAGTGCCCGCCTCCTAGCTATGGAGCCCCACCCCCGGTTTTTACCCGGCGTTTCTCCTCCAGGAGAGGCTTCCTCCACGTGCCTGTGGTTTGCCTTCTCCGGCGGCAAGTTGCTCGTGCGCGACGATGATGGTACAGCGACAGTGCCCCTGCTGGCGAGTATGGCCGAACTGGGGCTGGACCCGGTGCGCCGCCAATACCTGGGCAGCCTTGACGGGCAGGAGTGTTACGCCGCCGAGCTTGCGCCTGATATGGTGCCGCCGGAAGGTACGTCCTTGCAGGGGCTGAGGGGGCTGTATGGCCGACTGGACGACCTGCTTTACTCAATTGCGGGACGGTCCTTCCAGATTGTCGAGTGGGACCGCACGCACCTGTACTGTGGGCACTGTGGCACGGCGATGGAGCAACTGGCGAGCGAACGGGCCAAGCGCTGCCCCGAGTGCAGCCTGACCAGCTACCCACGCGTGACGCCCGCTATCATCGTGCTCATCAGGCGAGGCGACGAGGTGTTGCTGGCACGGGCCCACAACTTCCCATCGAAGTTCTACAGCACAATCGCGGGCTTCGTGGAGCCGGGTGAGTCGCTGGAGGAAGCGGTCGTGCGGGAGGTGGGCGAGGAAGTGGGTGTGGCGGTGAAGGACATCCGCTACTTCGGCAGCCAGCCCTGGCCCTTCCCACACTCGCTGATGATCGGCTTCACCTGCGAGTACGCACACGGCGAGATTACGCTGGAAGCACGGGAGATTGCTGATGCGGCCTGGTTCACACGGGACAACATGCCCCACATACCGCCGAAGTTGAGTATCGCCCGCAAGCTCATCGATTCCTTCGTGCAAGACTAACGCCAATGCTGCCTTCGCCCAACAACACTCGCAAACGCCTCTCTAAGCCGTTAATCTCGCTAGGGGCGTTGTTGTCAGCCTGTGCCGTGGCGTTCGCTCTGGTGCCCTCTTTCGTGGCGGCTGCTAAGGTCGTTTCTGCGCCGAACCCGGCCACCGGCTCCGTTTTTGGGCTGGCGTGGTTCCACAAGCCGCCTGAAGACGGTTCCTCCGCCCAGGTAATCGCAAGCGAACACCGCTATGTCCACCTGACGGGCCCCAGCGACGCGCTCTTTCGCGAGCAGTTGCGGTCCGCCGGCTACACCCTTCCCATCTACACATATGTCAGTTCCCAGGCAGTGGAGGGTCCGGGGCCTTACATGGACTCGACCGCGTCTTGCGCTGCGGGCTACGTACCCTACGACAACAACTTTGCCTGGAACGCGGGCGACTTCTGCCTGTACATACACCCCAACGAGTCGTGGTTCCTGCACAACGGCGCGGGGCAGCGCGTCGTAATAGATTACTTCGGTACGGCCCGCTACACCTACCTCATGGACCCGGCGAGCGCGGGCTGGCGAGCGTTTTCCTACGCCCGTGCGCAGCAGATACGTGACGAGTGGGGCTACGACGGCATCTGGCTCGACAACCTCGACTTGGACCTGGACCGCGCCTATAACGACGGCATGAACAGCGACGGCATGGTAGCGGAATATGCCACCCAGGCTGCCTGGCAGACGGCTATGCAGGGCTGGCTGTCGGGCCTGCGTGCCAGCCTGGGGCAGTTCCCCTTGTGGGCTAACATAGTGGGTGGAGGGTTGGCCGTTACCTCCTGGGACTCGTACGCACCGTACCTTGACGGAGCTATGGACGAGAGTTTCGGAGTAAATTGGCTCTACGGCTGGCGTGACCCGGAGGAGTGGCGCAGCCAGGTGGCGCGAGCAGAGCAGTGGCTGGGCGCGGGTAAGGGGCTGGTGATGGTGGGGCAGGGGAGCATGACCGATACGGCCCGCATGAATTTCACGCTCGCGAGCTACATGCTGGTGGCCCAGCCGGACCGGGCCTTCTTCCGCTATTCGCGTTTCGACACGTACTATGGAAGCTTGTGGCTTTTCCCCGAATATGACACGGCCCGTGCCCTGGGTGCGCCTCTTGGACCGCGCGTGGAGTTGGGGCTGGGCATGTGGAAGCGACTCTTTACCAACGGCTACGTGGAGGTAGATGTAAGTGCTCACACCGGGCGGCTGGTGCTTATCAACTCTCTAACGCCCACATCTACACCCACCCCCGCGACCTGCACGACAACGTTCACCGACGTGCCGCCGGGAAACGCATTTTACAGCCACATAGAATGGATGGCGTGCCATGCCTACGTAAGTGGTTATGGGTGCGGCGGGCCTGAAGAGCCTTGCCCTGGCAGCTACTTCCGGCCCGGCGTGGCGGTGACGCGCGGGCAGTTGCTCAAAATGCTCGTCAAAGCGGCGGGCTGGGAAGAGGTGAGGCCGCAAACACCCAGCTTTGCCGATGTGCCGGAGGACAGCGCCTTCTACACTTACATCGAGACCGGGGCCAGCCGGGGTATCATATCAGGCTATGGGTGCGGCGGACCTGGAGAACCTTGCGATAGTACCGGCAGGCCCTATTTTCATCCAGGGCACAACATCACCAGGGGGCAACTTAGCAAAGTAATTGCTCTCGCCAGGGAGTACAGCAGCCCCATAGGAGGCGGCCCCTCCTTCGCGGATGTGCCTTCTGGCAGCCTTTTCTATGGTTACGTCGAGGCGGTGTACGCTCAGGGCATAGTGGCTGGGTACGCTTGCGGTGGGCCAGGAGAGCCCTGCGACGATAAGGCACGCCCTTACTTCAGGCCGTCCGGTAACGCCACACGCGGGCAGGTGTCCAAGTTCGTCGCTGAGGCTTATATGCGGCCTTAGCAGCGCGTTGCTCACTTGGAAGGTATGGGGCTTTGCTCCACCAGCTTCCATTGGTCCGCGCCGGGAGTTGCCGGCAGCACCTGGAATTTGAAGATCCAAGGCCCCTCTATCACTTCCCCGGTCTGGTTGTTCAGCAACCTCCTTACTGTGAAGGTCCATTCGCCCTGTTCATCGTAAACGTTGTCGTAGATTGTGTGCGTGCCCAGGTTGCTTGTCAGCATCTGGCCGTACGAGGGCTTGCCGGTCCTGAACTTGAGCGCGTCCCAGTTGTTGACCTGGGCGCCCGCGCTTATCTCCCAGTCGGCTGGGGTCACGGCCTGGCCCAGCGACTTGACCTCTACGAAGCTTCTTACCTGCGCGGGGCTTACCCTGAACTGTTGCAGCGACACGTCGAAGTTACGGACTATGACGTTCTGGAGCAGCCGGGCGATACGCGCTGGGATGAATGGTACGCGCAGACTGAAGTTGAAGGGGCCCGCGATGTTAGGCTCTTTGACACGCTCCGTGTTCTGGCTGCCTGCGGTCCAGGTTGCAACGCTGTCGGTTGGGGTGGCGACAGACTTCGGCCCAGTCTCAAAAGCATTGAGGGCAATAGTAAGGTCGAATTCTAGTTCCTGGTTGCCATATTTGTCCAGTTTGTTTGCAACATCTCTCTCCAACAGATAGTGAATCTTGTTTACTCCCGCTTTGCTGCTGAGGCGAGTCTCCGGGGTTGTAAGGTCCGGCCCATTTCGCACCGATAGCGCGACAACTTGTGGCGTGAGGTGCCTGCCTGATAGGGCATCCGGCAGTGGCCCCGCCAGGTCGAAGTCAACCAGCATGAGATTGCCGTCCGCATACGCCCAGTTCACCGTGACCGTATAGCCCCCACTGCCCTGGCTGATGCCGATGTACTTTCCATACTTGCTTCTGTCCAGGTAAGCATAGGGCTCCCTCGAAGTGGCATAGTCTGCGGCGTACTGGGTGGCAGTGGCATCGGGTGTGAGGGAAGGCAGAGGCGTTATCTCAGGTTGCTGCGTGCCTCCGACTGCCACCTCAGTGGAGCTTTGTTGAACCGGAGTCGTAACGTCTGGCTGCATGCCTGATTTGAGGGTAGGGGCCAGGCTGAAAGTTACAACCACGGCGACCACGAGCACGGCCAGGTAAGCCGCCACAACGAGGCTCGGACGCCGGAACGGCAGCCGAGAAATGCCCCAATATGTGCCAACTCGCTTCACAGCCCGGCTGCTTATGCGGGGCCAAAGGTCCAGGTCGTATGCTACGTCTCTGGAGGCTCGTTCGTGTAGCGTATCTGTCACTTGTTCTTCTATGCTACGTTCTTTCATCTATTTGCTCGCTTTCCCGTACCGATAATAGCCGCTGCCGGCATGTGTCACAGGTAGCTCATGGGTTTGGTGTCGTTTTCCTCTCCTGAGGAGGGAGCCAGCCACGATGGCAGTAACGTCCGGAGGTGTTTGCGGGCGGCGTGCAGGCGCGACTTGACGGTCCCTGCCGGTACGTCCAGTCTGGCCGACATCTCGGCCTCCCCCAGGTCCAGGTAGTAGCGGAGGACCAGCACCGCGCGCTGCTGAGGCGGCAGCTTGCCCAATGCCTCCCAGATAGCATCATTGGTCTCGGACGCGACGGCCAGGCTGCTGAGGTCCAGTTGCTCTGAGTAGCTCTTGAGCAAGGAGCCTTCCAGGGGTGCTAGCTCGTCCAGTGAGACATGCCTGCCCCTGGTGCTCACCTTGATCGCGTCGTTGATGACGCTGCGCAGGAACCAGGGACCGAATGGGCGGCCGGTGTCGTACTGGCCTATACGCTCGTAGGCTCGCAGGAAGGCGGACTGGACGACATCCTCAGCCGAGGCGAGATCGCGGGTGACCAGGTAGGCCGCGCGCACCGCCTGCACCTGGTAGAGGCGCACGAGGCCTTCCAGGCCGCCTATGTCGCCGCGTTTCAGCCGGGCAATCGCCTCTGCTTCTCTCATCTGCGTCCTTTACCGTGGGTGTTGGGCCGCCACCTGGACCTTCACAGCTAGTATCCACGGCGGCTGGAAAAGGTTCAGGTGGAGGGGTCCTGGCCGAAAAGTAGGGCTTGAATACTCCAAAAGGCGCAACCAAATTCCCCTCGCGTTTGTTATAATTTAAGCAATCGGTCCTCTATAACCCTCCCGCATCCAGCGCAGGACGCCGGGCAGCAAGGGCGCGGTAGCCCTGACGTTGCACCGTTTCGCACCTTATTTCTCTATTACTTTCACTTAGACGCGATGCTAATGTCGCGCTGGATGTGTGGGCGGCAAATCATGTTATCGTTGAAGCGAGCCATCACTGCTCGCACGACGCGGGTTGACCCTGACACCGCGATTAGAATAGCCGAGCAAGGCAGACGCAACTTCAAGATTGGTGTTGTGAACGGCGTCCTTGCCGGTATCCTCGACCCTCTTTCGGGCATCTTCGTACTGACCCTCTTCCTTACGCGGCTGGACGCGCCCGCCTTCCTTGTGGGGTTGCTGCCCACAATCGCAAGCTGCGGCGGCCTGCTGCCCCAGTTGATTGTGGCGGGCAAATTGCGCGGCAAGAAGCGCGTCATGCCCTGGTACACGGGGGCGTCGGTCTTCCGCGTGATGGGCATGGCGGGCATGGCGGCATCGGCCTGGCTCATACCGCTGGGCCGCGACATGGCGTTGGTCTCCCTGTTTGCCAGCTTTATGCTGTACATGTTCAGCTCAGGCGTATCGGGCTTACCCTTTATGGAAGTGGTGGCGAAGATCGTGCCGCCCCACCGGAAGGGAACTTTCTTCGGCTTCCGGCAGTTCGGCAGCGCGATACTCGGCATGGTGACCTCAGCCGTGGCGGGCGCGGTGATGTCGGAGCAGTTGGGGCTGGTGTTCCCGTACAACTTCGCGATGATGCTCACGGTGGCAACGGTAGCGGGCGCGGTCGTGTTCGGCCTCTGGTCGCTCGTGCGCGAGCCCGACCTGGAGCAGGCACACGTAGCCAATCCCGGCACCGGCTCCATCTTCCGGCACGGTGCGACGGCCCTCCAGACCAACCGCGACTACCGCCTGCTGGCAACCGTGCGGTTGCTGGCGACTTTCGCCGGTATCGCAGGGCCGTTCTACCTGGTGTACGCCGCCAAAGAGCTACAGGTGCCGGTGGGCATCCTGGCGCTCTACCTGACCATGCAGACCGCTATACCGTTGGCAATGGGCTTGTTATGGGTGCCCCTCGCCAACAAAGCACCCCGTCGCAAGCTGGTCCTGATAACGGCTAGCCTGCAGATGGCCGTCCCGGTGACCGCGGTCATAGTAGGCATAGTGGCTGGGATCGTGCCCGCCGGTTGGCATGCTTACATCGTCGCCCCTATATTCATCGCGGGCAGCGTGGCGACTTCTGCAGCCGTGATGTTCAACGACGTGGTGCTGCTGTCTATCGCCCCGCCCGCCGAGCGCCCGGTCTACTTCGGCTTCCTCAACACGCTCGCGGGGGTCGCGAGCTTCACTCTGCCGCTGGGCGGCCTGCTGCTGGAGATGCTGGGTTATACGCCCCTGTTCATGCTGTCGGGTGCGCTGGCGCTCTGCTCGCTGCTGGCCGGGCTTGGCATCGAAAGGCCCGCCCGCGAACGGCGCAATACCGCACGGCAGGTCGTGTCGAAGGCCAGGGCGCGGGGACGTTTGATGCTGTCGGTGCCTATGCAGTCGGTGCAGCAACTGTTTCAGCGGGAGCAGTAAGGTGGTACCGGGCGGTAATGAAGAGTAGGAAATTTACCAGCACCACCGGGCGTCGGCTGGTGAGGTTGATAGGTGATTTGTTTATCCTAATCAACCACCGGGTGCCATTCTACTCCTCAACACCTCCAATGCTTTCTTGCCTGCCACGCCCCTGTGGCTGATCTCGTTCTTTTCATCGGGTGTGAGTTCGGCCATGCGCGTGCCGCCGGGTAGCTCGAAGAGGGGGTCGTAGCCGAAGCCGCCGGAGCCCCTCAGCTCGTGCGCTATGCGACCCTCCACGGTGCCCTCGACCAGGTGCTCAGTGCCG
>JAXDKH010000452.1:0-5808 GCA_034667185.1 Chloroflexia bacterium | reverse complement strand
GATGTTAGGTTCGCTAACTACTCTTACCATCGTCTATCGTTCATCGTCTCCCTAATCCTTCCCGCTACCTCGTCCAATTCTACGCGTGCCGGGTCATGGCTCGAATCTTCTTCGAGCTTGAAGCCGTCGCCCTTGTAGCGCGGGAAGACGTGCAGGTGGACGTGGAAGACCTCCTGGAACGCTGCTTCGCCGTCCGCGAGGAAGAGGTTGATGCCTTCGCACCGCACGCCCGACCGCCTGATTGCCTCCTGCACCCGCATAGCTACCTTGAATAGGTGCGCGCCCGTTTCCTCGTCCATGTCCGACAGAAAAGCGAAATGCTCCCTTGGTATCACCAGCACATGGCCGGTGTTTACCGGCTGGATGTCCATGAAGGCAACCGCCACCGCGTCTTCGTAGACCAGGCTGGCGGGCTGATTGCCTGCGACAATGTCACAGAATATGCAATCACTCATGCCTAGGGGCGGGCACCTCCGCGCCGATTTCTACTCGATCACCGGATAGACGGTTGGTAGCGCCTATGGTTGCGTTGTCGCCCACGATGGTCATGCCGGAGATGTCGCACTCCGCGCCGATTGTCGCATTGTGGCCGAACAAAGAATCGCTCGCCTTGCTCACCGCGCCGAATGTAACGTTGCTGAACGCGATCACATTTTGCACCTGCGCCTCTTCGCCCACGTGGCAGCCATCACCGAGTGATGCGGGCCCGGTGACCACCGAGTTAGCCCTCAGCTTGCACCCCTTGCCCAGGACGACAGGGCCTGTGACCCGCGCGCCCTTGTCGATGAAGGTACCTTCGCCCGCCCAGACGCCGTCCTGCACCTGCTCCCCTTCCGGCTCCAGCGAAGACTTGAGCCTCCCGATTAGCAGGTCGTTCTGCGCCTGCAAGTAGCGCTCCGGCGTGCCCATGTCGAGCCAGTACGCCCCGGTGCGATAGCCGTACACGGGTCTGCCTTCCTGTAGCAACTGAGGGAAAAGGCCATATTCGACCGAGTACGGCCGCCCCGCGGGTATCTCGTCCAGGAAGCGCGGCTCAGAGATGTAGTCCAGCACGTCCGTCTCCATGACGTAAGTGCCCGCGTTGATCCACCTGGAGTCGGTGGTGCCGGGCTTCGGCTTTTCCAGGAAGCGTTGCACGCGCCCACCCTCGTCCACCTCCACTACGCCGTAAGAACTAACATCCTCCACCGGCGTGAGCGAGATCGTGCACACGGAGCTATTCTCGCGGTGAAATTTGATCATATCGGTGAGGTCGAGGTCGGTGAGCACGTCGCCGTTGAACACCAGGAACGTCTCGCCCCGGTTAAGGTGCTGCTCGACGTTCTTTATAGCCCAGCCCGTGTCGAGGGGCTTGTCTTCCTTCACATAGGTAAGTTTCACCCCCAGGTGCGAGCCATCACCATAAGCAGGTTCGAAACTCTCCGACCGATAGCCCACGGCCAGGACGATGTCGGTGATGCCGTGCGTCTTGAGCAGGAACAGCACATGGTCCAGGAAGGGCCTGTTCAACAACGGCAGCAGCGGCTTTGGCGTGCTATTGGTGAGAGGCCGCAACCGGGTGCCCTGGCCGCCTACTAGGATGATAGCTTTCATGGTTGATTCTGAAACGTGAAACGTAAAACGTGATGCGGCTTGCTCAATAGAGTACGTGAATACAACTATGTTTCTTGTGTGGCTACCCTATTCGCCCCTGTCATCCTGAACGCAGTGAAGGATCAGGTAGGTAAGCGAGAGTCCTCAACATCGGGGATGATGGCGGCGAGAGGACCATTGATGCCTGCATACCGAGAGTCAAGCATGGGCTGCTGATCCTTCGCTACGCTCAGGATGACAGGGGCCACTTTGGTCCTGCAATATCAACTGAATAGCACTCACGGACCGAGTCTCCACTGCCGCATCACGTTTCACGTTTCAGCTCTAACTCTCCCCCTCCAATAGTCTAAAATGTCCAGCAGAGTCTGCTCGAACGGTATCTCCGGTGCCCAGCCGGTGCGCTCGCGGAAGCGTGAGGCATCGCACACGAGCACCGGGATGTCGGAAGGGCGCATGCGAGTGGGGTCATGGCGCACCTCAATGGGCACTTTGCTGGCTGAAAGGAATGCGTCGAGCAGCGATTGTATGGTATGCGCGGTGCCGGAGCCTATATTATACACCTCGCCCGGCTCGCCCTTTGTGATCGCCAGCAGGTACGCCTTCACCATATCGCGCACGTCGGTGAAGTCCCGCTCCGCCTCCAGGTTGCCTACCTGTAGCACCGGCTCCTGCAACCCCACCTCAATCCGGGCGACTTGCCGTGCGAAGGCCGAGGCGACAAAATGCTCGCTCTGGCCCGGTCCTATGTGGTTGAAAGCCCGGACGCGAATCGTCTGCTGCCCCCAGCTAAGGAAGTGCTGCAAAGCCAACGCGTCCTGGGCGATCTTGCTGACCGCATAAGGGTTGTTTGGGCGGAAAGGCACATCTTCGTCAATAGGAGTGTCTTCCGGCCTGACAAGCCCGTACTGCTCCGACGAGCAGGCCACGAGTATGCGGGCCTTAGGCGCGACTGTTCGCAGCGCGTTGAGCAGGTTCAATTGGCCCACCACGTTGCTGGTGAAGGTACCCTCGGGGTCCTTGAAGGCTTGCTGGACGTTGCTCTGGGCCGCAAGATGGAAGACGAAGCCGGGGACTACCTGCTCAACCATTTGGCGCGTGCGTTCAGGGTCCAGCAGGTCGCAGGGCAGCATGCTCATGCGCTCGCTGAGCTGTGCCTCCCGAACCTGCGCGCGGGTAGAACAGTAGACGTGCCAGTCCGTGCTGTCGAGCAGGTGGGCGAGCAGGTGCCTGCCCACGAATCCGCCCGCCCCGGTCACTAAGGCGCGGACCGGGGCGGCGGGTGCGTTCGTAACTTCCACTATCTAGCGCTGGGTGCTGCTGGCGACCTTGCTGTCAGATTCGGCATGGTGGCCGTTCGAGTCGTGCTTGCCCTGGCCGTCCTTGCCACTCAACACAGCCTGCTCCAACCCGGCCTCCTCGCGCAGGAGGTCGGCCTTGTCGGTCTCCTCCCACGGCGCGCTGATGTCGTGCCTGCCGAAGTGGCCGTAAGCTGCGGTCGCCTTGTAAATCGGCTGGCGCAGGTTCAGGTCGCGGATGATAGCGCCGGGACGCAGGTCGAAGTGCTTGTTGATAAGTTCCACGATGCGCTCGTCCGCGATGCGCCCCGTACCGAAGGTCTCCACCGCGATGGAGATGGGCCGGGCCACACCAATCGCGTAAGAAAGCTGTATCTCGAAGCGGTCGGCTATACCGGCGGCCACGATGTTCTTGGCTACGTAGCGGGCGGCGTAGGCAGCCGAGCGGTCCACCTTCGTCGGGTCTTTGCCGGAGAAGGCCCCACCGCCGTGCCGCGCAATGCCGCCATACGTGTCCACGATGATCTTGCGGCCAGTCAGACCGGCATCACCCTTCGGCCCGCCGATCTCGAAGTTGCCGGTGGGGTTCACGAAGTAGCGGGTATTCTCGTCCAACAGGTCGTGCGGGATGACCTTGAAGATGACCTCGCGCTTGATAGCGTCCTCTATCTCCTCGTGCGTCAGGTCGGGCTCGTGCTGGGCCGACACGACCACAGCGTCCACACGCACGGGCTTGCCGTAGCGGTACTCCACCGTGACCTGGGCCTTACCGTCCGGGCGCAGCCACGAGAGGGTGCGGGTCTTGCGGACCTGGGCCAGGCGCTTGGTCAGCTTGTGGGCCAACGAGATGGTGAGGGGCATCAGCTCCTCGGTCTCGTTGGCGGCGAAGCCGATCATCATGCCCTGGTCGCCAGCGCCAATTGACTCTATCCGGTCGTCCTCGCTCATCTCGCCCTGCTTGGACTCCAGCGCCTCGTTCACACCCATAGCGATGTCTTGCGACTGCTCGTGGATAGACACGATTACCGCGCACGTATCGGCATCAAAGCCGTACTTGGCACGCGTATAACCGGCCTGCGTAATCGTATCGCGGGCGATCTTCTGCACGTCCACCCAGGCGGTGGTAGTAATCTCGCCCATCACGACGATGAGGCCAGTAGTGGTGGCCGTCTCGCAGGCCACGCGAGCGTTGGGGTCCTGTGCCAATATAGCGTCAAGCACCGCGTCCGAAATCTGGTCGCACAGCTTGTCCGGGTGCCCCTCCGTCACCGACTCCGACGTCAGAAACAACTGCGGCGACGACATAAATGTTGAGGCGTGACCGCCCTCATTCTTTGCCATAATATCCTCCATTTGGAATTTCGGATTGCGAACCCTTCGCTTCGCTCTAGGGCAAGTTTCGGATTTACTAGATATCCAGCAAATTCGCAATCCGAAATCCTAATTTCCAAATTCCTCTTATGTTCCGCTTTCCCACGAGGCGAGATACTTCTTCTGCTCCTCGGTCAGTTCGTCTATGCGCACGCCCAGAGATATTAGCTTGAGCATGGCGATTTCGTGGTCCAGCTCCTGCGGGATGACATAGACCTTCGGCTCCAGGCTGGGGCCGTTCTTGACCATGTACTCGGCGGCCAGGGCCTGGTTGGCGAAGCTCATGTCCATCACGGACGCCGGGTGGCCCTCCGCGGCAGCGAGGTTGACCAGGCGGCCATCGGCCAGCAAGTACAGCTTGCGGCCATCTCCGAGTTCGAACTCCTCAACAAAGTCGCGCACGATCCTGCCGCGCTTGCCCCCGGCGAGGTCCACCAGGGCCGGGATGTTGATCTCGTCGTTGAAGTGGCCGCTGTTGCACAGGATCGCTCCGCTCTTCATCACTTCCATGTGCTTGCGGTCGATCACGTTCAGGTCGCCCGTCACGGTGATGAAGATGTCGCCCACCTTGGAGGCCTCCAGCAGCGGCATGACCTCGTAGCCTTCCATCACCGCTTCCAGGGCGCGCACCGGCTGCACCTCTGTCACCACCACGCGGGCACCCATGCCACGCGCGCGCATCGCGATGCCCCTGCCGCACCAGCCGTAGCCGCAAATCACGATTACCTTGCCGGGCAGGAGAATGTTAGTGGCGCGTAGGATGCCGTCTACGGTGCTCTGGCCCGTGCCGTAGCGATTGTCGAACAGGTGCTTGGTGTCCGACTCGTTCACCGCGATCACCGGGAACTTGAGCACGCCGTCCTTCTCCATCGCCTTGAGGCGAATGACGCCGGTGGTGGTCTCCTCGCTGCTGCCCACCACATCGTTGAGCAGCGAATGCCGCTCGTCGGCGGAAAGGTTGCCAGCCCAGGAGCGTACCTGCGGGTGCACGTCGCCCAGGCGGTCCAGCGCAATGAAGAGCATCGACGACACCAGGTCCGCGCCGTCGTCCATCGTGATCTGCGGGCGGTGGTTGAGGGCCGACACGATGTGGCTGTAATAGGTGTTGGTGTCCTCGCCCTTAATGGCGAACGTGCTGATGCCGTACTCCTCGACCAGTGCGGCGGCCACGTCGTCCTGGGTGGACAGCGGATTGGAGCCGCAGAGGGTCAGGTCGGCGCCACCGGCCTTTAAGGTGCGCATCAGGTTAGCCGTTTCAGCGGTCACATGGAGGCAGGCGGAGAGGCGCAGCCCCTTCAGCGGCTGTTCCTTCTCGAAGCGCTCGCGAATGATGCGCAGCACCGGCATTTCGGCCTCCGCCCACTCAATGCGGTTGATGCCCTTCTGCACCAGGGTGCGATCCGTGCCCTTGATGTGGGACTTTACGCGGGTGCCTTCGCTTTCAAGGATTGTCGTTTCTGCTTTTGCTTCAAGTACCATTCGTTTTCACACTCCTGTTTATGGTTCGACTTTACGTCCGGCAGCTTACCGCCTACTTCTCTCTGCTGCC
>JAXDKH010000451.1:0-2946 GCA_034667185.1 Chloroflexia bacterium | reverse complement strand
GAAGCGCTGGGCCTGGGTCAGGGCGCGGCGGGTGAGGTCGGCCCCGCTCAGTCCCGAAGGAAAACCCAGGTAGTTCTCAATCCAGGAACTTGTGCCGGCCTGCCCGCCGGGCGCTTCCCTCTCGATCATCAGGGTGCGCAGCCCCTCCGAGCCACCGTACACCGCCGCCGCCAGTCCAGCGGGGCCTCCACCGACGATCACCAGGTCGTAGAACTCGGTCTCGGCGCGGGTGCGTATGCCCTGCTTGGCGGCCACCTGCATAGGCTCAGGGTCTACCATATGGCTGCCATCGGTGAAAAGCACCAGGGGCAGCTTATCGACGCCCGTGCCCGCGACTTCCACCAGCTTCTGCGCCTGCTCGGTCTCTATATCGAGCACCTGGTATGGTATCTGGTTGCGGGCGAGAAAGTCCTTCAGGTTGTGGGCGCGGGCCGACCAGCGGTGGCTCACGATGCGGATGCCCTCGAACGCCGGACGGTAGCCCGCCAGCCAGTCGTCCAGCAGGTCGTCTACCACCGGGTAGAGCCTCTCATCAGGCGGGTCCCAGGGCTTCATCAGGTAGTAGTCCACCCTGGCAGTGTTGATGGCCCGTATTGCGGCATCGGTGTCGGCATATGCGGTAAGCAGCACGCGCTTGGCGTCAGGGAAGAATTCGATAGCCTTCTCCAGGAACTCGACCCCGGTCATGCGCGGCATCCGCTGGTCCACCAGGAAGAGGGCCACGGGCCGGTTGCGCACAGTAAGTTGCTCCAGGGTCTCAAGAGCAGACGCGCCGGAGTCGGCAGCCATCACGCTGTACCTGTTGCCGTAGTGGGTGCGAAGGTCGCGCTCCACCGCCCGCAACACCTCCGGGTCGTCATCTACAGTCATGAGCACCGGCTTCACTGCCATAAATCGCCTCCTGGGACGATGGACGATGGACGATGGACGAAAACGCCAAGACACCAAGGACGCCAAGGACGCGCCAAGAGGATGATGGTTTATACGCGTAGGGGCACGATGCATCGTGCCCGTACATCCTCTTCTTCTATTCAGTCCTCAGTCCTCAGTCCTCATCACTCCACCAGATGTCGTTCATTCCTACAGACAAAAACACGACTGCTGAGTTGGCGGATATCATTCAGCAGCACGAAATACCTACATTTTCCTCGCATTTTGCCTGATTATATCACCACGGCAAAGGAAAGACTATTCCCCGGTGAGGTCATTCCGGCAGACTGCCCACCTCGTGCACTACACCCGCCGGCACCGATGCTTCCTCGTGTGGCGGAGGCGGGTCGCGGAGAGGTCCAACCGGCGAAAGCCACAAATAGACTGTCACCAGCAGAGAACAAACACCCGCCAGCGCCAAAGTGAGCCGCAGCCCCAGCCACTCGCCCAGCAGACCACCCACTATTGCCCCCACAGGGATGGCGCTGCGGCTGATGAACCGGGCGCTGGCCGATACTCGCCCCTGCAACCGGAGCGGCGTGACCGATTGGCGCAGGCTGCCTACTGTCACTACGTACGTCATAGCGCCCAGGCCGGAGAGCAGCAGGCCCAGCACCAGCACCCCCACGACGACTGGGAGAGGCCCTCCTGCCAGCGGAAAGAACAGGCCCCCCAGCCCCATGAAAGCGTCGGCGGCCACGATCGTCGGCCCGATGCCAAATCTGCGCGTAACCCTCCCCACCAGCAGCGCCGCGGGCAAGCCTCCCACGCTACCGAGCGCGAATACCAGCCCCAGGAGCGCAGGCTCTAACCCTAGCTCGCGAGTGGCGTAGAGGATGCGCAAGGTAGTATTCACCGCCAGCACGGCGTTTGCGGCAGTGGAGGCAATCACCAGCGCGCGGAGCAAGGGGTCCCTCAAAAGAGCACCCAACCCCTCGCGCACCTCGCGCACCAGGCTCCGTTCGTTCCTGGGGGCGGCGTCAGGTTCCTTTACGCGGATCAGGCTGACAAAGAGCGCCGAGACCAGGTACGACACCGCGTCCAATGCCACTGCGATGGGTGCCGTAACCAACTGAACCAGCCCGCCGGCCAACACTGGCCCCGCAATCTCGGTGGCGGAGGCGCTCGCCAGCAATTTGCTGTTGCCCTCCACCAGCTCGTCGCGCCGCACCAGCGAAGGCAGAAAGGCATTGTACGCCACCTCGAAGAAGACGCTGAGGATGCCCGCCACGAATGCCACAACGTACAGGAGCGGCAGGCTCAGCTGCCCCAACATGGCAGCCAGCGGCACTGTCAAGAGGAGGAGCGCCCTGCCCAGGTCCGCCGCGATGAGTATGGGCCGCCTGCGCAGCCTGTCCACCCACACGCCCGCGAACAGCCCCACCAGCATCCAGGGCGCGAACTCGGCGGCCCCCAGCAGGCCCATCTCGGCGGGAGAAGCCCCCAGCACCAGCACAGCCGTCAGCGGCAGCGCCAGCACTGTCACCTGCGTCCCCAGGTGCGACACTGTCTGCGCGACCCACAGCCGCACAAACTGCGAATTACCCCAAAGCCCCGTGAGACGTGGCATAGTGAGCCTTATTATCGGTGACGACGATGGACGATGGAAGATGGGAGACGAAAACGCAAAGGCGCAAAGAACGCAAAGGACGCGCAAAGAGTATTAAGGTGTGGTTCTTACTAGCCACTAACCACTAACCACTAACCACTTCACGCATCGTGCGGCGCCCCCTCCAGCCCCCTCTCCCAGTGCTTGAGGATGCCCTCATTGTGGGGCCTGCCGCTGCTCTTGTAGATATCGAGCAACCGGGCCACATCGTAAGTCACGCGGCGCAAGTCGAGGCTGAGGCTGCCTGCACGTGAAGTAAGCACCGCGTATTCGGCCCACGGGTCAATGTGGAACTTGTCCTCAGGCATGTGGCGGTTGTAAGGCAGGCCGACGCTGCCGGGATTGAAGAAGAAATAGCTGCCAATGCGCCTGGTCTGCTGCGCGTGGGTGTGCCCGCCGCACATGAT
>JAXDKH010000450.1:0-7230 GCA_034667185.1 Chloroflexia bacterium | reverse complement strand
CGCCAAGAACCCGCCAAGAGTATGAACGATTGCACCGCAGAGACGCAGAGGACGCAGAGATAATGTTGGTGAGACAAGTAAAGGGGCCGCATCGTGCTGTATGATGCGGCCCCTATTAGAATACCCTCTATTATTCTCAGCGTGCCTCTGCGTCCTCTGCGTCTCTGCGGTGCAATCGTCACTTATCGAACGAAGACAATGGCGTTCTTGTCGTCGTAGGCGGGGTGCCAGGTGGGGGAGGCGGTGACGAAGGGGATGAGGTCCTTGTGGAACTGCTTGCTGAGGACCAGGGTGCGCACGCCGTAGCGGTCGAGGGTTTGCTGCCAATCGGCGCGAGCCCTGGAGACTGAGAGGTAGTCGTTCCAGACCGGCACCTGGCGCGCCTCGAAGCGGCCGTCTATGAACATCTGGTACCGTGGGTAAAGCTCGTTCTCCAGGTAGCCACCCCACTCCATGTAGTTGAACACGGGTGAGGGCACGCTGCCGGTCTTCAGGAATTCCGCTACTTTGGTTGGAGTGTCTGGGGCCAGGGCTGTTCGGGCGGCGGGCGCTACCAGGGGATTGGACGGACGCCAAAGTGGTGTGAAAGCTAGTGCGCCGCCTACCATGAGGATGGCCAGGAGCCAGTTCATGGCGGGCAATTCCCGCTTATTTCGAATTTCGAAATTCGAATTTCGAAATTGCTCGGCTTCTTCTCGTTTGTGCCTGCGATTGGCGGCCCATGTGGCGAGGTTTACGGCGGTCATGGGGGCGACCAGCCAGTTCCACCACATGGCGTTGCGCAGGGAGGTGAGCGACAGGTAGCCGAACGCCAGGACGAGCAGTATCTCAATAGGGCGCAGGCGACGGCGGCTGGCGTAGAGGGTGGCGGCGAAGATGAGCACGTTCGCGAAGAATAGCTGCCCCGTGCCGTCATAAATAGTAGGGCTTTGCCATTCGATGTTGATGGCGCGGGCTATGGGGTCGTTGGTGGCGACGAAGAAGTAGTTGTATATCTCGGTGAAGTAGGGATTGGCGAGGCTGGTCAGCGCGGCAGCCACCAACCAACCGGCTTGCCATAATGCAGCGCGCGAAGTGAGCCACTTACGATCGTCGGAGCTACCTATCTTCTCCAGTACGGTGCCCAGACCGTAGATGCCTAGCATCGCCAACCCCAGGAAGAACGAGCCGTGCACGTTCACCCAGAAGAGCATGATAGGCACGAGCAGCGGCAGCCACCTGGGGTAGCTGTCTTTGCGCTCCAGCAGGAAGTAGAAGCCCACGAACGGCAGGAAGGCGAAAAGCTGGGGGCGCACGCCGTAGTTGGTCCAGGACGCCAGGTATGCGATCACAGTGGCGAGGGTCGAGAGTTGCAGGGTGCGTGATCTCCACGTGCTCAGCCACAGTATCAGGCCGACCGTGGCCGCGATGATGAGGGCGCGTACAGTAAGAAGTAGGTAGGGAGATACGGCGTACAGCCAGTAGAAGAGTAGTTGCGAGCCCCACTGCGGGTTGTAATAAGGCTCTCGCACGGGGCTCCACACCAGCACGTCCCGTGCGAGGAACTGCCCCGTCTCTGCCATAATCTGGCCGCTTTTGACGTTCCACCAGAAGTCGTAAGGCTCAATGAAATCTATGCTGCTGGCGAACCAGGCGATAGCGAAAGGCACGATAGCCCACAGGTGCTTCAGGCGAAGTCCGCGCGTCGAGACTGCCTCCGCCTCGTGGGTGGGTGTGGCTACTTCCCCGTGGCTATCGTGCACGGAAAGCGCGGAAGTACTACTCATAAAGCGATTGTAGCCGACACGTTGCGTCCAAACAATGAGATTTTTGTACGGTGCGGTAGTAGTACCAGAGGCACAAAACCTGGCTTACCGCTAATGCAACGTGAGTTCTAAACGCCAGGACGCCAGGTGTGAGTTTTCGGGGCGGCCCGCGCAGGTTATACTGACAGCATGATACACCTGGCGCGCGTGCGGCTCGAGCAGGACGACATAGAGGACCAGAAGGGCTTCCCCTTCGACGTGCCGATTGTGCGTTCGCTGGAGTCGCTGGACTTTTCGTCCGAGGTGACCTTCCTGGTGGGTGAGAACGGCTCCGGCAAGTCGACGCTGCTGGAGGCTATCGCCATGGCTACGAGGCTCCCGGCGGTGGGTAGCGACAGGCTGGAGGCCGATGCCACATTGGAGGCAATAAGGCCGCTGGCGGGCTACCTGCGACTGTCGTGGCAGCGGCGCACCCACAAAGGCTTCTTCATGCGCACGGAGGACTTCTTCGGCTTCTCCAAGCGACTGAGTGCCATGCGCACCGAGTACGAAGCCGACCTGCGCCGCGTGGAGCGTGAGACGGAAGGTCGCTCCGTGCTATCCCAGAACCTGGCACGCTTGCCATACGCGAAGGAGTTGCATGAGATGGAGCGCCGGTACGGCAAAGACCTGTCGGCGCGCTCCCACGGCGAGAGCTATTTTACGCTGTTCCAGTCGCGCTTCGTGCCGGGCGGCCTCTACATGCTGGACGAGCCGGAGGCCCCGCTGTCGCCGGTGCGGCAGCTATCGTTCATCTCGATGATGAAGGAGATGGTCGAGCAGAAGCAGGCGCAGTTCGTGGTGGCTACCCACTCGCCCATCCTCATGGCCTACCCCGGCGCTACCATCTACAGCTTCAACGACGGCAACATACGCCGCGTGGCATACGACGAACTGGAGCACGTCACGGTCACCAGGGACTTCCTCAACAACCCGGAGCAGTTTCTAAAGCACCTTTAGTTCCGAACGTGGGCAACGCGGACCTGTGAGTCCCTTCAAGACCTTAAAGATAGAGGTTATAGAGGCTGGCCCGTATAACCTCTGGAAACCAGGTGAAATTGGGTGTATCTGCAAAGCGCAGAAGACCAGGACCAAAGCCCCACCCTGTCATCCTGAGCGCAGCGAAGGATAAGGTGGGTAGGCGGGAGCCTTCAACTTAGGGGATGATGTTAGCATCAGGAATCTAAGTGCAGGGATAGCAAGAGTCAAGAACGGGTTGCTGATCCTTCGCTGCGCTCAGGATGACAGGGGTCATTCAGGATGATAATGGGAGGCTCAGGATGACAGGGTGGGGCTTTGGTCGCCCTTATCCAATGGTTTGCAGTTCCTCCTAGAACTGGAACTTCTCCTCTTGCGCCTTGCCTTCCTTTTGTGTGTCGTCCTGCTCCACATCGTTCCGCACTTCGACCTTCTTGAGCGTCATGCTCAGGCCGCCGTGCTCGCCTTTGAGCGCCTGCTCCAGTGCCGATTTGACAGCGTTGGTGGCCGGGGAGATGAAGTCGTCGGGTGCCGGTACGTCGCCTTCGACGTAGATTAAGGCTGATAGGTAGATGCCCTTGCGTATGGCGTTGGCAGGTTTGGCTTGGTCCGCAGGGGTGGGTTCTGCCGTCTTTGGCTCTGAGGGTGGCGTAGCGGGAGGTTGCGCCTGCGCATCCGGTGTCTGTTCCGGTGGCGCGGCTTGCTCGGGTACAGGCCTGTGCCACTTCCTGCGTGCGTGCTTACTTCTTGTCGCCATATGCATACCTCGAAATCAATACCTTGTCGACGTCGTATAGCTCGGCCACGTCGCCTCGATTGGCCCATACGGGCCGCTTGGTACCGAGGCTGAACCCGCCGGTCTTCTGGTTCACCTCGTTGGTGTAGACGCGGATAGAGGCCCCCGGCTGTATGACGTAGCTCTCCCACTTGAACAGGTCCTCAGCGGTGTTGTCCTGCAACACCCAGTCGGTGATGTCCACAGGCTCAGTCCCGGTGTTCTTGATCTCCACGTACTCGTCGGGCTCGTTGGTCTTCTTGCCGTCGGCAAACACCGACGTTATCTGGACGGTGGTGTTGTCCTGCACGCTCTTGTCGGTGGCGGGCGGCATGGTGGCGATAGCCTCGGGCGTGATGGGTGGCACCGTCTGGGCTACTTCGCCCTGTGCGCGGATGCCCGTGCTGCCGTCGTCGAGGGGCCGCCACGCGCCGCCGGAGAAGGTCTCTATCTGCATGACCGGGTGGATTTCCCAGATGGTACCGCGCGTCTTGCCTATCTGGTCGGGGTGCTCAGGGTCCATCAGCAGCCAGCCGCTGATGCGTACCCTCTCCTTGCGCCTCGCAAGGTCGCTCATAGTGCTCAGGTCCCACTCAGGGTGGTAGGTGCGCACGCGGGGCGTTGTCTCGATCACGACCGACTGGTCACGGTCCTTGCTCGGCTCGTCTACCAGCCAGATGTGGTAGTCGACCTGCCCCACGGAGTGGCAGTTGCAGGTTTCAGGGCTCATCTTCTTGGCCTGGACGAGGTAGCCTTCCAGTTGTACGGGGGTGCCTTCGTGCTGCGCTATGTCTTGTGCCTCGGCGGGCGACCAGCGGGAGCGGGGTTTACCTTCTATGCTCTTGGGCCAGTTGAGGGCAAGGACCGCGGATATAGTAGTAGGCTGCCACGTGGTCTCATCGATACGGTTCTTCAGCGTGTTGAGCGCGGGGTCGCCGCCATCACCGGAGGGTGGGCAGCCCTGGAAGTCCATGGCGATAGGCTCGGGCTTGCCGATGCTGTTGGCGAGCGCGCCTGCCTGGTTCAAGCCGGGATCGGGTGGGGGTGTGCCCTTGTCCTGCGTGCGGGTGAGCCATAGCACCGCAGCTATGATGACGACCAGGAGTATTATGGAGCCAATAGATAGCTGGCTGTTGCGGCTGCCTCTCTTGCTACTCTTGCGACTCAATACTAACCTCCGGATTCTTCTACCAGATGCCCTTTAGAAGTCTTTGAACGGAATGTAAATAAGTTACTGGGGCACCCTGCACCCCTCTTTATCACTTTACCCGGTCGAGTGCCTCTCTGCACGCCCTCAGCACCGGCACGTGCGAGAGGCCGGTGAGGCAGGGGCGGGTGCCGCAGCCTTCGCGCAGACCGAGATCGTGGCCCCTGTAGAAGCAGGGCATGCATGGGAGGTCGCGGGACACGATTGTGTGCGGGCTTTCCTCACCAGCGGGTGTGTAGGGGCCCCAGGCTCGCGAGTTGGAGGGGCCGAACACCGCCACCACGGGAGTCTGCATGGCAGCGGCGAGGTGCATGGGGCCACTGTCGTTGCCCAGGAACAGGTCGCACTCCTCCAGCACGGCGGCTGTCTGGTGTATACTGGTGCGACCGGCTAAATTGAGCACCCGCCCCTCCTCGCCGACCAGTTGCTCCAATTGAGAGGCAGCTTCCACTTCATCAGGCCCTCCGAGGATGACCACGTTTGCGGCGTGCGAGTTGATGAGTCCACTGGCTACCATGCCGAAACCCTCCACGGGCCAGATGCGAGCCAGGCTGTACGCACCTGCTCCTGGGTGTATGGCGAGCAGGGGTGTGGCACGCTCTTTGCCGAAGTAGGACAATAGGCTTCGCGCGGCTGTCTTGTCCTCTTCGCGAACCGGTATGCGTGACCTCCAGCCGGTTTCGACGTTAGCGCCTAACAAGGCAGCCACGCTGAGCCAGTATTCCGCCTCGTGCATAGCGCCAAACCCTTCATCGGGTGCCCGGCGAGTGAGGAAGAGGCCCCTGCCGTTGTCGATACCCGCTATGTCGCGGCTACCGGAGGCGAGCGACAGCACCGCGAACTTTAGCGTGCCCCAGCGCGTTGTATAGTGGTGGAATATCGCCATGCCATCGTAGCGGGCGGCGCGCAGCCGGGCCAGGAACGAAACTGTTCTGGCTACGCCGCGTACATCCAGCAGCCCACGCAGGCTGTCGAACGCGAACTTGTCGAAGGTGATGATGCGATCTACGAATGCCGCGCCTTTAAGCAGGCCCTCCGAACGGGGCGGCACCAGCAGGTCGATGCGGGCGGCAGGGTGAGCGGCGCGCAACGCCTGTAGCGCGGGCGTGATGGTGAGCAAGTCGCCCATGTCGGCCAGTTTCACCGCCAGGATGCGCTTGTACTGTGGCTGCATAGCAACATTATACAGTTTGGGGCATGGATAAGACGCCGGGGCACCGAGATTGCATAGTACCCGGCAGTAGTCTAACGTCCGCGCACCGTAACATGTACATTTCTCAACAAACCGAAAGTACACCCTAAAGAGTATTGCCTGGATAGAAAGGCGTGTGGTAGAATCTCATGCGCATGTGCGGCACGTGCGCCGGTAGGAGAGCAGGAGCATGATGCGAGCAGAAACGGTACTGGTAATCCCCTTCGCGGACGGTATAGGCGACTTCATCAACGCACAGCCCCTTATTGCGGCTCTGAAGCGGCGTTTTCCTGAAGCCGATTTTACGGTGGCAGCCTCCGAACATGGCAACCTGCTCGTGAACGACCCCACGGTGGCGGTGCTCAAGCCCTCCGGCTTCAACTACGAGCCGGGCCGCATGGCAATCGCATTGCGGCCCCTTCTGCCCCAGCGCCTCATGGCCTGGTTTGCCGGACCCACCTTCGACCGCGAGCTTGGCCCCTTCGATATGGTGATTAACCTCTTCTACGCGTGGGAGAAGGGGATGGACTTCCGCACCTACTGGACACCCCAGGTGCCTCCCGTTCCCGGCGCGGTCCACTCTCTCGACTTTCTCGCGGACGAGATTGAAAAACAGCTAGACATAACCATCACACACGAACAGCGCAAGCCGCGCCTGATCGTGCGCCCCTCGGCCAGCCTGTACGCCTCACGCTTCTGGCTCGACAACGATCTTGAGGAGCAAAAAGTGGTAGCCCTGGTGCCCTCGACCAACATGGCTATCAAGCGGTGGACGCTCGACGCCTGGCTCAAGCTGGACGCTCACCTGCGCGAGATGGGACACCGTACGCTGCTGTTCTGCGACCGCCAGTCAAGTTCGGTACAGAGGGCTTTCGAGGCGGCAGGCTCCACGGCCATCCCGGTGTACACGTCGCTGGACAACGTGGCGGCCGTCATGTCACGTTGCGACCTGGCGGTGGGCGTGGACACGGGCTTGCTCCACATGGCGGGCGCGCTCGACGTGCCGTGGGTAGGGCTGTTCGGCCCCACCAACCCCGAAGTCACCGGCCCCTACGACCAGGGCAAGGGTATTTCTCTCGTTGCGCCGTTCGAGAAACAAACCACGTGCGGCGGCTGCTGGAAGCACTTCAAGTATGAAGACGACTCGTGCCGCACTCTGCAAGATAGCTCCTGCATGTCTCACCTGGCAGAGGCTGAAGTCCTAGCCGCCTGCGTAGACGTGCTCAAGCGAGAGCGCACCACACCCCCACTTTACCTCCCCACCTATGGCTACCCGGAGCCAGTGGGCGCGTAT
>JAXDKH010000449.1:0-15361 GCA_034667185.1 Chloroflexia bacterium | reverse complement strand
TACATCATGTCGTACTCTGCTCCTCTTATAACCTTAAACCTTAACTCTATTGGCGGGTTCTTGGCGTTCTTGGCGTCTTGGCGGTCCCGTCCCCTACCTGCTCGCAGTGGCGGGGAGGGGTTGGCGGAAGGCGTAAGCGGTGTCCGAAGCCGGATTGTAGATGAGATCGAGGTGGGTAGCCATTGTAGGGATGGGAGCGTATGACAGTAGCTCGGCCTCGACTTCCAGGTGGGTGGTCGCACGTGGCGCGAGCACAGCACCGCCTAAATGCAAGCCCGAAATACGGTACATCTTGCGCGTGCTGTCTGACATCCTCAGCTTGTGAGGGTCGAGGCTCACGCGGGCCTGAGACTTACGGTTGTTGCGGGCGGTGAGGTGCCAGGTGATCTTGTCGCCTATGTCCACGCCTGAGAGGCAGAGGGAAATGCCGTGCCCCACGTCAACCCACTCGTTGACACCTACTATCGTGCCCGGTTCGGCGACGGCCCTGAGTTGGGCCTCGCGTTCGGCGGCACGTTCAATCATGGCGGCTTCGGTGGCTGCCATGCGTCTGCGGATGCCATCGGCTAATGGGATGCTTGTAATAAACGCCAGGCCCAGCGCCTCCAAGCCATCCACCAGCAGGAGGCTGTTGACCGCATCGAAGTTCATCCCGAATCCCACCAGTACCCGGCCCAGCGCCGCGCCGCCCGCACAGGCCAAAGCCCACACAACAACAGGCTCAACCGGCATATTAGTGCGTCGCACCACCAGGGTCTGAACGGTACCAAGTACGAGGCCCCCCACCAGGCCCGTCACGCCTGCTATGATCGGTAGGGACGCGCCTCCCCAGTCGTAAGCGGCGTCCACAACGGGGCCGCCAATGTAGTACAGCACCACGCCACGGGCCGCCCAACCCGCCGCCGTAATCCCAACCCAGAGCAACCAGCCCCGCAAGTGCAGGAAGTCCCACAAAGCGACCGCCTGCAACCCACCCGCGACCGCACCCACGATAGCGCCCCGGAGCAGCAACAGGCCAAAGTACGCCACACCACCGGCAGCGACAGAGTCGTCCAAAAATAGGCCAAGTTGCCGGCCCAGTACGACGCCTATGACTGTCAGTGGCAGCCACACGAGCCACAGCAACAGCACCCGCCTACCCGCGCTGTTCCTGCGGCCCTGGCTGCGTCTGAAACGGGCGGCGTATTCATCTCGCTCCATCAGGCTCATAATATCGCTCGTCTATCTACGTTGAGTGGCTTCATGGCTTCTATGGCTTGCGCATCGAGTGCAACAGCGACACAGCAGCGTCGATGTAAGGGTCGCTATCCTCGGGGTGCTGAGTCCAGTCGTCGCTTACTTCCACGTCGGGGGTAAGGCCGCGCCCGTCTATGTTGGTGCCGTCCGGCAGCAGGAAGCGCCACTGCGGTGTGGTCAGTGCCGATTGGTCGCGGCCGTTGGTCCAGGTATATGTAGCGGTGGATACCGTGTTGCCCGCCGTGCGCGTGCCGACGATCTTAGCTCGACCCTGCGCCTGTAGTGCCGCCGCCATTACTTCAGCGTCACCCTGTGTGCCGCCGTCCACCAGGAGCACCAGGGGCATGCGGGCGAACTTGTCGAACAAGGGGCCTGACGGGACCTCCAGGTCGCTGTTGTTTGCCTGGTTGCGCGACTCGAAGCTGCCCAGCGTACCGTTGGTGAATTCCCCCAGGACCACGGACATGGCCTCTGGAGAATTCCCGGAAGTCTGCCGCAAATCAAGCACCACGCCCTTCAGCGGCATGTCCTGCACGAGGAACTGGCGGTGCATCTTGCCCAGCAGGTAGACAGTCATGAAATCGATGTTCGCCACTGATAGGGTCGGGATGCCGTAGTAGGCCACCGTGGGGTCCTCTGCAAGCTGGCGCGAGAGGGCGGGTGCCCTACCTACCACGATCTCCCTGGTGAGCGTTACGTCCCGCGTCTGGCCGCCCGGCGACCTGACCGTAACAGTCACCTTCGACCCTACAATGCCCGCCAGCGCCGAGCCTTTGCGGTCCTCTTCTGTGACCGGCTTGCCATCAATGGCCGTAATCCGGTCGCGCCGCTTCAGGTCGGCCTTGTCGGCGGGGCTACCGGGGTAGACGTACAGCACCAGCAGCGAGTTGTTATCAAACGCCCGTGTGACGCCGATGTTGGCATAGCCGGTCGCGTCTGTTCCCGCGGTGGGCATTGGTACCGAGCCTGGAGGAGTAAAGGTGGCGCGCTGGTCGTGCAAGAGGGCCACCATGTCCACCAGGGCCCCATAAAAGTCTGTGCCGGTAGTCGCGTTCAGGGCGCGCTGCCTGTACTCGTCTCGTGCCCGCGCCCAGTCTACCCCGTTGAACTTGGGATCGATGTAGTTTTCATTGACTGTGCTCCACACACCGTCAAAGATTTCGGCGCGCTGGTCTTCAGAGATGGGAGTCGGGGTGGACGCGGTGGCCGTATTGGGGTCATAAACTTCTATCGTGGGTGTGGGAGCTGCGCCGTCCTGCCCAGCCTGGTACAAATCACCTGATAAAGCACCACCTGGTGCATGGGAGATGCCGGATGCGGTTGAACTTTGCCCCGCCGCAAGCGTGAAGAGGCTCCACACCAGTATCAGCGCGGGCACGACCAGCGCAAAACCGAGTCTGACGACCAAGAGGGCGTCAAGGCGGGGCCAGGGGTGTTCGGGGGACACACGATTAGCGGGACGTGGTTTATCGGGCATGAAAATGCAATACCTGGGGAAGTTTCGTGTTGGTACCGCCTGCATACTATACAGCAGACGCCTCAACGAAGGTTCAATTTCCTGGTGCGAGCCTGTTGCCGCGCAGGTCACATCGGCACGAGGAAGGAGGAATCAGGTAGCGCTGACGGCTACTCGTAAAGTGTAGCTCAGTTCTGCGCGCCGCAAATCGGACCAGGGAGGTATTTTTCCGGCAGCGTAGACAGCTAAGCTATTGTGAGGAGAAATAGCAGCGAGGGTGCATGGGAGTCGAACCCACCTGCGCCACTCAGCGTAACGCACAGCAGTTTTGAAGACTGTGAAGCCCACCGGGACCTACGCACCCCTGCATAAGGATACATAACCCGCGGCGGGAGCGTCAAGATAGCTCGGCTTTGCGTTTGCCCTCCCACAAAAGGGACCATGCCAGGTTGACTCCCAGGAAGACCAGGAGCGACAGCAGTATTCCCTCAAGTTGCAACGGTTGGAGGCCGAGCCAATCGGGGCCGAACTCAGGCCAGATAGCGAACAGCGTTACCAACGCGTACAGTGGAGCGGCTACGAACAACGCGCCGGGCCAGAACCAGCGTCCCGCACCTTCGGCGGGCGTACCTGTCACGATCAGCAGGGTAGCTGCCAGGCCGAGCACGCCCGCCAGGCCGAACGAGAGCCTCCACAGTATGGGGGCATCGCCTGTCAGCATGGACAGGAGAGACATGACGCCCGGCAGCAAGAACAACAGCGACACCACGTGCGCCAATCGACGCCGCGCGGGGTTCCCGGTCCAATCGTCGTACCGGAACTGGACGACGGCCCACCAGAAGCCCAGCAGGGTGAAGCTAATCTGCGAGGCGGTGCTATAGAAGTCTGATATGGACATTGGTTCGGTCCTCTTAGCCTGCACAAAGGAAGCGTCTTTGCAGCTACTCTCCCCTGATGTCCTTAGCGTCGAGCACGCTCTGCAAGAAGACCAGCGGCTGCCAGCCCCTTGCCTGCCACTCGGCGAAGTTCTGGCCCATGCGGTCCGCCACCCCGTAGGCCATGCGCGTGGCAAGCTCCTGCGCGCGGTCTACCGGTAGCTCCCCTCGCCTCGCCCTGGCTACCAGCTCGCGCATCAAGGAGTAGTCCTCGTACGTGACCTCCCGAATAGAGATACCCGAAAGAGGATCAGGACGTGTTGGGGTTTCGGATTTTGGATTTTGGATTGGGGCGGAGTTGACGTAGGGCGAGTAGGCACCCTGGGTCCCGGCAGTGGTGGCGTAGGCAGGTTGCGTGGTCGCCGTCTGGTTGACGCGCACGTCGTGGAGGCGAGTCTGCTCGCCCTCTCGGATGACGATGGTGCCTGCCGCGAAGTCACCCAGGCGACGGGCGTTCTTGTCGATGAACATGGAGAGCAGGCCAACCCCGTAGAAGCCCGGCATGAAGTCAACCAATCGCACCAGGTTGCGTACCATAGCCTCGCCGCCGCCGATGGGCTGGCCGTTGTAGCGTATCACGCGTAGCCTGCCCGCCCGCTTGCCCGGCGTCTGCCCGTTCCACACCGTCTCAAACACCACGAAGTAGCCCCAGATGAGTAGGAATATCACGAGCGTAAGGATGGCAAGCACCAGGAACACCCCGCCCGCCGCATCGTCGCCACTGGTCGCGGAGGACACCAGGCCCGCAAACCCGATCATCATGGCGGCACAGGAAATCAGGAGCACCGCCACCCCGAGGATCAGGTGGTCGAGCAGCGCCGCCACGAACCGCGAGCCTATGCCCGCCATCTCGTATTGAAAGGCTACCTGCTCAGGGGTCGATATTGTTAGCTGTTCGTCCATCGGCACTCCAGGTCTGAAACGTGAAATGGTTCTGAAACGAGAAACGTGAAACGTGATGCGGTTTGCTCTACAGTGTACCTTAAGTTGGGCCGTTTCTTATGTGGGACCACGCTCCCCTACTGTCATCCTGAACGCAGTGAAGGATCTAAGATGCTGCCTTTACCGCTGCGGAACCTTCAGCGCCACGCTCTTGTCGCTCGTCGCTCGACGGTATCCCTACTCACCTTCTTTAGATGCTTCGCTACGCTCAGGATGACAGGGAGTCCCCTGGTCCTGTAGTGCCAACGGCATCAAGTTCACATACCCTATACCACATACCACAAGCCGCATCACGTTTCACGTTTCTCGTTTCAGGAATCCGTTTCACGTTTCAGCCCCACATGTTACAATAGTTACCATGAGCGCGCTAGAACGATTTGTGGCTGAGAGGCAGGGGAACTGGGCGCGGTTGGAGAGCCTGGCCGCGAGGGCTCAGACGGGGCAAATACAGTCCCTTACCGCCGACGAACTGGACGAGATGACCCGCCTGTATAGGTTGGCAGCCTCCGACCTGGCGCGCGCCCGCCGCGATTACCCGGGTGACCGCGTGGTGGCCTACCTCAACCGGCTGGTAGCTACATCCTATTCTACCGTGTACGGCGTTTCCGGCTGGAGTTGGAAGGAGATCGTGCGCTGGTACGTGTCGGGCTTCCCGCGGCTGTTCAGGGCCACGGCGAGCTACTACCTGCTGGCCGCACTCCTGTTCTTCGGGCCGGGCATCCTGTCATTTGTGGCAGTGCTGAGTTATCCCCCCTCTGCCAGGGTGATGCTCGACCCCAACACCTACGAGGCAGTCACCTCGTACGCCGAAAGCGGCAAGCTCTGGACCGAAATCGAGGGGCCGCAACGCTCCTACGCCGCTGCTAGCATCATGACCAACAACATCCAGGTGGCTATCCTGGCGTTCGGGGGCGGCATGCTGCTGGGCCTGGGCACGATCTACGTATTGGTATTCAACGGCATCCACCTGGGCGCGATTTTCGGCATCGTCACCAGGTTCGGGGTGGGAGGACAGCTACTCTCCTTCGTGTCGGGGCACGGCCCGATAGAGCTGAGCATCATCTGCCTTGCGGGCGGTGCGGGCTTCATGCTGTCCGACGCCATCCTCCGGCCCGGTATGCTAACCAGGGTAGAGGCGCTGCGGCTGGCGGGGCTGCGGTCGGTGCAGTTGCTGCTGGGCGGGGCGTCCTTCCTGATAATAGCCGGCAGCATAGAGGGCTTCATCTCGCCCTCGGACTTGCCCGACGCATTTAAGTACGCCACGGGGATAATCACGGGCGTGCTGCTCTACGGATATTGGCTGCTGGCGGGAAGAGGAAAGGCGAACAGGCATCAGAGAAGTGCAGAACCAGGTACATCTCAGGCAGCGACGTACGTGGGATAGTGTTGATGCAACCCCGAAGCCATTGACCCCCAGAGACAAAGCAGCGCTCGCGGAACTCGCAGAAGCCGCTATGACTAGCGACTTCTTCCGCGCGGCATCTCCCGACCTGGCCTCCAAGCACAGCTTACGGCTTGAACAGACGCCCTCCTATACAGCCTGTCTCGTCGGGAGCAAAGAGCTTGCCGCGTACAATACAATCATGGCCTTCGGGGTTGCCGAACAGGGGAGTGAGCAACAGTTGGAACACCTGGTCCGCCTTTACGAGGAGACTAGCCTGCCGGTCACGTTGCGCTTGAGCATCATCGCACAGCCACCGGACATTGGCATGTGGTTAAAGGCACGGGATTTTGTGACCGGTGGCAACTCGGTTAAGATGTATCGTGACCTTGCCGAGATGCCCGCTGTAGATCATGGGTTCAACATTGAGCAGGTTGGAATGGAGAAAGCGGGGGATTTCACCGGCATAGCCTGCTTGGGCCTGAGCAAGACAATACATGACTGGTTGGGTAATACTATAGGGCGAGCAGGCTGGCACCACTATCTGGCTCGCCTGGAAGACAAACCCGTAGCCGCGGCAGCCTTCTTTATCTCAGGCGATGTAGCTCAGTTCGGATGGACCGCGACTCTCCCAGAGTACCGGAGAAGAGGAGTGCAAACCGCACTCCTTGTGCACCGCATTAGAGAAGCTACGCGTCTGGGCTGCAAGTTGATCAGCGCTGATACAAACGAAAGCACCGAGGAGAAGCCAAACTCCTCATACCACAACATGCTGCGGGTGGGCTTCGTAATGGCATATCTTCGACCCAAGTATGTTCGCGCACCGGGCAGATAGTGACGATTGACATCTCAAGTGGGTAAAGGTTCTGCTATCTGAGATATCCAAGTGCGTGGGTAGAACTCTATAGCCCCTGCGTTTCATTGTGCGGTTGCCGAAGTGCACCGATTAGTGCAGTATCTTGCTCAAGAACAGCTGGGTGCGCTCGTGCTGGGGGTTGGTGAAGAGCGTTTCCGGCTCGCCCATCTCCACGATGCTGCCCTGGTCCATAAAGATCACGCGGTTGGAGGCGGCGCGGGCGAAGCCCATCTCGTGCGATACCACCACCATCGTCATCCCCTCGCGGGCAAGGTCCAGCATCACGTCCAGCACCTCCTTGATCATCTCAGGGTCGAGGGCGGACGTCGGCTCGTCGAACAGCATGATCTTGGGCTGCATGGCGAGGGCGCGGGCGATGGCAACACGCTGCTGCTGCCCTCCCGATAGCTGGGCCGGGTGGTCGTTGGCCTTTTCGGGGATGCCCACTTTCTCGAGCAACTGCATGGCGGTGCGGTTGGCTTCGTCGGTGCTCCGCTTGCGCACCACCCGCTGGGCCAGCGTGACATTCTCCAGCACAGTCAGATGTGGGAATAGCTCGAACCGCTGGAAGACCATGCCGACTTCCTCGCGCACCTTGTTGATGTTCACGCGGCTGCGGGTAAGGTCGAGGCCATCCACGATGACGCGGCCCACCTCCGGCACCTCAAGGAAGTTGATGCAGCGCAGCAGAGTCGATTTGCCGGAGCCGCTGGGGCCGATAATCATCAGCACCTCGCCCTTGCGCACCTCCAGGCTCACACTCCGCAACGCCTCCAGCCTGCCGAATCGCTTCACCACGTTCTCCATGACGATGATTGGCTCACCCAATTTGTGGGTTATCTGCTCCGTCGGTTGTGCTTGTATCAACTCTTCCTCCCATTCCGAAACGTGGGTCTGAAACGTGAAACGTGAAACGTGATGCGGTGAGCCACTCTTGGTTCATAAATGCGACCTTCTCTCTTACGTGGAACCCTGCTCCTCCCTGTCATCCTGAGTACATCACCAACGAAGTTTGTTACATATACGCTGAGCGGTTGAAACCGCGTGCTACGTCTACAAAGTGCCCCTTCGGGCACTGCTCCTTACTGGAATAAACTTCGTTGGTCCTGTACTGAGCGTAGCGAAGGATCTAAGATGTTGAGCTTCGCCAAGAGTCGAACACCAGCCACACTTCACTGTTATTCAACAGCATCCCTACTCACCTTCTTGAGATCCTTCGCTACGCTCAGGATGACAGGGTGAGCAGAGTTCTGCAGGCCACACTTTAGCACATCCACGCACCGTCTTTAGCAATCCGCATCACGTTTCACGTTTCACCTTTCAGCCTCACCCCGTCTCGATAGGCTTGAGTTGCACGCTGGGCCTGCGGCGTTCTATGAATTTGCTGGTAAGGCCGAGCAGGTAGTTGATGATGAAGTAGAGGATGGCGACCACGTAGAGGGCCTCCAGCGGGTTGTAGTCGTTCTCGTAGATGATGCGGGCGGTGCGCTGTAGCTCGATGAAGCCGATGATGGAGCCGAGCGAGGTATCCTTGACCAGGATGGTGAACTGGGCGATAAGAGGAGCCAGCGTTCGCCGGTAGGCCTGGGGCAAGATAACCTTGCGCATTGTCTGCCAGTAGGTCAGGCCGAGAGAACGCGCGGCCTCGTTTTGCCCACGCTCCAGGGAGACGATGCCGGAGCGCAACAGCTCGGCGTTCACAGCCGCGGTGTACAGGGTGAGCGCGATAATTACCGCGATGCCCTTCTCTCCGAAGACGACCTGCATGGCCCTGCCGAAGTACTCGGTCGTGGGTTGGCCGAGCAGTGCGGCGAAGATGTTCAGGCCGGGGAAGCGCAGGTTTATGTAGAAGATGAGCAGCAGCAGTGGTAGAGAGCGTATTACCTCGATGAAAGCCACGCAGGGCCACTTGATCCACCTGTTGCGCGCGAGCCGTCCTAGCGCCAGCCCGGTCGCCATCGGCAGGCTCAGCAGGATGGAGATGAGCGACACCATTACCGTGGCGATGAGGCCCAGCGACAGGAACCGCAGCGACGATACCTTGCCGAATATGCGCTCGAAGTTGCGCCACTCCATGCCGAAGGCGATCGGGATGAGCACCAGGAAGAGGGCCACTCCGACGAGCTGGAGCAGCACGCGCAAGACCGACCACCAGTCGAAGGCGGCTCTAGTTGCTCTTACTTCCTGTGCCTGCACTGCCATAGTGGGCCTTCAAGTCAGTTGTAGGGGCACAATGCATTGTGCCCCTGCGCTCTACCGTACTATTGCCCAGCGGCGCTCCATTACGTTCACCAGCGCGCCGAGGGGCAGGGTCATAGCAACGTACATTGCTCCGCCTATGAGCAACACGTCGGGGTTGAAGGTGCGGTCTGTCACCAGGTCGGCCCGGAACAGCAGGTCGGCTACGGTAATCGTGGACGCGAGCGAGGTGTTTTTGAGCAGCGCGATTATCAGCGTGCCCAGCGGGGGTATGGCTGCCCGCATCGCCTGGGGCAATTGCACGTAGCGCATCGACTGCATGAAGCTCATACCCTGCGAGCGGGCCGCCTCTATATTCCCCTTGCTCACTGTCAGTAGACCCGCGCGTATCACCTCGCCTACATAGGCGGAAGTATATACGCCCAGCGCGATAATCGCCGTGGTTATAGCGTCCAGGGTAATCCCTGCACGACCGCCGAAGTAGATGTACGCGAAGAATAGCACCGTAAGCAACGGAATATTGCGGAAAAGCTCCGTGTACCCCGCCGCTATCGAGCGAACGAAACCTATGGGAGCCGACCGCATCACGCCCACCACGATACCCAGCACCAGGCTCAACAGCCCGGACGTCAGGGTGAGCCAGAGGGTCATCAATAACCCCTGGAACAAAAGCTCCCAGTTCTCGGCGGTGAGTCCTAGCATGGTGGACGATGGGTCCTGAGCCTGTGAAGGATGGACGATGGACGATGGAAAAGGCTCCTGCCATCGTCCATCGTCTATCGTCCATCGTCCCGTAATTACGGTGTCGGTGTTGTAGCTGTGGTTGGAGAGGCGGCGGCTGCTGCTGTGGCGGCTGCGCTCTGTGCACCGGCGGTCGCGGTCGTGGCCTGCTCAGGTACCAGCGTAGGGACTGCCGGGGCCTGGGCGTACACGTCCTCCCACTTCTGCGGAGGAATGGCCGCGGGGTCGCTGCCAATCCACCGCTTATAGATCACGCCCCACTCGCCACTGTCCTTCAGGTCGCGAAGTGTGGCGTTCACCTCGTTGAGCAGGTCGGTGTTGCCCTTCTTCACGCCCGCGGCGTAAGGCTCCTGGGTGAACTGCCCGCCCACGACCTTGAACTTGTCGGGGCTGTTGCGCGCAAAGCCGTACAGGATGATGTCGTCGGTGGTGACGGCGTCGAGGCGGCCTGCGTCCATAGCGGCCACTGCCTGCGCGTAAGCATCGAACAGTTCGATCTGCGCGCCGGGTGCGAAGCCTCGTATGTTCACCTCGGAGGTCGAGCCTTTGGCAGTGCCGACGCGCTTGCCCGACAGATCGTTCACGCTCTTGATGTCGCTGTTCACCGGCACCAGCAGCGACTGCCCGGCCACGTAATACACGTCGGAGAAGTCTATCTGCTCGGAGCGCGTCTTGTTGGCGGTCATGGTCGAGAAGATGACGTCAACCCGGCCTTCGTCCAGGTAGGGGATGCGGTTGCGGGAGATAGCTTCCTCGAACTGTATCGCGTCGGGGTTGCCGAAGATGTGAGTGGCTACCGCCTTCGCGAGGTCAACGTCGAAGCCCTCTACCTGGTTGGTCTCCGGGCTGAGATAGCCGAAGATGCGCACGTCGTACTTGACGCCCGCGATCAGTTTGCCACGCGCCTTGATAGCGGCGAGGTTGTTCGTAGCGCCACCACCCGAGCTGCCCGTAGTGGGAGTGGTGCCCCCGGCTGCGGTAGTGTTGGTCGGGGCGGAAGCCGTGGTGTTAGTAGGTGCAGCGGCGGTGGTATCGGTGGGTGCGGGGGCGGCAGTGGTGTCGGTGGGAGCCGCACCAGCCTGGGTGTTAGTGGGGGCAGCGGCTGGTGGTGCGGTCGTGGCCGTCGGCGTGGCTACTTTCACGTCGCACGCCGCGAGCGCAAGCACCGCTACAACCAGTAATACCAGCAATTTGAACCTTCGCATCGTTTCCTCCTTGTGTCTGGCTCTCTATCGGCAGTCTTCAAATCGCCCAAAAAGAAGTCAAACGACACGTCGATACATGCAGACGCCCGTTCAGCAGCCGAGTTAAGAGTAAAGCAGATAAGAGGGCATAAGCCCTGGCTATGTGGGGCCTAGTATAGCATATAGTACGGAATTTGGGATTTAGGATTGCGGATTTCGGATTTAGAAGAGGAGAGAGGAGAGAGGAGAGAGGAGAGGGTGGGGACACCCCACGCCATGAGGGGTATTCCCCTGCACCCCTACAAATCCGCATTCCGCAATCCCAACTCCCAAGTTCCTCACAGTCTTCCTCTTGCCTTTAGCTCCAGGTACTTGTTTACCACGGAGATGGTCAGTTTGTCGGCGGGCACGTCGAGGGTGAGAGCACCGAGGCGTTGGAGGGCTTCCAGGGCCGTGGAGCGGTCGTCCAGCAGATTCTGGGCGACGATCTTCTCGTACATCTGCTGGGTGTCGTCGGGTATGCGGCGGGCCATGCTCAGCACCTCGGTGTCTGACATGGTTACGGCCAATGGCAGGTGGCGTGGGGCCAGGCGACCGAACCCACGGACCATCGAGCCTGCCTGCTGAGCGTCCAGGATGTCGGTGAAGAGCACCACCAGGCTACGCTTGCTGCGGCGGGTGGATAGAAAGGCGCCGGCTCGCATGTAATCGGGTTCGACCTGTTGGGCCTGCACTTTGTACAGCGCTTCCAGCAGCGTGAGGAACTGCCGCCGTCCCTTGTCCGGCTCCCAGTAGCCCGTCACCGTGTCCGCAAAAGTGAGCAGGCCCACCCGGTCGCCGCGCACGATGGCGACATAGGCGAGCAGCAGGGTCGTGTTGATCGCGTAGTCCAGCTTGGAGAGAGAACCGAGGGGCGCGGTCATGAGCCGGCCCGCGTCGAGCATGACGATTACGCTCTGGCTGCGCTCCGGCTGGTAGTCGGTGGTGATGGGCTTGTTCAGGCGGGCGGTAGCGGGCCAGTTGATGCGGCGGTAGTCGTCGTCCTTCTCGTAGTCGCGCAATCGCTCGAACTCGGTGCCCTGCCCCAATCGACGGGCGTTCTTCAGCCCGATCTCGAATAGCTGGTCCTTGCGCGCCAGCAGCTCGTACTTGCGCACCTCCAGCAGGTTGGGGTAGACCTTCACCGGGGCGTCTATCGGGTAGCGGTGCTGGCGCATGACGAGACCAAGCACGCCACTGTAGCGGAGGTAGCAGCCGCCAAACTGGTAGTCGCCACGGCGTAGCGGCCTGGCGGTGTACTCCAACTCGACCGTTTCGCCCGCGGCAATCGTGCCCGGCATGAACATCCGGCTGATGATGTACTCGCCGGGCGGCTGGTCCCTCACCACGCACTCGACCGCCCGGCTCCGCACACCCGCTTCGGGATTGCCAAGCCGCCGCACTATGATTGTTATGAGGTTGTCTGCACCGAGGGAGAGCTTGGACTCGTTGCGTCGCTCCAACCTGAAGTGGGCGGGCCTGGGCGACAGGAAGAAGTCGAAGCCAAGCAGCGCCACGACGGCAAGCAGGTATAGCACCCCGGCCCACGCCGCAGCGGACACAATAGTAGCCAGCGCGAAGATAGGCGTTGCCAGCAGGAGCAGGTAGAGCGCTCTACGGGTTATCAAGCCTTAGCTCTTTCTCGAACCAGACATTAGTATCATTGCCCCTGGGGTGAGGCTCGCTGAGGACGATGCGATAACCCAGCCCCTCGTAGAAAGCGATGTTGCTCGGCATCGAGAGGCGAGTCCCCAGGTAAATCTTCGTGCGGCCAAGGGAGGGTGCCAGACCTTCGACAAACGCCATGAGAGTGGCACCCACCTTGCGTCCCCGGTGCGAAGGCAACACAGCCAACCGGCCCACGTACACGTAATCGGGGCGCACTTCGTAACGAACGGTGCCCACTGCCTGCTTTCCATCGTACGCCAGCAGCGCCGTACCTTTCGCTATGTCGCGTTCCACCTCCTCCAGCGTCTCGCCTAGAGCGCCGGGAGGCACGGCCAGCACCCCGTCGTACTCGGCGAAGGCTGCCCGGATGATGCTGTGCAACACGGGCGCATCAGCGGGTGTGGCATACCTGATTTCGCAGGTCATAGCTGTATTCAACAACGTTTCAATGCTCCGTCGACCCTATCCCTCTGTCATCCTGAGCGTAGCGAAGGATCAGCAGCCCGTGCTTGACTCTTGGTATTGCAAGACAATATGCCTCTTACCACCATCATCCACAAGGTTGAAGACTTTTATCTACCCACCTGATCCTTCGCTGCGCTCAGGATGACAGGGGCAGCATTGAGGACGCGGAAGGGATTTCGGGCTGCAACTAACGCGGCACCTCGACCCGTGCAAGGATGCGCTCAAGGGCGCGGTCGGCGTTGAGGCCCTCTATCTCGGCTTCGGGCTTCAGGATAATGCGGTGACGCATGATGGGTGGCACCAGCAGCTTGATGTCGTCGGGCACCACATAGTTGCGGCCTTGCAGAGCCGCCAGCGTCTTACTCGCCTGCAAAATGGCTATACCCGCACGCGGCGAACCACCTAACGACAGGTCGGGCGAACGGCGGCTCTCCTCCACGATCCGCTGGATGTAATCGAGCACAGCCTCAGCCACCTGTACGCCAGCGATCTCCTGCCGCGCAGCCTTCAGTTCCGCCTCTCCAGCCACCGGCACTATACCCGCCTGGTCCAACTTGCGCGCGCTGAAGCCCCCCTGGTAATTACGCAGCAATTGCAATCCCTCCTCCCGCGTCGGGTACTCCACGATGACCTTGAAAAGAAAGCGGTCAAGCTGGGCCTCCGGTAGGGGATATGTGCCTTCATACTCCACGGGGTTTTGTGTAGCAATTACCATGAACAGGTCAGGCAGAGGGTTGGTCACGCCTTCGATGGTCACCTGCCGCTCCTCCATAGCCTCCAGAAGGGCCGACTGCGTCTTGGCAGGCGCGCGGTTGATCTCATCGCCCAGCAAGATGTTGGTGAAGACGGGGCCGCGCTTCAGCGTGAAGGTGGAGTTTTGCAGGTTGAAGACGTTGGTACCTATCACGTCAGAGGGCATCAGGTCGGGGGTGAACTGCACGCGCTTGAAGTCGGCGCGCAGGCAGTGGGCCAGCGTGCGCGCCATGAGGGTCTTGGCGACGCCGGGGACGCCCTCCAGCAGCACGTGCCCATCGGTGAGCAGGGCCACCAGCAGCAGGTCAAACGTCCACCGCTGGCCGACAATGACTTTGCGGCGCTCGGTGTCCAGGGCGCGATATAGGTCGTTAAGGGGCAATTGGGACTCCTCTGGTTACAAGCGTGCGAAAAGTAGATGTTGTTATGAGCGAAGGCTGATTACTGCTCCTCGGCAAGGTCACTTAATTCTATAAGGTCGTAGGTGCTCCTGCGTATTCCTATATCATGCTCTATAAGCAGGTCAACCAATTGATGCCCATTCATCAATGCAACGGGAATGGCATCGGGGCGTTCGGCCTCCGTACGTGCGCCAGAACTGTAATCGCTAGTGGTAATTATTAGTCCTTGCTCGTGGGCACCCAAACTACCTCTTACCTGCTGGACGATTGGAGCTTGGACGTTGTTCTTCCAACGTTTGGCCTGTACAGCCATTCGAGTGCGTATGACTCCCCCGACCACTAGCGTGCCCCGTACATCAATGCCGCCATCGCCACTACGCCCAGTAATCTCCACGTTGTCAAACCCAATCTTGACTAGTAAAGCTCCAATTAGGTCTTCAAATGCTTTCGGCGTCATACCATAGAGGCGATTACGAAGTGCCTTTTTTACCTGAGAATTAGTTTGTTCGATTTGGTGAGCTAAACCTACGTCAATCCACTTTGATAGACCAACTAGGCCACGTCCTTCTTTTGTGAAGCGGGCTACCTCTCCCCGTTTTTTATATCGATCGATTTCAGTGAGTATTTGAGCATACATTGTCTGATCAGGTGTCTGTCCACGTGTGGAGATGAGTCCCAGGTCTATAGCCTTACGTGTTATGTCTCTGTAGTGCATAGGAACCTTGCTACCGTATTGATTCAATACCTGTTCGGCAGCATCTGTGAAGGAAATCGTCTGAGCAATAGGTGCCACGTGCTCCTTACCAGACGTAGTGATAAGCTCTTCTACACTATCGGGAAGTTCATCCGGTGATTCATCTGAAGCTTCCGACTCAGTGTCTTTGGCGATACGGGTATATTCCGGCAGACCCCAACTACGCAAAGCGAAGACTCCCGGCTGGGTTCGCTGGAATTTGGAAATTTTACCATTATCTCTGATGTCCACTGATAATCGCGCGTCAATTGTCGCCCCTGGTGTGAGACCCTGAGTCTGCCATAACTGCTGATCAATCATGCGTTGAGCAATCTCAGCGGGGCGCAGAGGCACACCCGCATCCAACAGGAC
>JAXDKH010000448.1:0-6276 GCA_034667185.1 Chloroflexia bacterium | reverse complement strand
ATCGTTGCCACAATAGGAAGAGTCAAGAGTGGGTGGCTGATCCTTCACTGCGTTCAGGATGACAGGGCCAGCCTTGATCCTTCTGTTCAACACAGGGACGTGACCACCACGGGCATGATGCATCGTGCCCCTACACTCTTCCAAACCCTTCATCCTAATCTCTGCACGTCCTTGGCGTCCTTGGCGTCTTGGCGGTTCCGTCTCTTTCCCTATCCTCCATCGTCGGGAAGGCCCCACTACGCCTGCCACTTTGGCCGTTGCTAAGGCCACTGGCATGTGATATAGTAAGGCTCAAGTCTGCGTGTTAGTCGCATGTCTGTGGCTTTATCGATGACTTCGCGCCAGCCCTTCCTCCCTGCCCTACGTGCCCGCCTGGTTTTGTGTACCTGCCGCGTGTCGCGTCGAACTTACCCTCCTATGCTGGAATAGACTATGAAAGGTAATCCCGCAACGTGAAATGCACGCCGGAGGAGTACGCTTTCCACCAGCGGGTGCTTGCGCGAGACCCGGTCGCTTTCTCTCAGTTGGCCGAGTGGCTCTACGCGAGCCTGGTGCGAGATACCGGCAGGCGCGCCCGCAGCCGGTCCAGTGTGGCTGTCGATATGATGCTGGTAGAAGAAGCGGTGGGAGAGGCCCTGCTCAAGTACAACGACGCACCCGAACGCTACGATCCCGAACAGGCCACGTTACACACTTACCTGGTCATGGCCGCGTATCGCGACTTCCAGAACGCCACGAGCAAGGAGCGCAGGCACGCTCAGCGCCAGGCCACACTCGTGGGCGACGACTCGGCTGAGATAGACGTGCCCGACGGCAGGAGCGAGCTGGATAACCTGCTCAATCGCATCTCGGTAGAGGAGTGGTGGTCCCTGGTGGAAAGCACGTTCAGCGAGCCCGCCGACCGCCAGTTGGTGATTATGTTGGCGAACGGGGTGCGCGCCACAGAGAGCTACGCCAGGGTGCTGGGCATAACCGGATTGCCCGCCGAGGAGCAAGCGCGGGAGGTCAAGAGGGCCAAGGACCGCGTGCTCAAGCGCCTGAAAAGGCTAGGGGAGTCGCATGATGGGCGAACATGAGCAATACCAACCGAGCTTAGCCCGCCTCGCTGGCCTCGCCGTTTCTCGTCCCAGCCTCATGTCGAGCTTGATGCAGCTTTACAGGGAGCGAGAAGGTATGGACGAAGAACAATTGGCGGCTTTCCTGGAATGCGACAGCGATGCCTTGCCGCGCCTGGCCCTGTGTCGCCGCCCGCGCAAGGCACCCGATTTCAGGGGCGATATAGAGGCTATTGCGACCCATACCGGCGCTGACCCCACGCGCCTTGCCAGGTTGGTACGGGCCGCCGAATCCCAGGAGGCCCTTGGAGATGCGCGCGGGGCGGGCGGGCCCTCCATATTGATGGCGGCCCGCGACTACGACGATACGGCTTCCGAAGACAGCGACACCTCCCAAAACGACGAGGCTACAGAGGATGATAGCCGTTGATTACGCGATAGAGAACGCTGCCCGCGAGTTCTGGAGGCTTGCGGGCAGCGCGCCTGAGTACCCATGCGACCTGGAAGGCAGCCTCACTTGGGCGTTGCCCATCGACGTGCGGGCGGTGGCTGGGCTGAGGGTGAGCCACGTAAATAACCATAGTCGCAAAACGGGGCTGCCCTACCACTTCTCGGGGAGGGACCGGCGTCTGTGCGGGTGCTTGCTCGCCTACAAGGACAGTGGGGTCATCTTTCTGGACGCCGAGATGGAGGAAGACGAGCGCCGCTTCACCCTGGCCCACGAGCTTGCCCACTTTCTGCTCGACTCTCGTGCCCCACGAATGCGTGCTCTCGCTGCTTTGGGCGAGGGAGTGCGCCTCGTTTTGGATGGCCTGCGACCACCCAGCGTTGAGGAGCGCGTACACGCGGTGTTGGAAGGGACGCCGCTGGGCGTGGTGGGGCACCTGATGGAACGCCCCGCTGCCGGACTGCCCTCCTCGGCTGTGCTGGGTATCGAAACGAGGGCCGACCGCCTGGCGCTGGAGCTTCTGGCCCCCGCCTCACTTGTGCTGGAGAAAGTGGAAGGGTTACGTGGCATGCCATACAGGGAGCGCGTGGACTCCCTGGCTGCCCTGCTGGTGCGGGAGCACGGTCTTCCCGCGGGGATAGCGCGCGTGTATGCGAGTGGGTTACTGCATGGTAGCGGCGGGCCGGGCTTCCGCGATTGGTTGGCCGAGTAGGGCTAGATGGCTTGTCACGAGGAGGGTACTTCAGCATAATGTACGGGCGAAATGGCCTTGCGTCGCGTGTTGCGCTCGCCATGCGCGTTGTAAGTTCAACATGCCAGGAAGGAACATTGTGCCAGGCTCCATCTACGTAATCGGACACAAGAACCCCGACTCCGACTCCATCTGCGCGGCGGTGGGGTATACGGCCCTGCTCCACGCGCAGGGGCAAACAAACGCCGTGGCCGCCCGGCAAGGTATTTTGCGCCCGGAGACCGCGTATGTACTCGACCGCTTTGGTGTAACCGCGCCTACCTTGCTCACAGATGTGCGCCCCCGCGTGGCCGATGTGATGAGTACCCCGGTCAACACGGTGCACGAGGACACTTCTCTGTTCGAGGTGGGGCAGTTGTTGCAGCGCCTGGGTATCCGTATCGTGCCCGTGGTGGACGATGAGGGTCACCTCGCCGGGGTGATCGGGGTGGAGGATTTCGCGCGGTACTTCATCGCGGGCCTGGACCTCGATGAGCTAGACCGGGTGCCGCTGGCACTGGACAACGTGCTAAGCGCGCTGGGCGGGCGCGTGCTGGTTGAAGCCCAGGGGCGCACGTTGCGGGACCGGGTGATGGTCGGCGCGATGCAAATAGACTCGATGCTCAAGCGGGTCGCGCCCGACATCATGATGGTGATAGGCGACCGGGAGGATGCCCAGCGGGCTGCGATAGAGGCGGGGGTAGGGGCGCTGGTGATTACGGGCGACCACCCGGTGTCGGCGGAGATACTGCTGATGGCGCGGGAGCGACAGGTCACCATCATATCGGTGCCTCATCACACCTACACCACTGTCCGCCTGATTCACATGAGCGTGCCGGTGCGCCACGTGATGAACCGCGACCCGCGCACCTGCGGCCCGAACGACCTGGTGGAAGAAGTGAGCGAGCGGCTGCGGAGTGGTGCGGCCCGTTCGCTGGTGGTGCTCAACCCTGACAACACGGTCATGGGGTTCGTCAGTCGTTCCAGCTTATTGACGTCGGTGCGCAAGAAGGTGGTGCTGGTGGACCACAACGAGCGCGGGCAGTCGGTGGAAGGCATCGAGGAAGCCGATGTAGTAGGCGTGATAGACCATCACAGGGTGGCTGACTTCCAGACCCGCGTGCCGCCTTTCATGCGCCTGGAGCCGGTGGGCGCAACCAGCACCATTGTAGCCAAGCTCTACCTGGAGTCGGGACTACCCATCCCGCGGGGCATAGCAGGGGTGTTGCTGGGCGGCATACTGGCCGATACTCTGGTTTTCCGCAGTGCCACCAACACACCGGAAGACGAACGGGTGGCGCACACTCTGGCTGAGCGCGCGAACGTTGACCTTGAGGAGTTCGGCAGCAGCATATTGAGCACCGCCTCCGACGTTTCGGACCGCACTGCCGAGCAGATAGTTGCCTCCGACTTCAAAGAGTTCATGGCCAGCGGCAGCAAGTTCGGCATCGGCACGATAGAGACCACCAGTGGCGAGGAGGTGCTTTCCCGCCGGGAGGAGCTACTGGAGGAGTTGTCACGCTTGCAGAACCGGGAAGGCTACGACAGCGTTATCTTCGCGGTGATCGATATAGTGCAGGAGCGCACCACGTTGCTGGTCCAGGGGCATACCGAGGCGGTGGCTGCCACCTTCAACACCTCCCCCGCCGACCCTCATACGGTGCCCCTGCCCGGCATAGTGTCGCGCAAGAAGCATATCGTCCCGATGCTGGGGACGCTGGCGCGGAGCATCTCGGTGAGGTGATGAGTGACTCGTAACACATAACTCGTAACTCGTAAGCTAATAACTAGAAGTGTGCTTAAAAGGCTTGCATGAGGCGAATGTGTTGGGTGGGACCAACCAAGCCTCGCCCCGTCATCCTGAGCGTAGCGAAGGGCTCAGGATGACGGGGAAGAGGGTCCTCGTGTTCCAACTGTCAACCTTACAGCTAGATCTTTGGGCACTAACCACTAACAACTCGCTCATGACCGACATTCGCCAACAACAAGCTGTGGACCAGGCGCTCCCCGACCCGGAAGATTTTCTGGAGTTGGAAGGGGATGAGTTCAGCGCGGCCTTCGGGGAGTCGCTGGATGCGACGCTCGACCTGTCAACCTGGCAGCCGGGCGAGGATATGGCGGCTCTGTACCAGCGGCTGGAACGGGAGATCGCGGGTGCTGTGGAGCAGGAGGACCGCATCCGGGAGCGCATCCGGTCGGAGCTATTTCCTCTCGTGTTCGGCCACCCCGGTGCGCCGGAGGGGGCAGGTTGCTACCGTGTGGACCTGCCGACGCTAGAGAGGGTGCATCGCGGCCTGCTGTTCACGGGGGCGGTGGAGGCTTGCGACGGCACCAGCCTGATCCACGACTCGCTGGCCCTCACCATTGCCCAGATAGGCGTGTCGCTGGTGTCTTATCAGGGCGACCAGGGGGCGTGGGTGCAGCGGCTCTTCCGGCGCGACCTGCGGGTGCACGGCCTCGACCCCATTAGCGAGGCGCTTTCGCTACTAGAGAAGCGGCACAGGAGGGCGGCCTCAGAGGATAACAGTAGCGACCGCCTGAGCGACCTCAGCCGCCGGGGCATTATGGCGTATGCAGAGAGAGCTATTCTACTGCGTAAATCGACAGCCATGTGGCGCATGGGGCACGGTAACCCGGTCAGCCTGGAACTGCTGTCGGGCGCGGGACTGGTGATAGATGGGGAGATGCCACTGCTGCGCCAGAGCATAGCAGTGTGGTGGGAGTTGCTGGCTGGGCACAAGAAGTGGGTATACGTGCCGAGCGCCCCTTCCAACCGCCTCTTCCTGACGTTGGGGAACGCCCTTTACCCGCTGGAATATGCGCTTGTTGACACCCCCACGCGCAGGCTGCAAGATTTCGTGGAGAACAACCTGCCGCAAAGCAAGTATATCTACCCGCGTGACGAGGCCAGGCAGTTCGTGGAGGAGGTCGGCCCGCAACTGGTAATTGGCGTGTACAGGGCATCCGCTGCCGCCCCGCCTTACATGTTCTACGCCCACCGTGACTACGCCCACGAAGCCGCCATGATCGTCATGGCCGACAGCGCGATGCAGGAGCACCGGGGCTTCCCCATGCTGATAGACCTGGCCGACGCGGTCTGCCGCAACACCTTCGGCCTGGATACCTTCAGCGCGGCGATCCGCGAGGCCTACGTGGAGGCGGGCGTGCCATTCCGGTATTTGGGAGAGCGTGAGATGCGGCCCTAACGACATTTACCCTTTTCACACGATTTCACGGTTTATAACTTGGAAACAAGCCGCCTTACAAGAGATAATAGCAGACACTGGCAGCTGCCTACCGCCCTTATCGTCCTGGGTCTTGTGGCACTTTGCGGCCTGAGCATTTACGGGTTCATACACAGGTTTGAGCCGCCGGGAGTGTGGAGTGACCCGCCGCTTTATTCGGGTGCGCGGAATGTAGCCGTACAGGACTGGGGCAAGATGGGGCAGTTCTCGACCGGGGGCATTCGCCTCATGAAAATCATAACCTTCACAGTTGCAGATAGGGAGGAGAACGTGATTGCGTTCTACGAGCACGCCTTCAGCAATAGCAGCATGGAGCCGTCTGACTGGGGCAGAGAGGTAGATAGGACAAAGGCGCTGAACTACTCCTGGACGAGCCAGGGAAGGTCTCCTTCCGTGTATTTCGTTGATCTGATTACAACTTCTGCGGGTGATAACGAGGTCCAGGTAGAGATTGGTGTGAGCATGTTTCCAGGCTATTAGATGTATCTGAAAGAGGTTGCGACGCTCTCTTTAGTAAGGAATCCGATCATGGATGATAGGTCCGTTTACGATTACGCATTTCTCGGTGAGGTCTCATACTGGTTCGAGACGAGCGACGAGCTATTCGTTGCTGTCAGATACGCGCACGCTGGCGGGGACCGAGACTACCTGTTCGCTAGATCATTCGAGCAGATACTCGACCTGGCGAACATCTTACCTCCAACGACCGACATAGTGGTCTTCAGGGAGAAGCAACTTCCCTATAGAGGCACTGCGGACGAACAGCTACTCAACACCGTGCTATTGACCATACCTGAC
>JAXDKH010000447.1:0-8208 GCA_034667185.1 Chloroflexia bacterium | reverse complement strand
GGCGCGGGCTGGGCGGGTGCGCGGGCCATGACCTCCACCTCCGGCCCTGGCATCTCCCTTATGACCGAGTTCGCGGGTCTCGGCTACTTTGCCGAAATCCCCGGCGTCATCTGGGACATCCAGCGCGTGGGCCCCAGCACGGGTCTCCCCACCCGCACCTCGCAGGCCGACCTCTTGCCGACGTACTTCCTGGGTCATGGCGACACCCGCCACGTCCTGCTGCTGCCTGGTTCGGTGGCTGACTGCTTCGAGTTCGGCTGGCGCGCCTTCGACCTGGCCGAGCGACTCCAGACCCCCGTGTTCGTGCTCAGCGACCTGGACCTGGGCATGAACCTCTGGATGACCGAGCCGTTCCAGTACCCCGACCAGCCGATGGACCGGGGCAAGGTGCTCAGCGAAGAGCAATTAGGACAACTGGAGAGTTGGGCGCGCTACGCCGACGTAGATGGTGACGCCATTCCTTACCGGACGCTGCCGGGCAACCGCCACCCCGCCTCCGCCTACTTCACCCGGGGCACCGGGCACACCGAGAAGGCCGTGTACAGCGAAAGGCCCGACGACTGGGAGCGCAACCTGCTTCGCCTTGAGCGCAAGCACGAGACCGCCCGCCAGTACGTGCCGAAGCCCCGCGTCGATGTTCGCGAAGGTGCCGAGATAGGCATCATCGCCTATGGTTCGACCGACCCCGCCATTCAAGAGGCACGCGATCACCTTCGCAAGCAGGGCATCGAAACCAGCTACTTGCAGGTGCGCGCCTTACCCTTCGAAGACACGCTGCACGACTTCGTTAGCAAGCACAAGCGGTTCTATGTGGTTGAGCTAAGTGCGGAAGCGCAACTGCGCTCGCTGCTGAGGCTCGACATGCCGGAGAGGACGATGGACTTCCGGTCGGTCGCACATCTTGACGGCCTGCCGCTAACCGCAAGTTTCGTCAGCAAAGCAATCCTGGAATTGGAGCAGAAATAACATGGTAGCTACAGCCAGACCCGAACGCAACGAAAAACTCAACCTTGTTGGCCTGGAGAAGGGCGACTACAGGGGGGCACCCTCAACCCTCTGCCAGGGCTGCGGGCACGACTCGATTTCGAGTCAGATCATCAACGTGGCCTTCGAGCTATCGCTCAAGCCCTTCGAAGTGATCAAGATGAGTGGCATCGGCTGCTCCAGCAAGTCGCCCGCCTACTTCCTCAATCGCTCGCATGGCTTCAACGCGCTGCACGGCCGCATGCCCTCGGTGGTGACCGGGGCTTCTCTCGCGAATCGCTCGCTGCTGCCCCTCGCGGTCAGCGGGGACGGCGACACCGGCTCAATCGGCCTGGGACAGTACAAGCACCTACTGCGCCGCAACGTGCCGATGGTCTACATCATTGAGAACAACGGCGTGTACGGCCTTACCAAAGGACAGTTCTCGGCCACGGCGGACAGGGGCCAGCAACTCAAGTACGCGGGCACCAACGAACTGCCCGCTATCGACTTGTGCCTCGAAGCGGTGGTGCTCGATTGCGGCTTCGTCGCGCGGTCGTTCGCGGGCGATGCCAAGCAGGTGCGCGAGTTACTCAAGGCCGCGATCAGCTACAACGGCACGGCAGTGCTCGACATCATCAGCCCCTGCGTGACGTTCAACAACCACGAGGAGTCGACCAAGAGCTACCCCTACGGCAAGGCCCACGAGGAGCGTCTGCACGACATCACTTTCGTGCCTGCTTACGAGGAAATCACGGTGGACTACGAGCCGGGCACCAACATCGAAGTGCAGCTTCACGACGGCCCTACCATCCAGCTCAAGAAGCTTGACCGGGACTACGACCCCAGGGACAAGGTGTCGGCACTGAAACTGCTCGTTGAGGCTCAGCAGAAGCAGGAGTTCATCACCGGGCTAATCTACATCAACGAGGACCGGGGCACTCTCCATGACACTGCCCACCTGACGAGCACGCCGTTAGCCCAGTTGCAGGAAGAGCAGTTGCGTCCCTCCAGAGAGAGCCTCGACAAGCTGATGGCTTCAATGGCCTGAGCCTGGGTAGTAAGATCGCAACCGAGCGAAGGGCGGTTCCGGGGATTACCGGGCCGCCCTTCGCCTTTCAACCAGGTACAAATGACAATGAGCCAGACTGATTACAGAGCCTATATCTGCTGCGGGCCCAACTGCGGACCTAAGGGTTCGGTGCGCCTGCTTACCGTGCTTGAAGAAGAGGTGGAGAGGCAGGGCATGTCGGCGCGGGTGTCGGTCCTGCCCACCGGCTGCCAGAGCCACTGCGAAACAGGCCCCACGATGGTGGTGTACCCCGGCCCGGTTTACTACCAGGAAGTTGATGCTGCGCGGCTCTCCAGGATAGTGCAGGAACACTTCGGTCGCGGCACGCCCGTGAAGGAGTATTTCTGGCTTGGGCCACACCCTAAGCGGCTCCAGGTGTTCGACCGGTCCGCATACGGTGCGCGGTTCAAGCAGGCAGAAGTTGATACGCAGGTGCGCGATCAGGATAGGAAACCAAAAGAACGGCGCGCCACCCCTGAGGTGGACGACTTCAAATGGTAGCTGTCTAGAGGATCCGCGTGGTCGGTCCCGACGTGGGACTCGCTGCCTGTTGCAACCCAGTCTCCCCTTGCTTGGACACTTCCAGGGAGCGTCGTACCAGGCGGCGAGAGGGCACACGTACAAGACCGGACAACAAGGCAATACTCAGCACCGACATTACGAACTGGAATGGCAACTGCAAAGCGTAGCCCGCGAACACCAGCAGCAACAGCCCCAACCCGGTGCTTGGATTCGCCTCGCGTGACCTCGGCCCACGGGCAGCGACGCATGTAAGCACCGCGTATACGAACAGCGCCCCCGAAATCGCGTACAGCGGCCACGGCAGGAAGAAGTTCATCCCCAGCGACCAGATCGCGAAGACCCCCATGAAGCCCTGGTTCAGCAGCGCGTCAGCTATGTTACCTCCCGAAAATACCAGCACCATAATGGCAGGAAGGACCCAACGCAACGGGTGCCGCCATTGCCTATGCGGTACCGAGACTGCGCTGAATAATGCTATAGGTGCCGCCACGGCAGCAATTTCGCCGAGGTTCAGGAACAGCAAGGGCGCACCCAGCAAAGGGACGCCTACATCGAGCAGGTCCTGCTGCAGCACATAGTATATCCAGCCCGAGTAAGCAAGCGCCACCAACACAACACCTACCCTCATTGCAGTGGTCCGCGTTCTGGCGGCTATGCAGAAGACAGCTACCGACCAGAGCGCCACGAATGTAAGCAGGTTAAGGGTGACATTGAGCCACAACAGCGTAGGGTAGAAGGTGTGGGCCAGTGCAAGCTGGCCGAAGATAGCAAGGAACAGACACAGTGCCAACCGTGTGGCATCACGCGTTCGTATGGCTGTGGCCCCGGTCCGCACGACGAGCAGGAGCAGGACTGAAAGCGTGAGAATGACGGTGGGAGAGATGAGATAGAGGCCGATCCTGCCTACAAACTCGATGACCTCTCTCGGAGTACCTTCCAGCGTAGGCACTGCCGCTAAACGCGAAACCGTGCGGCCAAGCAGCCATTCGAGACCGCCTACCACGGCCAACGCAGCCGCGGCGTAACGCGTGAGCAGCGAGACCTCGTCGTCAGAGGCAGTGCCTCTCGCTGCATGCTTGGCCTGCCCGTGCATCAATCACCTACGAGGGCCGTCTGCGCGGCACGGTCGTTGAGGCCCGCAATAAATAACATTCCAAGGCCGTACAGCAGCGACTCGCGACTTGAGTTGCGGCCGCGTGTGAAGGCGAATATGGCGGGAATAGTCAGAAGGATGGTTACGCCGTAGAGAAAGTGTACGGTGCGGGCGGGCGTCAGCCCCAGCAGCACGAGCAGCATCCCCAGGACGCCTTCTATAACGAACACAGCAACGGCCAGCACCAGCGCACCGTTGAAGTTGCCATCAGGGGGCACGCGGCGGATGGCGTTCACAACGCCCCAGATACCCACGACCAACGTGTAGATACCGATCATGTTGGACAGCGTACGATGCGCCTCAATAAGGAAGGTAGTCACTCCGCGATTCTTACCATAGTGCTGCGTCCCTGTCAACGCGCGCCGTCCAGCGCGCAATGACGTAGCGCATCCATTATGATATATCTGACATGCGCAGCACATTGTGACGTATAATACAAATGAAGAGGCGGCGACGGCAGCAGGATGCGCAACATGAAAGCCATTCACGCACACGAAATCGAAAGATCGCTCCGCACCGGAACCGAGCGTTTCCTCAACGCCGCGCGCAACGGGCTGGTTGGGCGGGACGGTGTGCTCAGCATCGACGGGCTGGACGCGGCGGTGCGCACCTTCGGCGTCGGCACTGTGCTCGCACTGAGCCTGCTCGGGTACGGGCGGGCAGGCGGGCACTTCTCAGATGGGTTGGCCGACCCGGTAGGTGTGGCATTCGGGCTCGTCCTGTACAACATACTGGTCATCCTGATATTGGGCGTGCCTTTCCGCCGCCCGCCCTCCTTCTCCCTCTTCCTTGTGGACTGGATAATGGTCTCAACATCGGTCCTTCTTACGGGAGGCTTCCTCAGTCCTTTTATCATCCTCTACTATGCCCTGGGCATTGGAGCCGCGTTGCGCGTAGGCTTCTCCCGTTCGATGCTCCTGGTCGGTGCCTGCTCCGTCGTTTACATAGTGCTTGGCCTCGTAACAGACGCGAACTTGGGGGCCGCCAAGCTGCCTATTGCCGTGATTGAGATTGCGTCCCTGTTCATGGTGGTGCTGACGGGCGTGGGTATGCGTAACGCGCTCGAAGTGGAGGCGCGCCGGGTGCAGCTCGAGGAGCAATCTGCGGGACAGCTTCGCCTCTTGAACAGCCTCATCAACACCGTCCTTTCTGCCTCTCCCGACCTGGAAGAAGTAATGCGCACCGTGGCCTCGGTGTCCAGCCAGGCGCTGCAATCCGATAGCGGGCTGGCTGTACTCTTCAGCGAGCAAGTAACCACTTCCGCTGAATCCGTCGCCTCTCAGGGCGAACACGCGGTGTTATTGGTGTCAAATAAGAACCCGAATCCGCCCCAGCTTTCGGCGATTGAGGCCGACTTGCTGTCGAGAGCAGTTACAACACAGGCCCCGGTCGTGTTGAGCGCAAGCGAGCCTGACCCGGCCTTCCGCCACTTCCCCGGCCTTGAGAGGGATGGGGCGCGGCTGTGCAGTCTCGTATGCGTGCCCTTCCTGCTGGAGGGGCGCTCCATAGGTGGCCTCTTCGTGGGCCGCTTCGACCAGAGACGCTTCACCCCTGCTGAGACGGGACTGCTGATGGCGATTTCGAGCCAGGTGGCGGTCGCAGTGAGACTGGCACGACTCTACGAGATGGAGTGCGAAAAGGCGGCGCGCTCGGAAGAACGCGAACGGCTGGAGCGCGACCTGCTTTCTATGGTATCCCACGAGCTGCGCACGCCGCTAACGTCAATCAAGACATGCATAGGAGCTTTGAGCGATATGTCGCCCGCGCCCGACGCTGCAGCTCCCGAGGCGACTCAGGCGCGGCTCCTGCAAAACATCGGGCGTAGCACAGAGCGCTTGATTGGCCTGGTGAACGAACTGCTGGACATGGCCCGGCTGCGGGCGGGGCGCGTGTCCTTACAGATGCAGCAGGTACACGTCGGCTCCCTCATTACGGACCTGCTCGGACAGGTGGCTCCTCTCGTTGAGGGACGAGGCCAGACCCTGGTGGTAGACCTCCCCCCAGCCGGCTCCGAGCGGTGGGGGCACCTCAACGTGGCCGGAGACCGCCGCCGCCTGGAGCAGGTACTTATCAACCTGGTAGCGAACGCCAACAAGTACAGCCCGCCGCACAGCAAGATCACAATGGGCGCGACGCAACGTGACGGTGAGGTCCGAATCTTCGTGAGAGACGAGGGCCCTGGCATCCCCCAGCGCGAGCAGCCCCGTATATTCGACAAATTCTACACCGGGACGGCGCCCGAATCGCCGGAGAGCCTGGGTCTCGGCCTTGCGATAGCGCGCTCCATTGTTGAGCTACACGGAGGCACGATGGGACTCTCCAGCAGGCCCGGCAGCGGGAGCACATTTTACTTCACACTGCCTCTATTCACTGAGGACGAAGCAGTGGTACAGGGCGTCCCACAGGGGAAGCACGGAGCAATACATGAAAATACTGTTGGTTGATGACGATCCCGACGTTGTTGAGGCCATAACTCTCTCATTCGGCGTCCACTGGCCCGAGGCTTCAGTAGTAAGCGCAGGTGACGGGCGCACGGGTGTGGCAAAGTTCAAGCAGGAGAATCCGGATGTGGTCCTCCTGGACATAGCGCTGCCGGACACCGACGGATTTCACGTCCTGAGCCGCATGAGGGAGCAATCCGACGTGCCCGTGCTGATGATCTCGGCGCGCGGGGAAGAGGTAGACAAGGTGCGCGGGCTTGAGCTTGGGGCCGATGATTACGTCACTAAGCCGTTCGGCTACATGGAACTTGCTGCGCGCATCAAGGCCGTGCTGCGGCGAGCGCAGTCGCTACCTCCCATAAGTGGCGGGGGCCGCTTTGACATGGGACCGCTTGCCATCAACTACGCCACTCACCAGGTGTCTCTCGACGGCAGGCCCGTGAAACTGACCCCGATTGAGTACAAGTTGCTCTACCAGCTTACGCGTAACGCCGGGCAGGTGCTCCTCCACGACCAGCTACTTACGAAAATCTGGGGGCCCGAGTACCTGGGTGAGTTAGATTACCTGCGTATTTACGTGCGGCGACTCCGCGAAAAGCTGGAGACCAACCCCCAACAGCCCGAATTCATCCTGACGGAACGGGGGCTTGGGTACCGGTTCGCCGCGCCTCCGGTGCCGGCTATCTAGGACGTGCCTGCCCACCGTCCCGAAGGTCGCACCCTCCTGCGCGTGGCGCTTGACACTACTTACGCGGGTGTCAACCGTACCGGCGTAGGCCTCTACTCCCGACGCCTTGCGAAACAGCTTAGAGGTCTTGCCAGGACTGAGGCCCTGCGTGTACGATGCTACGGTCCGGCCTGCCAGTCCCCCGGCGCGAGAGTTCGCTTTCTGGACGTTATGCAGGAGTGGCCCATCTATACACAGGGGGCCCTACCTGCGCGACTAGGCGCCTTCAAGCCCCACATTGTGCACGCTACGTCCCATATTGGCCCGCTCTGGGGTCAAGGGCAGCTAATCGTCACCGTCCATGACCTCATCTTCAGGCGGCACCCCGAAGATTACCCTCGCGCCTGGTTGACTATCACCAACCTGCTGCTTCCTCATGTCCTGAAGCGGTCGGCGGCAATCATATCCGACTCCCACGCAACAGCCGGCGACCTGCACAGGTTCTACCCGTTCAGCCGGGGGAAGGTGCGCGTCGTCTACCCTGGACTAGATGCCGTCGAGGAACACCCCGATTCCGCCACTAGAGTCGCCACGCAGCTGGCCGAGTACGGAATTAATGATGCGCCTTACATTCTTTGTGTGGGACCCTGGTCCAGAAGGAAGAACCTGCCGGTGGTGCTGCGGGCCTTTAACATGCTGGCGGATGAGTTGCCTGATGTGACTCTGGTCGTCACCGGAAGGGGCAGCGGTGGCATGAAAGGTGCTCAGCCCGAAGAGCTAATCAGCCGCCTGCGACCTGACACTCGGCGTCGCGTCAGGAGCCTGGGATTCGTGCCCCGCGACAAGTTGTACGCACTGCTGTCGAAGGCCAGATTACTCGCTTACCCTTCGCGCATCGAGGGGTTCGGCCTGCCGCCCCTGGAGGCGATGTCGATGGGAGTGCCGGTGGTTGCCTCGGACGTCCCGGTGTTGAGGGAAGTGGCAGGGGGAGCAGCACTACAGGTCCCAGCAGACAGCCCCAGTGCATGGGCTGAGGCGTTCCGGCGTATCCTGACGCAACCGAGATTTGCGGAATCGCTGAGAGCTAAGGGACGCGCCCGCAGCAGCCAATTCAGCTGGGAACGATGCGCTACTGAGACCATTGCGGTGTACCGGGAAGTGGCGCATAGCGCAAGACGGGGCCAGGCACACCTTTAATGCCGGAATCGTGCGTTTTTATATGAAACTTTAAGCATTATTTACCGGCAAATGGTGCCTAAACGTCTAGGCACGGCATGGGGTGTCATATATAATACAGTGACTCGCACGGAGAGACCGATTCACGGTGCTCAGGAGGAGAAAGCATGACAATCAGTGTGGACCTGGAACCGTTCATTATCCTGCCTTCGCT
>JAXDKH010000446.1:0-7697 GCA_034667185.1 Chloroflexia bacterium | reverse complement strand
CCCCAATCAGCCTTGTCAAGCGTGAAGGCGAAGAAGAAAATCGACAGGAGCAGCAGACTCGCCCCGGACATGACAACCCCAGCCCGGCGCTCCTTGCTGATTGTGAACGCCAGCGCCAGCAGGCCGGTACCCGGAACGGCAACCAACACGGGCCACAGACTCCCCCACCCCAGCCCGAACGGGTTGAGCGTCCCCGCGAATAAGGCGAGCCCCAGCAGGATGAGCACCACCCCACCAACTATACTGTTGTTGCTAAAATGCTTGGTATTCATCACATGCGCCCATCCTGGGACTCACCCAAATTGCTATTCTAATCTTATCCGAACCGGAGCACCTAGCCTATCGTACAAACGGAGTAGTCCGCCTGATGCATATGCATGATTGATGATGAGTGGTTGGTGGTTAGTGGCTAGTGGTCAGAAGCTCTACTAACCACTAACCACCAACCACTAACCACTAACCACCTCCCGTGGCCTGAGTGTTGCACAGTTAATACCCATGACGGCCTACTTAAGTTCGGGGGAGAGTTCATAATGTCGCGTTGCAGGAGAGAACAGCGCCAAGCCAGAGTCATTACCCTGTCGGGGGCGTTGCTGGCTTTGGGCGGGTTGGCGGGGGCTGGGGTGTTGGCATACTCGGTGTGGGTGGAGCCTGACTGGATAGAGGTGAAGGACGTGCGCCTCAGCCTGCCGCGCTTGCCTATGTCTTTCCACGGCTACAGGCTGGTGCAGATAAGCGACCTGCATGCCGGTAAATTCCTGCCTGACGAGCGACTGGACCGAGTGGTGGACCTCGTGAACGAGCAGGAGCCAGACTTAGTCGCTATCACGGGCGATTTCGTGACCCGCGTCTACAGGGGCGCGCCCAAGGACATCGTACCCGCGATGCGCAGGCTACAGGCCAAAGACGGCGTCGTCGCCACACTGGGCAACCACGACTACTGGGGCAGCCAGGGCCCCGATCTGATGCGCCAGGTAATTGCGGCTAGCGGCTTCATCGATCTGAACAACAAGGTGTACACAATTGAGCGTGGCGGCGAGCGCTTGCACATAGCAGGCATCGACTCGGTGCGCGAGGGCAACAACCGCCTTGACCTGGTGCTGAAGGACCTGCCACGCGATGGTGCCGCCATCCTCCTGGCCCACGAATCCGACTTCGCCGACGTGGCTGCGCGAACACACCGCTTCGACCTGCAAATCTCCGGCCACGCCCACGGTGGGCAAGCGGTTATCCCAGGGTTAGGCTCACCAGGGCTGCCGGTGCTGGGCCGCAAGTACTGGCGCGGGCATTACATGGTGGAAGACATGCATCTGTACGTGAACCGGGGGATCGGCATGGTGCGCATGCCAGTGCGCTTCCTGGCCCGCCCTGAGGTGACGGTCTATACCCTGGAGGCGCCCGGCGGTTGAAACCGCGGGCAACAGTTACGAAGTCGGCCTACGCCGACTGTCTCATGCTCTAAGAAGTCCCCGAAGGGGGACTTTGTAGTCGTTGCCCGCGGTTTCAACCGCCGGATGCCTAGATCAGGGCTGGGGAGCCACCGCACCGCCGGGCACCGTCAGCGGTACTGCTAATTGTGACAAAGCGTAAGGGTGAATGTCAATAGGATGCGGGGGCTAACTACCCGGTGCTATAATCGTAATGTGGGAATGTCACCGGAGAAGCGCAAGGAGGCACGTCATGCTAAGCAAGCTCCTGAGTCTGGTAAGGCAAGCACTCGGGAAGTTATCGTCCGCGCTGGGCCGTAATAGAAGTCAGGAAGCGAAAACAGACACCTGGCTGGAGCGGCTATCCGGCCTACAATGGGTCCACGATGAGAGCGACAGAGACATGCCACCTGACGAGAAGAACAAGACCTTGTTGGAGGAAATGTTCGGCACCACGTCTCCGGTGAACGACGGTACCATCGCTGCCAATGTGCTCGACTGGCAAACAGGTCATTCACAGGACCCGGAGCCTCGCAAGAAGAACAGCGGACGGGGCGCGTTGCTCGTATAGCTGACGGACCAGGGACGAAAAGGGAGGCCACAAATGGGCCTCCCTTTTCTTTCTGTAGATGCCGGCTATGCAGCCCGTACCTACAGGCTAGGGCCTCGCCGGAGTCTCGCAGCCGGGGAAGAAGGTGTTAGCAGCAATCTTGGCAGCCTGCCCCCTGGTTACTGGGTTGTTCGGCCTGAAGTAGGGCCTTGCTTCATCGCCGCACTCTTCTCCCGCTCCTCCGCACGGGTACCCTCCTACTATCCCTCTCACGAAGAGACGTTCTACATACTGGTAGTAAGAGGATGGCTCATCAGAAGGAGGTAGGTCCTCGAAGCTCTGCCCGCTCACATCTTCATCGAACCCTGCTGTGTTGGACACGATCTTGGACATCTGCCCCCTTGTGGCATTGGAGTTGGGTCTGAAGTACGGCCTGTTGCCCTCTCCACATGCTTCTCCAGGTCCTCCACACTGGTACCCTCCCATCACACCTTGATTGGACAACCTGTTGATCCACTGGTAGAAGGGACTAGAGGGTGGCACGTCCTCGTACTTCTGAGGACCTGGGTCTCCACTAGCACCGGAAGAACCTGCCACTATCTTGCTGATCTGTCCTCTCGTGATCTGGTTGGATGGCCGGTAGTACGGATCGTGACTATCGTTGCAAAGTTCCTCTTGCCCCGTCTCAGGGTTGGTAACACCACAAGGGTAGCCACTCACAATGCCTCTACATGCCAGGCACTTCACGAATGGGTAGAACGAAGCCTCCTCTGTGCTAGGTGGCACGTCCTCGAACTCTATCGGGCATGCTGTGGCTGTTATCGTAGATGTGGGAGTACGGGTGCTCGTTCCCTGTACCGTCGGCGTGCGCGTACTGGTGGCAGCGCCCCCCGAGGTGGCAGTGGAGGTCGTTGTTAGTATTGCCGTCTGTGTGGCAGTAGAGCCGGCACCAGTTGTGGCAGTGCGCGTGGCTGTGGCGGTCGTGGCTACGGTAGGCGTGGCCGAGAACGGGCATGTGCCGTCGGAGGTAATTACCACGTTATCAACATACCAACCCTCGGCGTCACCACTCTGGTCGCTGCCATGCCGCCACCGGAGCTTCACGGTCTGCCCCTTGAGGCTGGTCAGGTTGACGGTCACGCGCTCGAAGTCGGGGAAGTTGGCGTTGGTGCCACCCCAGCCCTGGCGCCCCGCAAGCGGATTATCAGGCCCGGCCAGCGCGGCGTTATAGCCGCCTTCTGTAAACAGGTTGTTGGGAGGGCCGCCCACGTCGGTCCAGTTGGCACCATTGTCGGTTGAGTACTCCAACACACCGCCGTCGTACGAGGCAGGTTCGGATATCACCTCGAACTTGAAGCGGTGGTAGAACTGCAACTGGGCGCTGCTCGCGGACGCCGGGATCAACACGCCCGTGGGCGATATCACCAGTCTCTGGTCAGCCGCAACGTCGTTGTTCTGCACGTAGGCAGAATAGAGGCCAGTGTCGGAGGCCTGGGACGTTACATGCCACGGTCTATCTCCCATGGCGGGGTCCGATTCGAAGTGAGGCGCTAGCGTGCCGTTCTCGAACGTCTCGTAGAGCAGCAGGCTGGAGCCACAAGCCAGGGGCGTGGGCGAGGCCAGAGGCGTGGGGGTAGTGGGCACCATCGGCGTATAGGTAGCGGGTATCTCAGGAGTGCGCGTCTCGGAGGTAGCGGAGGCGGTAGCCGTGTTGGGCGGAGTGCCGGTCACCGTGGGTGTGGCTGTCTGCTCGAACGGGCCGGAAGGCAGAGGCCACACGAAAGCTCCGCGGCTGCGCGTGAAGGCCGCCAACGTAGTGAAGCCCCGGTCGATGGAGAAGTCCCAGACCATGACGTTGGGCATGCCCTGGTTGAAGCGGAACCACACGGGTGTAGTCGCGTTGATGTCGTTGGTATAGTACACGCCCCAGTCTGTGCCCACGAACACCTGCTGTGGGAAGTTGGGGTTGGCCGTGATCGCGTTGGCCGGGATGTTGGGCAGGTTGCCCGTCTTGTCCTCCCAGGTGGAGGTGTTGCAGTTAGCGCCGCACGTCACCTTGAAGACGTGACCCGGCTGCGAGGGCGTGTTCTGGTCGAAACCACCCACAGCCGCGAAGCCTATGGGTGCCGTGGTCGTGCTAACCGTAGATGGCTCCAGTACCACGTCCAGTATCGGGCGGTTGGGCAGCACGGCATTGCCGCCGGTCAGGTTCTTCCAGGTGGAAGTAACGCCCTGCCCAGCGCCCAGGCCGAAGCCGATCCAGACATTGCCGTCGTTGGTGCCTGCGATTGCTATCTTGTCGGTCCTGAAGCCGAAAGCAAGCTGGTTGATGTGCGAACGGTCCGCCAGGGTGTTCTTGGTCAGGTCGGGGCTGGTAGGATACCAGAGCTTGCTTTCCTGCGAGCCATCCCTCAAGCCGTCCAGGTTCTCCCACACCCGGTACGTACCGCCTATGAAGTGCAGGCAGCCATTTACCTGATCGCATTCATCGCCAGGGGCTTTGGCCGCGGGCACACCCTTGTAAATCTCATATGGGAAGATGAAGCTGATGCGCGGGTTGTCCACAGTAAAGTTCGTGGGCACGCAACCCGGCGCGTTCGGCACGGGGTCAATGTTCAGACAGCCTAATACGTAGGGGCCCGGATGGCCGGTATCCGATCTCCTGAGCGCACCACCCTGGGCCTCCATGTAGACGCGCTGGCCGAGGACAGGCTCTATCCTGGCGAACATACCGTCGCCGCCGATGCGCTCCTGCCATAGCTTAGGCGTGGCCCCGCTGCCGGACGTGGTGCCCGTCCAGGAGGACGAACCGTTGTCCTGCGCGCCCGCCACCGCGAACTGATTGGGGGCGGTCGCGAAGTTGGCGCTGATGTCGCCCCCGTAGAACTCAATCGTTCCGAGAGTACTGTTGAGCTGCACGTAAACGGGCTGGTCGGTGTCGGCGTTGGCGGTGTAGTAGACGCCGCCATCGTTGCCGATTAGCTGCTCGCTGGAGGAACCCGGTAAGAAGGTAATGGCGTGTTGGTCGACGTGGACTCCGCGCACGTGGTTGGGCACCTGGATGTTGGCATAGCCGCAGGTCAGGTCCTTCACCGTCGTACCGCCATCGTTGGACTTCCAGACGTCGGTGTTGTCGAAGAAGATCACATCGGGGTCGTTGGGATCGACCGCTATATGCTGGTCGTACCAGTTCTGCCCCACGTCGCCGCACACGTTGAGTGGGTCGCCGACGCAATCCCCGCCGCACTCATCCTGCGCGTCTTCCAGGCTCTGGGCGGTGGTGCGCTGCTGCCAGTGGGCACCCCTGTCGGTGGAGCGCCAGATACCGAGCAAGCCACCCCTCTGGATCGCGCCAAAGCCGGGCTTGATGGCTTGTACTTCGGCGTAGATGTAGTTGGGGTTCTGCTCTGAGAAAGCCATATCGATACGGCCCAGCACGTTGCCACCCGGCTTGTACTGCTGGATGCCCGTGCCGCTGCCCGGAGGCCAGCCATTGTCGGCGCGGCTGACGTGAGTCCAGCTTGCGGGGCAGCCACTCGAAGGCCAGGTGGTCTTGTAGATGCTGTTGGCCCCGTTCTCGCCCAGATTGACCTGCACCGTGGTGCTGTAGCCCCTCGCTCCCACTGCGACAAACAGGTCGCTGAGCGTGTCGGTCTGGGTCATGGCAATGACGGCCGTTATATCCTGGCGCTGGTCCGGGAATGGATCGGGCAAGCAGGGTCCGGCCCAGGTATCGCCGGCGTCGTAGGAGAAGAACATACCCTGCTTGGTGCCCACAGCAAGGTCGTTGGGGTCGTGCGGGTTGAGGGCGACTTTGCCGATGGAGTTGTACTGTGGGAAAGCGCCCGCGGCCTGGGGGTATATGGGCCCAAACACGTCGACGCCCTTGACCTGCCAGGTAGCGCCCAGGTCGGTGCTCTTGAGCAGGCCGCCGCTGCCGAAGGAGAAGGTGCCGAATCGCAGGTCGCCGGTGCCCGCGTAGATCGTATGCCCGTGCGGGTCTATTGCCAGGTCGCCTATCGTGAGCGTGGAGATATAGGGGCCGTCCATAGTAGGAGCCCAGGTGGTGGCGGGGCTGCAGCAGTTGGTGCTCTTCCAGACACCACCCCCGTCGGGGGCAACGTAAGCAATTGTGGGGGTGATCGGGTCGATCACGATGTCATTGATACGCCCCGCCACAAAGCCGTAGGGGAAGCAGACTTGGCAGGTCTCGCTGTCTTGCGGCTGCGGGCCTAAGGATATCCACTGCGACGCGTTGAGCGCTTCAGGAGCGTTGGGGCCGGAAGGGGCTTTGTACGTCACACGCCCGCCAGGCACAGCCGAACGTATCAGCTTGTCCTGCTTTTCGGCCTCGTACATCCACAGGCGGTCTGCCTTGCCGGTAGGGTATGTATAACGAGCGTCCAGGAAGGCCTCTCGCTTGGCGAGCATGAGGTCTTCTTGGTCCCCCATGTCGCCAGGCTCTGCCAGCATGAGGCTGCTGGCTACGTCGGCCCTGCTCAGGGTTGTGCCCGGCTGCACTGACGCGTAACGCTGAGCTAATTGTATCGCGAAAGCTGCCGTGACAATCAACGCCAGTAGCATAATCGCCAGGGCCAGTTTCCTTCGTTCCAATGCTATCCTGCTTCTCAACTCTGCACTCCTTCCTTTCACTACTCGAAACGACACCTTTGTCTTTGTATGTGTGACTGGGCAACATAGACGCTGAAAAGGGCACTGCGAATGCCCAGGTCACAGTAGCCGGTGGCTTCACGCGCCCCGAATGCTCTTCAAGGGGACCGTCAAACGCCACAAAACGTCTTATGTGCTGGGAGGTAAGAGTATGACTGATTTACGAAGCCGTGATAGGTTTGCAAAAACTGTGCCTTCGTTCCTGCTGAAGAAGAAGGAACCTGGGGAACTGCCGCCTGCATATAAGTAATTACAGACATTGTGAGTGGAGCATCTTGCAAGGAAGTGCCGAGACGAGAACGATACGAGGTGTTGTCATTCCGAGCGTAGCGAGGAATCAGTTGGGTAGAGAAGAAGGCGCATTAGAGCACCCATGGGGGCATACCCTCAGGCTTCTGCATTCCAACAGGGAACGACTGCCAACTGATTCCTCGCTACGCTCGGAATGACAAAATCCCTCCTGGTAATGTCGTTGGTACTTATTTGCAAAATGCACTACTGAGCCTGCCGCCGGTCGCGTTGAACGGGGCAGTAGCACCGCAACCTGAGAGAGCAAGGCCGCCCGGCTCGACGCTAATACGCAACTCCAAGGAGAGACAGCAATGCAAGTTCCCACCGGGCACAAGAGAGTGCGCCTGTTCCTCGCCTTCGTCCTGGCAGTGCTCGCCATACCCCTCTTGCCGGCCTCCCAGGCCTACGTGCAGAGCGATTCACGCACTTTCCCGGAGACAGGCAAGACCGTCAAAGGCCGCTTCCTCACCTACTGGAACGAGCACAGCGGCCTGCCTCAACAGGGCTACCCAATCTCCACCGAGATGCAGGAGAAGAGCGACACCGACGGCAAGACCTACACTGTGCAGTATTTTGAGCGTGCGGTGTTCGAGCTGCATCCCGAAAACACGGCCCCTAACGACGTGCTCCTCTCCCTGTTGGGCAACTTCCTCTACAAGCAGAAGTACCCAAGTGGAGCCACAGCACAAAAGCCCAATACCTCGGCAGGCTCCGAGCTTTTCCAGCAGACCGGTAAGCGCGTGGGCGGGCTGTTCCTC
>JAXDKH010000445.1:0-3105 GCA_034667185.1 Chloroflexia bacterium | reverse complement strand
AGCCGGTGGTGGAGTAGCGGGTGTGTCCAATCGCTGCGTGGCCCTTAAGTTTTGCCAGCCCTTCCTCGTCAAAGGACGTGGATACAAGTCCCATGCGGGTGCGCATGTGGAGCCTGCCACCCTCAGTGGAGGCAATACCGGCGGACTCCTGCCCCCGGTGCTGCAAGGCGTACAGGCCGAAATAGGTGAGCCTCGCCACATCCTCTCCCGGTGCCCACACGCCGAACACGCCGCACTCTTCGTGCAGCTTGTCGTCTTCGTATGCGACCTGCGAATTCAGCATCTCACCCAAATTGCCACCCCACTATTGAGAAAACCGAAAAAGGTAGAACGGGTAATGGGACACCCCAAACCCCCGGCAGGGAGCACCCTGCACCCCTTTGTCACCCCAGGCCGTTTCTCCAGGCGCTATCCACCTCCGGCAGGGGCAAGTCTACCACAACCTGGCTCTCACCGCGAGTGACGGCCAGCCGGTCGCCACCGCTGAGGCCCAGCAGGAAAAGGTCCACCCCATAAGAACGGGCGAGAGCCTGTAACTCCGGCCACTTCTCGACAGTGAGACCCACAAGTATACGGGATGGCTCCTCCGAAAACAAAACCACGTCCGAGCGCGTCCTGGGGCTGAGGTACTCGTCGCTGTTGCTCAGGAAGTCGCCTCCCCTGGCGAGGGCGGCGGTAAGGCCCTCCGTCTGCACCGGGAAGCCACTCTCGGCGGTGACATTCTCCAACTCACTACGCAACCAGGACATGGCCTTGTCCCCCAACGCTTCAGCCAGGCCGTCGAACATGCGGGTCTGGTCTTCAAGGGGCAGGAATGACATCAGGCCCAGGCGAAGGATGGAGCTAAAGCGCTCTGTCGCGGTAAGTGGGTGCCTGTGGTGGGGGTACATCAATTCGTTGAGAATTACGCGCGCCCCGACGCCACCCGCGATGCACATCTCCGCGAGAGCAGTAGCAAGCCCGCCGTCGCTGGGGTCGTGGGCCGCCTGTATGAACCCCGCCCGTATACCCGCCCGGCAAGTCTCCTGCACCCGTTTTTCAAGGTCCATGTTGACGGTTGGGGGGGTACCCACCTTTTGTCCCAGGCAGGTCTCGACGTACTGGCTCGCACCCAGGAGAGGCCCGCCAGTCCCGTGGTGCTCTCCGGTGGGCGTGGCACCCAGCATGCCGATGACCAGGCCCTCGCGCAGGGCCATTCCCACAGCCGTGTCGGCGTCTTCCAGCAGGCCGACCATACCAATCACAGGCGTTGGGAGCACGACCACCCCGTTCGTGTCGTTGTAGAGGGACACATTGCCGCTGACCACCGGGATACCAAGGGCGTTGCAAGCGTCCGCGATGCCGTTCACCGCGCCTTCCATCTGGTAAAACACGTGCGGGTCTTCTGGGTTGCCGAAGTTGAGGCAGTCGGTCACGGCGAGAGGTTCGGCACCAACGCAGGAGAGGTTGCGTGCCGCCTCGGCCACAGCGTGCGCTCCGCCCGCATAGGGGTCTAGGTAGCAATAGCGGCTGTTGCAGTCGGTGGTAAGCGCGATGGCCTTGTTGGTGCCCTTGATGCGGAGGACGGCAGCGTCGGCCTGCCCCGGTTGCAGGACGGTGTTGCTGCCTATCGTGTGGTCGTAGGTGCGGAACACACGCTCCTTGGAGGCGATGTTGGGTGAAGCCAACACGTCCAGCAACTGCCTATCGTAGCGGGTCTGCTCGCCCTCGCTAGGTAGAAGCGCGTCCCAGTCGGGGTGCTGTAGCGCGTCCATTGCGGGGTCTGGCCTTCCGGTAACGTAGCGAATCGGCACCTCGTCGGCCAGCAGGTGGGCTGGTAGCTCGGCGGTTAACAGGGGGCCGTCGTATACGCGCACCATGCCATCTTCGGTCACGTAGCCTATCACGTTGGAGTGCAGGCCCCAGCGATTGAAGACTTCCCGCGCTTCCTCCTCGCGGCCATGCGTGACGATGACTAGCATCCGTTCCTGCGACTCGGATAGCATGATCTCATAGGCGTTCATGCCGCGCTCGCGACGGGGCACGTGCGCCAGGTCGATCTCGATGCCGCTGCCCGCCCGCGCCGCGCACTCGACCGCCGAGGAGGTGAGACCGGCGGCCCCGAGGTCCTGCATACCCACGACCAGCCCCTCTACTTCGAGCACTTCCAGGCAGGCTTCCATGAGGCACTTTTCGAGGAAGGGGTTGCCCACCTGCACGGCGGGGCGGTCTTGCAGCGAGTCTTCACCCAGCGTGTCGGAGGCAAAGGTCGCACCGTGTATGCCGTCGCGCCCCGTGTCCGCGCCCACCAGCAATACGGGATTGCCCAGGCCGGAGGCGCTCGCCCGCATCAGCCGCTCCCTGCGCAGCAGGCCCACGCACATGGCGTTCACAAGCGGGTTGGCCGCATAGGAGGGGTCGAAGTAAATCTCGCCGCCCACCGTGGGCACGCCAATGCAGTTGCCGTAGCCCCCTATGCCCGCAACCACGCCACCGAACAAATACCGCGTGTGAGGGTCGGTGAGGGGGCCAAAGCGCAAGGAGTTGAGCAGGGCCACGGGCCGCCCGCCCATCGTGAAGATGTCGCGCACGATGCCGCCCACGCCCGTAGCCGCGCCCTCCACAGGCTCGACCGCCGAAGGGTGGTTGTGCGACTCGATCTTGAGGGCCACCGCCCAGCCGTCGCCGATGTCCACCACGCCCGCGTTCTCGCCCGGACCTTGCAGCACGCGCTCGCCCTTCGTCGGGAAGAGGCGCAACAGGGGCTTGGAGTGCTTGTAGCCGCAGTGCTCGCTCCACATGGCCCCCGCCATGCCCAGCTCGACCATGTTGGGCTGCCTGCCCAGTTGGGACACAAACTGCCGGTACTCATCGTGGGTGAGGCCCACCTCGGCCAGCAGGGAATGCAAGTCGTGCAGCGGTAGGTCCGCCGGAATTGGAGCTACAATAGCTTCGCTTGGCGTAGGCGGGGAAGGAGCGTTATGAGGGTTCTCGTTAAGAGGTAGGGCCATCGGCTCCTGGGGACTTGAGACGGTTGAGCGGCCAACTGTACGCCAAAAGTATACCAGATTGGCCGGGCGGGGTTTTGCACATCCTCGCCTTCGGAGGCAGGGAATGGGATATGCG
>JAXDKH010000444.1:0-3011 GCA_034667185.1 Chloroflexia bacterium | reverse complement strand
GCCGTCCCCAACAGGCTCAGAGGTCGGCATGGGCGTCTCCTGTAGAGCCTCAGTGGTGGCGGTGGCGACTTCCGTGGTAGCTGTGGCCTCTGCGGTAGGGGTGCTCACTTCCGTGGTGGCTGTTGGTTCCACTTCGGTTGGGGCTGTAGTGGCTGTCTCCACGGGTGTGGTTGGCTCAGGTAGCGTGCTTGTAGCTGCCGCTGTGGGTAGTGGCGTGACCGTGGCCGGTGCTGCATTCCCGCCGCAGCCCGCAAGCAGCACCATCATAGCCATGCAAGCAGCCAAACATACTATGAGAGAACTTGATCGCCTTACCATGAAAACCTCCGTTCGCACTGTGCGTCATCCTGATTATAGTCAAAATAGAGCCACCCTCTTTGCTTTTCAACATTAACTACGTAGAACCTGCCCGTAGGTTGTTATCTAATGCCGCACTCGGAGCAGATTGGCACCAAACATGATTAGCAGCGACCAAACTCCCCTTTGTCATTCCGAGCGTAGCGAGGAATCAGGTGGGTAAGGAAGAAATAGAATTGGAGCGCCCAGGAGGGCATGCCTTACTCCCTTGTTCCTACATTGCAACAGGGAACGACGGCCACCTGATTCCTCACTGCGTTCGGAATGACAAAGTCAGCTTTGGTCCTGCCGGTTGGAGCAAAGCTGGCTAACGCAAGTACAATTATCGCTACTTGCCTGCGCCATGATTTGTGGCTTGTGTGCTATAATCTCCCAATCTATCTCGCACAGTTCGCGCCCGAATGATCTCTTTACCAGGAGAATGTGCAATGCGTCCTATCCCACATAAGCGTCGAGTAAAGGTGCTCTCGACCATCCTCATGTCACTGGCTATTATGTCGGGCAGCCTTGCCGCTTACGCCCAGCCAGCTACTCCTACCTCAACCCCTACACCTACGCCTGCTGCCCAGCCCGCGCCGCCACCGCCGGACATGCTTTCCTACGTGACCGATATCCTCCCGCAACGCGAGCGCAACCTGATGGTGATGCGGCTTGACGGGAGCGACAAGCGCCAGCTTACCAGCGGGTTCAACGTCTGGTTCGCCTCGTGGGCCCCCGACGGCAAGAAGCTAGCGGTGACCACCGAGGGCGCGGAGATATACACGGTCAACCCCGATGGCACCGACCTGCACAAGATCGCGGGCGGGGCCTATTCGCCGCCGTTCTGGTCGCCCGATGGACACTTCATCGCCTTTGTGGGCGGCGAGAAGTTCGGCATGCCAGTAGCAAGAGGCAACCTGCGCATCATACCCGCCGCCGGTGGGCCTGTGTGGCTGGTGCCGGGCGGCGAGGACATACCGTCGCTGCCGCCGGGAGCCGCCGCTGTCGCCTGGTCGCCGGACGGCACCAAGATAGCCGCCGGGTGGCCGGGACGCATCCTCCACATCTCCGGCGGCCCCGGCTCCCAGGTGCTTGTGGAGCAGTTCAAGGGCGACGGGCAGGGCAAGTTCGTGGTGGCCGGAGGCTGGGCACCCGATAACCGCCACCTCGCTATGACTGACGGCATCGACTACGGCATCCTCGACATGCAGACGGGTGAGTTCGTGACGATAGCCAAGTCCTTCAAGCAGGCCGGGATTGCGCGACCCGGCGTGTCGTGGTCGGCGGGCATCCGCAAGGTGGCTTTCGCCATCAACAGCGCCGCGCAGGACGGGCAGCGCCTCTTCCTGGCAGACCTGGATGGCCGCAACCCGCAGCTTATCCTCTCGCACCCGCACCAGGCACGCTTTACCGGGCAGGTGACCGACTACGGCCCGCCTTTCTTCTCAGCAGATAGTAAGACGATGCTCTTGCGCGTGTCCCGCACCACCAGCAAGGGTGGCCAGTTGATCTACACGCACGAGTCGTGGCTGGTGCGCACCGACGGCTCCGGCGGCGAAAAGCTGGTTGATGGCTTCAATGCCAACTGGCGGCCCAAGACCCGGCTCAACCTACCCATGGCCGGATTCTGGTTCGCCTGGCGCACTACCGACCTGCCCGTAGCCAACCAGCAGGCCGCCCGCCCCTACCTCTGGGGTCCCACCGCTATTTACTCGGGCACCGAGACCTTCTTGCAGGCACCAGGCGGCAAGATGACGGTAGTCTACTTCGACAAGGGCCGCATGGAGATAGTCAACCCGTCCCCGCCGCAACCGACCCGCTACCTGGTGACGGCGGGCGCGCTCGCCAAAGAGCTCGTCACCGGCCAGATAGCCACGGGAGAAAACCAGGTAGAAGTGCGAGAGCCTGCCGACGTGCTGGTGGCGGGCGATAACCCGGCAGCCGACGCGCCTACCTACGCCACCTTCAACAAGCTGGCGGCGGGCACCGACGCGGGCAAGGCCCAGGACCGCACGGGGCAACCCATAGACGCAGTGTTGGCAAAGGATGGCACGATTACGCAAGATGCGGCCCTCGGCGGCATGGCGAAGGTGGGAGAGTTCTTCCCGCAGACCGGCCATAACGTGCCCGAAGCCTTCATGAGCTACTTCAAGGGGCAGGCATGGGACTGGGTGTACATCGCGGGCTACCCGATCTCAGAGCCGTACTGGACGCACACCGAGGTGGCAGGGCAGCCCCGCAATGTGCTGGTGCAGGTGTTCGAGAGGCGCACGATCACCTACGACCCCGCCGAGGTGCAGCAGTACCAGGTGCAGTTCGGCAACGTCGGCCTGCAATACTACAACTGGCGCTACGTCCAGCCCAGGCCGCCCGCCAGGCCAACTCCGCCCGCCACTGATCTTCCGACGCAGGTGGTTCCCGAACCGACCGCACAGCGCCCGCCTGCGGACGTAATACCTCCGCAGCCGACAGCGGTTCCCTGAGGTTGGGCTGCAAGTGTGAGTACGAGGCAAGAGGGCACTCTGCGTGCCCTCTTTTTATTGCCCCATAAGCCAGGACTGGAAGGACCAAAGCATCCCTTTGTCATTCCGAACGTAGTGAGGAATCAGGTGGGCAGGGAAGAAGCTGTATTGCAGTACCCAGGCCGGCATACATTAACCCTCTGTCTCCTCTAT
>JAXDKH010000443.1:0-6447 GCA_034667185.1 Chloroflexia bacterium | reverse complement strand
ACTGAGTCTGACATGGTCATTTCGAACGGAGTGAGAAATCTCGTCCTTCACCTCCCAAGTACCAACTTTCCCACAGGAACAGAGTACCGTAAGTTAAGAGGAAACATACGCGTGGAGGACGAGATTTCTCACTCCGTTCGAAATGACAATGTCTGACTCAGTGGCCGATATTCGAGGCTGTATTCTTGGGATAGCCTCTAAACGACTCCAGGCGCTTGCAGTGTGAACAGAGTAATCTCAGGGCGGCAGTTGAACCGCACAGGTGGACTCACCATCCCTACACCTCGATTAGTGTATTGAAGCATCGTACCAACCTGGTAGAGGCCGGTGTGGTACTTCCTGCCGTAAGGAGGCAGGCGCAGGGGACCAAGGAATGGCGGGACCACCTGCCCTCCATGCGAGTGCCCGGAAAGCTGGAGGTCGAACCTGCCTGTACCTGCGCTCGTGTCGGCAAAGTCAGGCTCGTGAGCCAGCAATAGGGCGGCCCCCTGTGCGGGTAGCTTCCCCAATACTGCGTCCAGGTCGTCTTTGCCTTCCCAGATGTCGTCAACGCCCGCGATATGAAGCTGCGCGCCGCTCCGTTGCAGTGTATGTACGTCGTTGCTCACGTTGATAATATTGCTGTCGCGCAGGACCTGCCGCACCACGTTGGCACCGTTCCAGTGATCGTGGTTACCTAGCACGGCCACCACTCCATCAGCGGCCTTTAATGCGCCAAGCACCTCAACCAGATCGCGCGTTACAACGTCGGAAAGTCTGCTGACAAAGTCGCCGGTGATAGCGACTAGATCAGCTTTTTGCTCGTTAGTGAGCAATACTACCTCCTCCAGGCGCGGGCGGGTCAGCCACCCGCCCATGTGCAGGTCGCTGAGTTGGGCCACCTTATAGCCGTCGAAGGACAAGGGCAAGCGGGGGAGGGTCAAATGCACATGTTCGACATCGATCCAAAATGGCTCAATGCGTGTGACGTAACCGAAGCCTGCTACACCCGCAATGGCAGCGCCTGCCGTTGTGCGCACAGTCAGCTTGAGGAACTCGCGGCGAGAGAACTTCCTTGATAAGGGTGATGCTGCTATGGATTTTGAGGTACTTTCTGAGTCCATCCCACTTGCACTTTCAATCCAGGTAGGCATTTTGGTGTGTCTGGAGTGTAGGCTTCTCAGTTGGGGCAGGGCAAGCACTCACGTGCCGGGTGAAGCGCCTTTGAGTGCAGGTAACATGCTTCCTGGGGTGAGGCGTAAATTGCGTGCAAAGCGCCTTGCGCTGGTGTATAATGACCTCTTAATAAGGGCAAGGAGGCCCGGCGGAGATTGGCCCCTTATTCGTGAGAGGAACAACAGATGCGCCACACAGAAATCGACCGGTTCTCTATAGAAGCCGGTGACGCTGACTTATCCAACCTTGAAGACCTCGATAACGCAGCCTTAGACGCGGAAAAGTTCGGACGCCAGGGCCTCACCTTCGATGACGTGCTGCTGGTGCCCGCCTACTCCGAGGTGCTGCCCACGCCGGAGTACATCTCCACCGCCAGCTACTTCACGCCCGGCATTCGCCTCAACGTCCCGGTCATATCGGCGGCGATGGACACCGTCACCGAGGGGCGCATGGCTATCGCTATGGCCCGTGAGGGTGGCATCGGGGTGGTCCACCGCAATATGCCGATAGAGGACCAGGCCCGCGAGGTCGATAAAGTGAAGCGTTCCGAGGCGGGGATGATTGTCGAGCCTATCACGCTCGGCCCCGACCGCCCCCTCAGCGACGCCATCGACCTCATGTCGCACTACCACATATCGGGCGTGCCCATCACGGTGGGCGAGCAGCTTGTGGGCATCCTCACCAACCGTGATATACGCTTTGCGGAGCCTGAGGACTACACGCGGCCCATCTCCGAGTTCATGACTCATGCTCCACTCGTCACCGCGCCCCTGGGCACCACGCTGGAGCAGGCGCAAAGCATCCTCCGCCGCCATAAAATAGAAAAGCTGCCCGTGGTGGACAGCCAGGGCATCCTCAAGGGCCTCATCACGGTGAAGGACATCCAGAAGAAGACCCAGTACCCGAACGCCACCAAGGACGACAAGGGCCGCCTGCGCGTAGCCGCCGCCGTGGGTGTAGGCCCCGACAGCGAGGAGCGGGCCGCTGCCCTCATCGAAGCCGGGGTAGACGCGCTGGTGGTGGACACCGCCCACGGCCACACCAGGGGCGTAATCATGACCGTCAAGCGCCTCAAGGCACGATTCGGCGTGCCCGTGGTGGGCGGCAACGTGGCTACGGCGGACGGCGCGCGGGCTTTGCTGGATGCAGGAGTAGATGCTGTGAAGGTCGGCATGGGTCCGGGCAGTATATGCACTACCCGTGTCGTCTCCGGCGCGGGAATGCCTCAGATAACGGCGGTGTGGGACTGCTATAAGGTGTGCCGCGACGCCAACGTGCCGGTCATTGCTGATGGAGGCATACAGTACAGCGGCGACATCGCTAAGGCCATCGCGGCCGGTGCCGATACTGTCATGCTCGGCAGCCTGTTGGCGGGCGTGGACGAAAGCCCCGGCGAGATCATCCTCTACCAGGGCGAGCGCTTCAAGGAGTACCGCGGCATGGGCTCGCTTGGCGCGATGAAGCAGCGCTCGTACTCGAAAGACCGCTACGGCCAGCACGAGGTGGAGGCGCTTAGCAAGCTAGTGCCGGAGGGTATAGAAGCCCGCGTGCAGTACAAAGGCCCTCTTGCCACCCTGCTCTACCAGCTTGTCGGCGGTCTGCGTAGCGGTATGGGCTACCTGGGCGCGCCCGACATCAAGACGCTCCAGGAGACCGCCCGCTTCATCCGCATTTCCGGCTCCGGCCTGCGTGAAAGCCACCCGCACGACGTGACAATCACCAAGGAAGCGCCCAACTACGGCAGAAGCTACTGACGCTGGCGCAAATTGGTAATTCTCAATGCTTAATTCTTAATCGCTCTAACTAGCGCACTCCAAATAGAAAGGAGCCGACCTGCAAGGTGGCTCCTTTGCTTTTGCTCAACTCAATTAAGAATTAAGCATTGAGAATTACCAATTCGCTTTAGTTCGTGGCATTCTTGATGTCGTTGCCGCGGTTCTGGGCCCAGTCGCCTGCGTTATCGCCCGCGTTGCGAAGGTTGTCGCCTGCGTTGTCGATGGCGTCGCCTGCGCGGGTACCCCAGTTCTGGTCCTTGCCCTGGAGGTCGTTCTGCTTGCCGGTGATGGTGTCACCGATGTTGTCGAGGCCCTGCTCGATCTCACCGCCAACCTTGCGAGCGGCGCCTTCGAGGTTGTTGCCTGCATCGCCGTCGTTCAACTGCTGCTCACCGATTTCTTCGTTCTCGCGTCCGCGATTCCAACTAGTCATTTCATTTACCCCCTTGTAAACAGTTCCAATCGGTCCTTTTGTGCGTGTAGCCTGTTACTGCCGCTACGCACGCTCTTATGGAAGCAAGAGCCGTGCCAGTCGCACCAGCGTGCCCTTTCTTTTCGTCGGTCATTTAGAATCGGGTCTTTCCTGGCATGTTTATTGCACGGCCCTGCTATGCCTGTGCCCTATTTATCCTCTGGTGAAGAGCGAGTAAGCCGTGCCTGACGACAAACCCACAAATACGCCCGATAACGACCAAACCGACGCTTCAGGGGAGAACGTAGCTCCTTCTACTGGGGAGGGGAGTGCCCCCGCGCCTGACGAGGTCGTACTTGCTAGCGGCGAGCCAGGAGCAGACGCGGAAGATGACGTTAGCCTCCCGGATGCCCTGGCGGACATGCATTCCGTGCATGTCGAGCTCCCTGCGCCTGGAGAGCCTGGAGGCGGGCAGGATACGCCCATCGCTGATGCAGCGACGGCGGTAGCAGAAACAGCCCAGGCTGCGACCACCACTGCGGCCCAAGTCATCACGCCCGTAGTACAGAACACAGTCCAGGCCACCGTGCAAGCCACGCAGACGGCGGTACAGGCTACCAGGCAGGCCACCCAGCAAGTCACGGCGGCGGTCCAGCAACAAGCCCAGAAGATCACCGTCGCGCCCCGCAGAGCTATTTATCGTGGTAAGCGATTCCTGGCTGTGTACGGCGGCCTGGTGGGCGCGGCGGGCTTGCTGGCGATACTGGCAAAGCGTTACCGCTACTTCCCCGCCGACGTGGGCATAACCAGGGTGCTACAGAAGCCGAACGCGAAGGCATACGACGCGATGATGCACGCCGTGAGCGAGCTTGGCTGGCGCTGGATCAGCGTGGGCACCCGCGCCTCCCTCACCACCCTCATGTGGGCTGCGGGCTTCCGCATGGAGAGCGCCTTCACCTTCTCCACCTGGTCGGGCGACCTGATGACGATTGCGATCAAGACCCGCGTGCTGCGCCCCCGCCCCACCAAAGACCTGGTGCGCGTCATGGGTGAGCTGGGCGAGGCGAGCTTCCCCTCCGGCCACGTGGTGCACTACGTTACCTTCTATGGCTTCCTTTTCTACCTGGTCTTCATCCACCTGAAGCAGCGCTGGTTCCGCACCGCCCTGCTCACCTTGCTGGCCGGTATCATCCTGCTGGTCGGCCCCTCTCGCATCTACATGGGGCATCACTGGCCCTCCGACGTAGGGGGCGCGTACCTGGTCGGCACCCTCTGGCTGGGCGTCATCATCATCGCCTACCTTGAAACCAAAGCCCACTACACCCTCCACACCTCCCCGCCCTTCTTCGTCAAGCGCCCGCAACAACTGGGATAGGACGGATTTGGGATTTCGAATTTCGAATTGCGAATTTAGTAGATTTCCAAGCAAATTCGCAATTCGAAATCCCAATTTCCAAATAGCCCATTTGGGTCCTGTGCCCAACGGCTGTTAGCCTTTATACTGGGTGTAGCTAGCGTCCTTTGGGAGAAGACCAGTCGATGGATAATACATCTGGGCCCGGTGCGGCCCGATTTCAGCAGCCACAGACACAGAGTAGCGCGCAAGGACAAGGGCAATCGCAATATCCTTATGTGACGCCCTCCGGTGGGCAGGTCCCGCCTGTGCCTTCACAGCAGCCTTACGCGCAGGGTCCGGTGCCTGCACCCACGAGCCAGGTGACTGCCCCGTCCAATAAGCCGGTGCTGATTACCTCGGGACTGGCCCTGGTGGGTATTACCCTGATTGGGCTTGCCTTCGTCCTGGGTGGCGAGGCGTCCAAGTTCATGACGGTGGGTATCCAGTTTATACCGCTGGCGATGCTGGCTGCCCTGGCGTTCGCCGGACTGCGCAACGGGGTGGCTGCGGCCTTCACCTACATGTGGCTGGCGGTAGTCATGCTCGGCGTGCTGCTCATCGTAGCCAGCTACACCGTAATGGGCACGATCAGGGACATGGGCCTGTTCTACCAGTGGCTCGCCAGTCCCAGGGACATACCCATCACACAGGTCTTCCGAGGAGACGCGGGGGCGGTTATCTTGCTTAGCATTGTGCTGATGATGCTCGTCACGCTCCTGTCGCTGGCGATGTTGCTCAGGCCAGTGCGGGTCCTTTTATCGCGCGTAATCCCCATCGATCCCGACAACTTCGTGCACAAGATAGCCCTCTGCTTTCTGACGCTGCTCACCCTCGGCTCATTCCTGCCGCTAATCGTGCTGGGAGGGCAGCCGCCTCTCCTGCTGCTGATAAACTCGCCCGCGCCCCAGGGCTCACTGGGCCAGTCTATGGACATCAGCGTGCGGCCACAGGACTTGATATACCAGTTTGTCTGGACCATACCGGCGACTTTCGTGGCTGCCGGTTGGCCCGTTGCGCGGAACTTCAGGGCGATGCTGAAGCGGCTCGGCTTCGTGCGGCCTACACCGTTGCAGGTGGTGGGGGCCGTGGCCGGAGGGGTGGTGCTCGCGGCGGTTGCGGACCGTGGTATCGACCCCGGCATTAACCAGCTATGGCATTCGTTGGGCTGGGGCACCACCGACGTAGAGGCCTTCGGTAAGCTAATGACCCAGCTAATCACCCCCATTGGCGCGGTGCTCGTCGGCGTGACGGCGGGCATAGGAGAAGAGCTAGCGGTGCGTGGCCTGTTGCAGCCGCGCATCGGCCTGATCGCCTCTAACCTGGTATTCACCTCCCTGCACGCCTTCCAGTACGGGGTTGATGCGCTGCTGAGTGTCTTCATCATAGGCCTCATCCTGGGGCTGATACGCATGCGCACCAACACCACCACCTCCGCTATCGTGCACGGCGTGTACGACTTCGTGCTGGTCCTGTCGAGCACTAGCCTGTTCACCGGGCAATAGCAAATTGCATGCACGTGGGGAAAAATACAACCAGAGGCCCAGGCACGCACCTGGGTCTTTTGCTATGCTTACGTCTATACTTAGCACATATGTTTCTAAATGGAGCAAGTCGCTCCCGCACTTGTTATGACTGAATACTCAGGTTCAGGGTTTACCCCTTGTCATTTCGAACGCAGTGAGAAATCTCGTCCTCTACCGGGATGTTCC
>JAXDKH010000442.1:0-9012 GCA_034667185.1 Chloroflexia bacterium | reverse complement strand
ATCTTTGAGAGGGTCGTACTCCTCCGAGTCGTACCACGCTTTCGCCTGCTCCACGCTGTCGAATTGCAGCACCACAAGCCGCTTGGGCTGCCAATCGCCTTCAAGCACCTCGGTTTTGCCACCACGCACCAGGTAGCGTCCTCCTGAGGCTATTACCGTGGCCGCGGCTGGTGCCTTGTATTCCTCGTAGCCTTCGGGGTCCGTCACCTCTATCTCGACAATCACATATGCAGCCATTCCCGCGCCTCCCTATTAATAATTTCAATTTTCTGTGAGAGAACTATGAAAGGAAAGACATAAAGAAGTGAGGGGTCCCCACACCACGGCAGGGGTACTCCCCTGCACTCTTAGGTCTCAGCCCTGAGTCCCTTGATGAAATGGGTGGAGCGAAGCTCGCGTTCGAGGATGTAGGTGAGGTAGTTCTGGAGGAGGGATTGCAGCTCGTGGTGCAGGTCCGGGTCGATGCGAACACGGCTGACCGTACTGTAGGGGTTGCGCTGCATTAGCCTGAGCATCTTCAGGGCGTTCACCGAGAGATCGCGGCCCACGCCCGGCCTGCGGCAGGAGGAGCACAGCACCCCACCCAGCGCGGGGCTGAAGGTATTGACGATAGGCTCTATGTCCTTGCGGCACTCAACGCATTTGGTGATCTCCGGCGCGTAGCCGAGGTAGCCGAGGAGCTGCATCTCCAGCCAGCGCAGCACGCGGTCGGGGTCGACGTCGGTGGACAGCAGGCCGAAGCTATCCACCATGACCTTGTAGACCGCGTAGTTCTCGTGCTCGTCTGGAGTGAGGGCGTCCAGCAACTCGGCGGCGTAGTACGCGTGAGCCACCCGTTCGAGGTCATCGTGCAGGGGACGGTAGCTGTCGAGCGTCTCGCTCTGCGTAACGATGTCGAGGTTGCGGGCCTTGGCAAGGAGCATCTGGCTCCGGGTGAATAGCTCGACGTGCCCGGCCAGGCGGCTGCTAACCTTGCGCACGCCCTTGGCGACCACGCGCAGCTTGCCGAAATGGGGGGTAAAGATGGTGAGGATTTTGTCGGCCTCACCCAGGTCCGACCGCTTGATAACCACGGCCTCGGACTTATATAAATGCTCTCTCGCGCTCATCTATCTACTCGCTTCACTAGCTCTGTTTACCTCTGCGCACGTGTACTCTGTACCTCTAATTATACCCGATTTAGTAGGAATATTGTTGCTCAACAGGCTGCAAGGGGGCCATTACAGGTGGCTATACGGGCATCCCAAGCTCCCCCTTGTCATTCCGAACGCAGTGAGGAATCAGGTGGGTAGGCAAGAACATGAATGGAAGTACAATAGTGGCCCTGCCGACTGTCTTCCACATTGCAACAGCGAACGACTGCCACCTGATTCCTCACTGCGTTCGGAATGACAATACTTCTTTGGGTGCTGACAATCCGGCTACATACGTCGACGTAGGAGCCTCTTGCGGAGCATTAACAATAGCATAAAAATGCAGCCTCCAGACATCTGCGTGCCCGGTTGGGGCCGGGCGCTGTGCTATACTTGAACATGCGCCGGTTTTCGTATGGGCTGTTGACACTGCTGCTGTTTGCTTTGCTCCTCTCCGGGTGCGACGTGCCCAAGCCTCCGCCCGAACTGCCTACCGCTACCCCTGGCTCCTCCAACCCCGAAAGCCCCGACTTCCAGGCGGGCTTCACCCCCGTTCGCATCGAACCCATCAAGGGTTACACGCCCATACCATCGGCTCCCGGCAACATTTTCTTCGTGCGCTCATCGGGGCTGTGGCGCATATCTCCCGATGGCTCCGGCGAGAAGCAACTGGCCTCCCTAGAGGTCACCAACCCGCCCCAACCTTCGCCGGATGGCAGTATGGTGGCCTTTACGACCGCCGATGGGGTGTACGTCGTGCCTTCTGCCGGGGGCGAGCCGCGCAAGGTGGCATCAGGGAACATTCCTGACGGCCAGCGATTGGGCTGGACGCCCGACGGCAAGCAGGTGGGTTACTTTACGTTCGACCCCGAAACAATGGGCAAGGAGCAGGCGTGGGCGGCGTCCGTGCAGGGTGGCGACCCCATCAGCATCATCACGCTGACCGCCTCCGCAGTGTCTCGTGGTCCCGCCTACGAGAAGTCGGTCCGGTGGTCGCCTGACGGGCTGTTCGTGGCGGTGTCGGGGGCCAACAATCCCTTCTGGCTGCTGCGATGGCCGCTCTCAACGGGCAGGGAAGGCGACATACGCGAAGTGCCGGGTGGCGAGCCTGAATGGTCGCCCGATGGCCGCACGATCATGTACGCCGAGACGCTTTCGGGGGCGCTGCTGGTGTACGGGGTGTTGCAGGCCGAGGCCACGCCTTTCCGCAACGAGCTGCGCTACGTCGGCACCGGGTTGGGAGAATATGCCCAGGGTCCAGGCCCGCGCTTCTCTCCCGCTTCTACAGGCTCGGATAGCGACCTGATTGCCTTTCGCAGCCACACCCAGCAAGGTGAGCCCCAGGTGGCGATCAGGCGGCGCAACGAGGGCGAACTGCAGCCACTTCCACCCTTCACCAACAACCCCGCCTGGTCCCCCGGTGGCGACCGCCTGGTGGTGGAGACCGGCTCCCTGGCGGCCGCTACCTTCGGCCCGCAGTGGACCCCTAACGGCCTCTCAATAGTCCGCCTCAGCCTGTCGGCAGGCAATCCCCACAAGATGTTCCCACTCGTGAAGGACGCCAGATGGCCCGCCTGGGGCAAATAGCCGGCTATTGGGCGGCGTTCTTCGGCGCGTAAGTATACATAATGTCCCTGAACAGCACATTGTAGCCGTCGCGGATGGCGTCCAGCACGCCGGGAGTAAAGGTATCGGCGCGGCAAAACTGGGGCGCATTTACGTCGCAGGAGAGCACCAGCAGGCCGAACTTGCCCTCCCGCAGCATGGTGCGATAGGTAGCCTCGTCCCAGCGGTTTGCGGCGGCAAGCGCAGTCATGGTGAAGGGGTCATCGTAGGTGGTGGCCTTGCCCGCGAGGGCCACAATGCCGGGGTCGTCCGAGAAGAAGAGCGTACCGGGATTCTGGCTGACGTTGTAGACGATCTTGCGGTACTGCTCCTGTACCTCCGCCGAAGGCAAAGTAAGGTCCGGGTTGTACCAGCTAGACGGAGATGAAGTCAGCAAAGCGTACACGCCAACAGCCAGCAACGCCCCGGTTAGCGATGCGGTTGCAGGTAGCGGCAGCCTTTTCCCTTCCACCACGGTATTCGCGGCCCAGGCAACCGCCGCGCCTACCGCCAGCGAAATAGCCAGCCCTGACATCAGCAGGTGGTTGTGGTCGGCCCCGATTACGGCCCCGGTTGGCAGGAACAGGAACGAGGCCACTACGAACAGCGCTACCAGCGAGGGAGTATGTTTCCCTTCACCCATCCTGTAGCCCCTCAACAGCGCGAACAGCCGGGCACCCGCGTAGCCCAGCGCAACCAGGATGAGGGGCCATTGGTCCTCCCAGAAGGCGAACTGTAGCAGGCGCGTGAGGGTCACTTCGCTGAGACGCAGCGAGTGGTAGCTGACCATCTTGAGAAAGAACCAGTTTCCGGTAGCCACGTCGAGCGCTACGAACGGCAGCAGGACGGCCCCGGCCATGATAAGGTACCAGCGCAGCCCCAGACGCCAATCCCGCAACAGCAGATATGTGGCTGCGGCGGTAGGCCCGGCCAGCGCAGTCTGCTTGGTGTAGAAAGAGAGGGAGAAGAACACTGCCGCGAGTGAGAGCAGGGGGAGTGAAACGTGAAACGTGAAACGTGATGCGGTGCTATTGTGGCTGCTTCGATAGCCTAGAGCGATGAAGAGCAGGCCGGCTGCTGTGAAGGCGAGCATGAGCATGTCGCCCCGGAAGCGGGTAGCCCAGACGGTGGTCTGCGGTAGCGACAGGAAGACCAGGCTGCCAATAAGCCCGGCTGTCGAGGCGAGCAGGAGTTTCTGCCTAGACCTGTCATGATAGCCCTCGAAGATAACGATCAGCGGGATGAGGGCGGCGGCTATGAGGGCGGCGAGCAAGGAGATTATGCGCCCTTCGCGGAAGACTGAGGCTGGGGCACCGGGGCCTGAGAAGTCGGGTAGCTGTTCTGGGAGGACCGCTGCTGCCAGCCAGTAGTAAACCGGCGGGTAGGGGCCGGAGATGAATTGTTCGGCGGTGATTGGGGAGTAGATGTCGCCGCCGCGCTTCACCAGCAGCGACTCGTACAGTATCAGCCCCTCCGAGCCGGCCCTGGGATAGGGATAGTCAAGCCAGGCCGATGTTGATTGTACGAACCGGCTCACGGGCACCACCATGAGCAGCAGGCAAATTGTCACTCCCGCGATTGCGCCCCAAGCCCAGGGTCGTATACGGCCCCGTCCCTCTTCAAGCACGCTCGTGCCGCTATCTGCCATCAGGGCGATTGTAGCCTGCCCCGTGCAAAGGTGTCAATGCGATTTGGGATCTGGGATTTCGGATTTCGGATTTGTGGTGTAGTTATCGGCGGGTGCGCTTGTTGTCTATGGGGAGGGCGATGTTGCTCGCGGGGGTGCCGGTGGTGCTGGCCTGGGGGCTGGTGGTAGGCGGGGCGACCCCGTCCATCTTTTGTATGAGGGCTGTGAGCATCTCCTCGGTTATGCCTTTGTCCTTCTGGCCGACGAAGGTGGTCACTATTTCATCCTTCTCTAGCACCATGACGGTTATGGGGCCCTGGCCCAGCCACAGGGCGTTTGAGTAGTCTCTATAAGACTCACTCTCCCATACGACTCCCTTCCGGTCGCCTATGGTCACCTGCCTGAACGTAGGGTTAGTGTTGTCAACCCTGACTACCTGCTGGCGGACCTCAAACACCGAGAGTTGGCCCAGCTGGAACTCGACGCCCGGCGAGGTGCTCCTGACCAGGTAGCTGAGCTTGGCGCTGGAGTAGGTCAGGCCGCCCAGTTCGTCGCAGGGCGCTACGCCCGTTGCTACAAGCCCCAGGCTGAACTCGGTACGCCCCACCGCCACGCTATCGGGCGGGGTCTGGATCAGAAAATCTACGTTTTCTTGCGCCTTTTGCCTGGTGGGGAAGTCTGCGTAGTTGCGCAGCACAAAGGGCGCGGTGTCGGTGACTATCGAGGCCGGGCAGATGGGGCTTTTGTAACCCTTTGGCAGATTTGGCGCCTGCGCAATGTTGCTGTTCTGCCGGACCTCTATCCAGGTGTAGGGGCTTTTCGGTGCCGGGAAAACGAAGTTGTAGGCCAGCGCCAGCAGGGTGACCAGCACGGCGGTGACGAACACCGCTACCGCCATCTGGGGGGCGGTGGTCGCAAGCTGAGGCAGGTCCTCCTCGGCCTGAGTGAGCACCGTGACGTTCTCGGAGAAGCCCGCCAGGCTTTTGGGGGTCTGCTTTGCGGGTTGCGGCTTGGGCGCAGGCATGCGCTTGCTCAATCGCTCCAGCGTCTCTTCGTGCAGGTGGGGCGGCAGGTCGTCAAGGCCGGGACGGTACGCCTGGCGGGCAACACCATATAGGCAGGCCAGCGTGACAAGCTCAGGATCGTCCTCCATCTGCAGCCAGTTGAGGGGCACGCCGTTCCGGAGTTGGTCGAGGGCTTCCTCCAGCTTGCGCTCGGCCTTGCTCAGCCGGGGAGGGCGTGGCTTGAAGACGGCACGTCTCAGACGCTCGGTGCCCCTGAGTGGCAAACTGACGCGGCGCAGGCTAACCATCGAGGCTCCAGTCCTGGGGCCGGTTGAAGTGGCTCTTGCCTATCTGTCGCAAGGCCTGGCGCAGGCAACGCATGGCGGCTTTGCGGCTCACTCCCAGCGCCGACGCTATCTCCTCGGGCGGCATCTCCTCGAACAGGGCCAGCGCGACGACAGCGCCCTGTTGTCCCTTTAGCTCCGCGACCGCCTCCTCAAGCTCCCACAGGTCGTCGCCCGTGACCTCAATCTCATCGTAGTGTGCGGACTTCTTCGACTTCAAACGCGCAATCCTACGACTTGCCAATCGCAGCAGCCAGTGTCGCATCGGTACCGTCTTTTCACCTCGCAGGTACCGGTCTATACCGCGCATGGCATCGTCAAACGCGTCCGAGGTGATACGCGCCGCCATTTCCTCCTTGCCCGGCCCCAGTCTGAGCAGCACGAAGCCATACACCGGCGCAAGGTGCCTGCGCACCACCCTCTCCAGTGCCGTGCGGCTGCCGTCGTTTATCTCATTTGCGAGCGAGATGTCCAGTTCGAGATTAGGTTGCATATTGGTCTGAAACGTGAAACGTGATGCGGTTTGCTCAATAGAGTACGTGGATGTGAGGCCTCAACTTTGGCGGGACCAAGCCCCAGCCCTGTCATCCTGAGCGTAGCGAAGGATCTAAGATGCTCCTCCTGGTACTATGCTGAACCATCACCAGGCACGTCACCGTTGAGCAGTATCCCTACTCACCTTCTTTAGATCCTTCGCTACGCTCAGGATGACAGGGCCTCTTTCGTCCCGTCAAAAATATCACTTGCATCTGCGCTAGTGAGTTGTGCCCTGTATTAACACAGCATTATAATGCTGTAGGTTTCACGTCTCTGCTATGGTATATCACATTGCCATTTGCAGCCAGTGACTTGCTGTTGCTACTTGGCTATCACGGGTTACGCGTTACTCGTCACGTTTCAGAACCCGGCCTGTAACTCACCTCGTAAAGGGACTCTGTGACTTTGAGAGCGTTGCTTGCTTTGGTAGGCCGCGGTGCAGGGTGGAAGCTCGCGTCCGACCTGCTGGGGAGGGCGTTGCAGTATGCCCTCCTGATGCTGGCTGCCCGCAGTCTCGACCTCGCGGGGTTCGGCGACTTCACCTTCGCGCTCAGCGTCGGCTACATGCTGTCGCAGGTGGCCGACTTTGGGCTGCAACTCTACCTGCAACGCGAATTAGCACGCCTAGCCATTCCCGAAGCCGCCCAGCGGCCCTACTTTACTGACCAGTGTGCGGCAGCGCGGCTGGTGGGCGGGGGACTGGTCATCAAGGTGGGGCTGTCGGCGGTGTCGCTGGTGCTGATGCTGGCCGTGGTCATGCTGGAGCCGGTGGGCAACAAGGGCGCGGTGCTGCTGATTGGCCTGTCCATGATCGCGCTCACCGGGCTGGAGTACCTGGCCTACTGCTTCCGGGCGCTGCGCAGGCTCAAGAACGAAGCCGTTGCTTACGTGACGGGGCGGGCCGTAAACCTGCTGCTGGGCGTGGCGCTGCTATACGCGGGACTCGACGTGATCGGGCTGGCGATTGCCGCCAACGTTGCGGCGTTTGTGGCTATTGCTTACAGCTACAACCGTTTGCTCACCTACGTGCGCCCCGACTACACTTTGGACATGACCTACTGGCGGCGCTCGCTCGGCCAGCCTGCCGCTATGGGACTTGGCATTGTGTTCAGCATGTTCGCGTTCAGGGTGGACAACCTGCTCATCCCGCCCATTGTAGGGGCTACACATGCCAGCGAGACGCTGAGTATCTATAACGCGGCTTACAAGCTGTTCGAGTTGAGCCTGATCGTGCCCGGCGTGGTGCTGGCTGCAACGTTCTCTCTATTGTCGCGCACCGGCGGTGAGGCTCGCGCAAGAGGGTTGCGGCCTGTGCTTGGGCAGACGATGACCCTCCTGCTGGGATTGGGGGCGTTGGCGTCCCTGACCCTGGTGGTAGCGGCGGCGCCGCTGACCGGCCTGCTTTATGGCGACAAGTTTGGCGCGGCGGTGCCGGTGCTGCAAGTGCTGGCCCTCGGCTGCATACCGATGTACGCCAGCTATGGCCTCACCCACGCGCTTATTGCGATGGACCGGCCCCAGGTATACGCTGCTTTTATGGGAGTAGGCCTGCTGGTGAACGTAGCGGCCAACTTGCTCCTCATCCCAGGCATGGGGGTGCAGGGCGCGGCGTGGGCGACCTTCCTGACTGAGGCTGCGCTGGTGGCGTTATGCGCGGCGGCTATTTTGAGGTACATGCGCAGGCCAGTCACAGCGGTGGCGGCCCCGGCTGTTCAGAGTGAAACGGGCGTTGGAGGCATAGTGTGAGCGCGACGGCGAAGAGACGCGCTACTGCTACTCCCCTGCCGGCGGTTCCCATGGCGGCTCCGAAGGTCGCCTCACGTCTGGAAGTGCTGACTGACCGCCTGCTCTTCGCCATGCTGTTGCTGGCCCTGCTGGCAAGTCCCTTCGAGATCGGCTATCCGCCGCTAGGCCGCGTGCTGTTTGCCACCTTCACCAACCTGGAAGTCACTCTCTTTTGCCTGGCCGGGGCGTTGTTCTTCCGACTCGTGGTGTCGGCGGAAGCCCGTCGCGCCCTGCTCAAAATGCCTCTGCTCCTGCCTTGCATAGCTCTGGTCCTCGCCTCGGTGCTCTCCACCATACTTGGCGAGTACAAATCGCTGGGCGTGCAATTCATCTACCGGCTGTTGATGGGCATGATGGTGTACGCTTCGGTATGGTTGGCTTTGCGCGGACGCAGGCGGGTGCTCACGTCTCTAGCTACGTTTGTGGGAGCGGCCCTTATCTCGGCGTGTATAGGCCTGCTGGAGTTCTTGCCTGGCGTCAACCTGGAAGGGTGGCTTATGCCCTTCAGGCCGCAGCCCACGACCGTGGGGGGTCTGCTCCGCTTGAGTGGCAGCTTCGAGTACGCGAACGGGGCGGCGGGCTACTTCGAGATGGCCCTGCCCGTGCTCGTAGGGCTGGCGGTGCTCTTCTCTTCCCGGCGGCTGGTTGAGGGCGTCTTTGGCGAGGGACGCATCCCACGCCCCCAGTTGCGTGTCATCCAGGTAGCTATGTTTGTGGCGCTCGGCCTCATGTCAATGGCCCTCATCCTCACCTTCAGCCGGGCGTCCTGGGCCGGAGTCGTGGCCTCTGTAGCGGCTTTTGGGCTGGCGGTGCTCCTGCGGAGGCGCCTGCGTGGTGACGGCTGGCTCTGGTCGGAGGTGTGGCGGCCCCTTGCGCTGGCTGTGGGCGTGCTCGCGCTGGCTACCCTCTATACCTACCTCACGCACCCGCTGTTGCGCCTGCGGCTGACCGGGGAGAACGACCGCGCATGGTATAAC
>JAXDKH010000441.1:0-3674 GCA_034667185.1 Chloroflexia bacterium | reverse complement strand
CTGAGCGTACGGTGGATGGCTACCGCAGCGGCGATGGTCACATAGAAGGCTTGCTGGGGAGAGAAGCGGGGACGTAGCAGCACGGAGCAGAGCACGCAGCAGCCTGGGGGCGCTACCCACGTCCTGCCCAACCTGCCCCTGCCCGCAACCTGTTCCTCTGCCAGCACGATGAGGCCCTCTGCCTCGCCCTGTCGCGCCGCTTGCTTTACGAGGTCGTTGGTGGAGCCTACCTGCGGGTGTAGCTCAATGCGGCGGCCCAGGATGTGGGTGGTGAGGTGGGATTTGATCGCGGCTGGGCTGTAGTCTTGCATGGTTGCTAGTTACTCTAGAGTCATCCACCCGGTTCCAAAATCGAGGGTCAGACGAGTGCCTTCGAAGAAGTCGAGTCCAAGCACACCGTCGACAGTAGTGCTCTCAGGTAACGTATAGCTGAGCACTGAGAACTGTTCGCGTTCATGGCTCATCACACGAATTCTCGTCAATTGGACTTGTGCGGCCATATCTGTACCACTTGCCGTGATGATTCGTACATCTCTGATCGTATCATCCACGTTGTAGCCAAGGCTGTCCAGCATATCTCGGGACAGAGTAGAGGTTGTGGAGCCAGTATCTATCGCCAGCCGAGCTATTATCTGACCTGTAGGACCATAGATTAGTGCGGGAACTACTATTAGTCCGGTTCTAGGATCGAACGGCAGCATCAAAGGAGGAAAACAGCGTCCTTGGCCGGTAAACCGACGAATAGAAGCGCTGAGGACTTGGGCCGCAACTCAAGAAGTTTTCTTCCTATTTCCTCTCGACTCTTGCTATGCCATAGCAACTTGCCACCTAGCACCTGCACGTTTTCTTCGGACTGAGGGTCTTCAAGTAAGACCCACTCTCCCTGATAGAGATCCTCGATTTGCTCCCAGGTCATTATTTCTCCCACTACGACTACCCTCCATATGTTTATGCTTCAATCTATCCCAGCACGCGATCCAACGCGACTTGCGCCCCATACTTTGCCCGGTTCAGCGCTGTATATCGAAGGCGCTCGCTCAACGGTATGCGCCCCCGCCTGCCCCTCAGGATGCCACGTATGGGCTTGTCGAGGGCTAGTAGCTTTAGGTCCTCGTTTATCCAGAGCCCGGACTCTTGATGGTTGTTGCCGTTATTGGTAAGCCCTGCCGGCAGGGGCCCGTAGTGGATGCAAGCCTGAGGGCTACGTCGAAGCGCGACAATCGCATCCAGGTCGTGCAGCAAGAGCTTGAGCACGGGTTCCCAGCACAAAACCAGAACGGCCTGGCAGGTGAGGTAAATCTCCCCGCCCTCGCTGCCGTGCAGAATCACGAAGTTATCTCGCGATAACCGGGCGTCGTCCAAGGTGCGCGGGGCTATGCCACTTTGCATCGCGTTGTCGCCATCACACATGTTTAGCCTGCCCTCAACCCTGCGCATCGGGGAAGCGAAATCCCATCGGCAATAGTTCCTCTACCGACATATCTACTCTACCCTCGCCCAACTCAGGCGCGGCGACCATAATGACCCTCAGGCCGGGGGCAAGCTCGAACAGCACCTGGCGGCACACACCGCAGGGGCTGGTCGGCTCCGCGTTGTCGGCGGCCACGGCTATCGTGGTGAAGCTGCCGGGTTTGCCGGGCGTCTCGCCCGCCGCGATGGCAGCCCCAATAGCCACCCTCTCGGCGCATATCGTGGGCGAGTAGGCCCCGTTCTCTACGTTGCAGCCCGTGTATACCTCCCCGTTCCCGGCCAGCAAAGCCGCCCCCACTCTGAAGTGCGAATAGGGAACGTAGGCGCGGGCGCGGGCGTCCAGGGCTAGCTGGATGAGTTCTTCGTCGTTCATGATGTCTGAAACGTGAAACGTGAAACGTGAAACGTAATGCGGTTTGCTAAAGAGGGTGCTGGATGTGAGACTCTTCCTCTAACGTATCCAAACACCGCCCTGTCATCCTGAGTCTCTCCTTGTCATCCTGAGCCTCCCATTGTCATCCTGAGCGTAGCGAAGGATCAGTTGCCCGTTCTTGACTCTTGGTAGTCACGTATCAGTGTTCCCCTTGCCGCCATCCTCCTGAACGTTGAAGAGTCTAGTATGCCACCTGATCCTTCGCTACGCTCAGGATGACAGGGGGAATAGGGTTCTGCAAGAGTAACAAGGTGGCATCCACGTACCCTACACCACAAGCCGCATCACGTTTCACGCATCACGTTTCAGCTTTACTCCTCCTCTTCCGGTTCGGCCTGGTCTTCGGCCTCTTCGGGGCCGTGGCGGACTATGGATAGTTGCTTGATACGGGTGCCTTCTGTGCTCATCACCCTGATGGTGTGGTTGTCTACCTGCACCAGGTCTCCAGGGTCGGGCACGCGACCCAATTGCTCGTACACGAAGCCGCCTATCGTGTCAGAGTCCTCGGCCTCCCAGCTTACACGGAACAGCTCGTTCACGTCGTCCAAGGGCACGCGGGCATCAACGTGGGCCTCCGTGTCGCTTATCACCTCTATCATCTGTGGCTCGACGTCATATTCGTCGCGGATTTCGCCGACTATCTCTTCCAGCAGGTCCTCGATGGTCACCAGGCCCGCCGTGCCGCCGTACTCATCGATGACGATGGCGAGGTGCATGCGCGTCCTCTGTAGCTCGCGCAGCAGTTCGTCCACCTTCTTGGTTTCGGGGACGTAATGCACCGGGCGCATGACGTTGGTCACCGGCTGGTCGATCTGGTCGCTGCGTAGGGCGCGAAGCATGTCCTGCACGGTAGCCACGCCGAGCACGCGGTCAATCGTCTCGTGGTATACCGGGATGCGGGTGTGTCCCGATTGCAGGGCGATATCGGCGGCCTCGGCTACCCGGCAGTCGTCCTCCACGGCCACGATATAGGGGCGGGGGGCCATCACTTCGCGCACGACCGTGTCGCCGAACTCGAATATGGAGTGGATTAGCTCCTCCTCCTCCTGCTGGATGACGCCCTCTTCCTCGCCCACGTTGACCAGCATACGCAGTTCTTCCTCGGTCACGAAGCGCCCGGCGGGGCTGGTGCGCCCACCGAGCACGCGCACGAAGGGGCTAGCCACGAAGGACGCCAGTGCTACAAGCGGCCCCACTATTCGCCGCATGGTGTTGATGGGACCGTACAGGGCAAGGGCGGTGCGCTCCGGGTTGCGCACAGCGAGCGCCTTGGGCACGGCCACCCCGAAGATGAGCACCATCAACGCCGCTAAGCTAACAGCCAGCAAGTGCGACCACCACGTGGTGAAGTGCGAGGAGACGAAATAGGCGAGCGAGCCAATCGCTATGAGGCTCAGGACCTTGACGAAGACGGTTATGTTGGAGAACCGTTGGGGGTCGGCCAGCATATCGTTTATAGCCTGGGCGCGAGGCACCCCACGTTCTATAAGCTGGCGTAATCTCAGGCCGGATATATGGGTGAGGGCGGTCTCAACCGCGGAATCGATGGCTATAAGAACAAGGCATAGCACTGCCGCAACAAGCGCTATCCAACTGTCAGGCTCCAAACTGTGGGAGAACTCCTACTATGCGTGACGTAACACGTAACGCGTGACGCGTAAATCGTAACTCGTGTTACGTACTTGCTTTACTGCTAGCTAACGATAGTATACCAAGTTGCTTCCATACCATATTCAATTAAGAATTAGGAATTACCGAAACAGCGCACTCA
>JAXDKH010000440.1:0-6052 GCA_034667185.1 Chloroflexia bacterium | reverse complement strand
CGAAGACGGTCTCCAACACGTACAGGTTGCCATCGGCACCCATCTCTATGCCTGTAGGGCCGCCCGAAGCCTCGTCACTCACGTTGTAGCGCAAATAACCGAAGCGGTACGGCCCTCCCACCAGTTTATTGTTCGTGTCAACGAACAAATAGTCGATGTAACGGAAGACGCAGTCGGCGTAAAAGTAGGCCCCCTGGTATTGCTGCGGGTAGGTAGCGCCGGTGTAAAACGTGCCGCCAACAAGGCACCTGCTGCCCTCGGTGTGTTTCAGACTCAGTAGCGGCGTTTGCACCGGACTGGCCTGCAATTGGCCGCACAAAGGCTTGGCTGCATAACCGGCGTGTGGGGCCGGACCCTCGTAGCACGGCCACCCATAGTTGAGGCCAGGATTAGCGACATCTAACTCCTCCCAGTTGTCCATGCCCACGTCACCAATATATGGAACGGTGGTACCGGGCCGAAAGTTGAACCTGAAGGGATTACGGAAGCCATACGCCCAAATCTTGGATTGTAGGGTGTCGACATTGCCGTTGGAGAAAGGGTTGTCCAGGAAACCTTGCCCCGTAGTTCGATTTATTCTCAGGAGCTTCCCCGCGAGGGAGTTGAGACTCTGCGACCGGAGCGCATTGTCATTCACGCTGGTGAAATCGGCGGCGTCCCCTGTCGAGAGGAACAAAGACCCGTCCGGTGTAAACTTGATCGTCCCCCCGATGTGAGATGGCCCATCGCTGGGCATGCAGTCGCTGCCCGCCGGGTAGTCGTTGCAGGACTGCTTGGCGAGGGTGCCTGCTACCGTGCCGAGAAGTACCTTCTCCGTCGCCGTCAGGGCTACGTCGCCTTGCACCGTATAGCGCGCCAGCCTGTTAGTCTTTGGCCCCTTGTACGCGGCGGACTGCGGGTCGGCGCTGGGATCAGGCTCGTACGTGTAATAGACGTAGATGTAATTATTTGTCTGGAAGTTGGGGTCTACAGCCACGGTCATCATGCCTCTGTCCCAGTAGTCATTCACCTGGCTGCTGAGGTCGAGCAAGGGAGCCGCCAACAATGCACCATCCTTCAATACGCGCACGACCCCTCGCTTTTCAGCGATAAAGATGCGGCCGCCGGGGACGAAAGCGAAAGAAGTTGGGTAGGCAAGCCCGGTAGCGATAGGCACCTGGACAAAGCCGGGCGGCAAGATCGGAGGGTCCGTAGCTTCGGGAGACAAAGGGGTGCCACGCTGGGGCGAACGAGGGGCGTTCGGCGGCGCATCGAGGCGCGACCTACCGGACTTGTCCACCGTCGCGTACCCTGCAATGTCGGGCGAGGCAAACTTCGCAGTGGTGGCCTGTGGAAAAGCAAGAGCAAGCCAGGCGCAGAGGAGTGTGAGTGCGGCAAATAGAGCCGGTAGGTAACGACGCACGTGTGAAGAACCCCTTTAGCAATAACGGGAGGAGATAGCAATATTGACCTGACGGTTAGATGTCAGGCTCCGACACAGAGCCGTTTGTGAAGTGCCGCGGACATGAAGGAGTCTGCCGCACACGTAAGAGTACCATCCGGTCATCACGTAGTCAAGCGTGTAGCGTTCCCCTATAGGGAGCGGTCATTGTAGGTAGAGAGATTCAGGAAGGGGTAGAATGCATGTGTTAGTGTGTAAGGAGGACGCGCAGCGATTGGCGCCGATTAACAAATTAATCGACATAGGAGCCAAAGACGCCCCACGACAGAAGTCGAGGGGGGTCTCAAAGCGATAATTGCCAAAATACTGATTCACTTACGCGTACATAAACCATATGAAGGAAGAAGCACCCACCCGCCCGCACAAACTGCCCACTAGCCTTGACCCTGCTCCCCAACTGGCTTATCATCGCACTCAAAGGGCCGCAGCTAGCAACAGCCGGAGATAAAGGCAAAGCACCTAGCCAATGAGCAGCTATGAAGTCGCTGGAGCTTGACATACCCAATACGTCCGCACAGGCCACCACGCAGGAGCTAGTACACGCCGGTGCTGCCAATGAAGCTCTAAACGCGGCGGCTCTCTTGAGCGTGGTGTTGCTTGGCCTCGTGCTGCGCGTGTACGGGCTGGCGGACCACGGCATCTGGTTCGACGAGGCGTACCACATCCAGCTAGTAAGCCTGCCCAGCGCGGGCGACATGCTCTCCGCTGTACTCGCCAACCCGCCGTCCGACCCACTCTACGTGCTGTTGCTCAGACCCTGGGTAGCTTCGTTCGGGCATGGCGACGCAGCGGTCCGCGCCCTCTCAGTGCTGCTCAGCACCGCTACTCTCCCGGCCACTTACTGGCTCGGCAAAGTCGCAGCCGGGCGAGCAGCGGGACTCCTCGGGGCGCTGCTGCTGGCGGTCTCGCCCTACGCGCTTGAGTTCGGACAGCAAGCCTCGCTGTACGTCCTCGCCTCCCTGACCACTACTCTAGCACTGGCAGCAGGACTGAAATGGCGCAACACCAGCAGCAAACGCAACGCACTGCTCTACATAGCTCTCGGTTCCGTCGCCATCTACACCCATTACGTAGTAGCGGCTATCCTTGCTATCTTCTGCCTGCTCGCTCTACACAAGGCCGCGGGACCAGGACACGTCACCCGACGCGCCTGGATAGCTGCACATGCTGCTATATTGTTAGCATGGTTGCCCTGGTTGCTTGCATTGCTCACAAGCTGGGTAGCCACGCCGGTCCCGAGGGCCACCTTGCGCAACCCGGCCACGGTTGAGCAGGTAATAGGTGGGCTGGTGCAGTTCACAAGCGGAACCGCATCATTGTTGCAAGGTGCCCGCGTGCCGGAGGTGCTGGGCCTCGTAGCGGGAGGCTTGTTGCTCCTGGGTGGCTGGGCGGCAGGAAGGGAAGTGGGCAAGCGTGGGCTGCGGGTAATCTGCGTAACCAGCGGGCTAATCTTCCTGCTACCGGCGGGAGTCTCGGCTGTGACGGGCCTGTGGCTGTTCGTGCCACACTTCATGGTCTTCCTGCTGCCTGCGCTGTTTGTAACATGTAGTGCCGGGCTACTGCACCTGGGGCGTGCGGGTTGGCAGATGCCCGGTTGGTCCGCTCCTGCCTTGAGACAGTATCTGGCTCCGGGCTTGGGCGTGGCATGGCTGATCGCGCAGGTGTGGGGCCTGGCTCTCTATTACCGCTACCCGCCTCACGGAGCGGACGGACTGCGAGAGTTAGCCGCCACACTCAGCCAGCGCGCGCAGCCCAGCGACGTGGTGCTGGTCACCCCTCCGGTCCTGCAGATTAGCATCGCACAGTATTACCCCGGCCAAACATACGGGCTGCCTGACGACTTTGACCTTTACAGGATTTACCAGCCTTACGCCCCCGCAGTATGGCACGACCGATCGCTGGCAGTGTTCAACAGTCAAAGTAGCGGTCATGGCCGCGTATGGCTGGTCTACAGGCCGGAATTGGACGAGGGTGGTAGGCTCCTTGGCGAAGTTGCCCGACGCTACCAACAGGTAGAGGAGTACCGCTTTGTGTTCGCTACCCTCTACCTCTTCGAGGCTCCATGACCAGCCAACGCGCCCTTGGTATTGCCTGGCGGTGGGGCCCTCCTGTCCTCCTGATAGCGCTGTCAAGCGCCTTATTTGCTTACCTGCTGGCGCGCTTCCCCTATAACGGCCTCTACGGGCAGGACGCCTATGCCTACTTCTACCAGGCCGAGGCCCTCTGGCGCGAGCTGACGGGGCAGCCTCAACCTCCCTTCGCGCTCTTCTCGGCGAACGGGCTTTACTGGCCGGTTGGGTACCACCTGCACCTGCTGCCTGGCTTCTTCCTGGGGTGGCCCGAGGCCGGTAGAGTGCTTACGCTGGCGCTTGCGGCCTTGACCCCCGCTGTGCTGTACAAGGTGGTTGGAGAGTTGTGGCACACAGCAACGACCTGGGAGCGGACATTCGCCGGACTAGTATCTGGCGCGGTGCTGCTGCTTACGGGCACCTACACCCGCACGGGACTGTCGTTGATGTCGGATGTACCTGCGGTGTTCTGGGGTGTGTTGTCGATCTATTGCTGCTTAAGGGCCTGGCCGCCCCTGGAGAGAGCAGAGGGACGGAGAGCCGGCAACCTTTGGGCGCTGGGTGCAGGGCTATCGCTGGGGCTGGCGGTGCTGGTACGCTACAGTTCCGCGCTGCTGGTCCCGGCGGTCAGCCTGTATGTGGCCGCCCGCCTCTACAGCTACAGAAAGCATCAACTACTACAAGAAGCGAAGGGGATTCAGCGACTTTGGCAGCCCGCCCTACTCTTGGCCCTTGTGGGTGTTGCGGTAGCACTGTCACCCCAGGTAGCCTATGCACTAGCACACGATCCCGGCCCTGCACTGAGAGCATGGTCCGTGGAGAACCTATTCAGCAAGACGGTGACCGGGCCCGATGGCACTTCTACCTTCTCGCAGCCGATGATCGTATTCTATCTTCTCAGTACCCTAGCCAATGTCGGCACAGGTTTTCTATCCCCCTTCTACCTGCTGAGCTTAGCATTGGGAATATGGCTGTTGGTGCGGCAGAGTGATCTTGCAGTACTCCTATTGCTATTCCCATGGTGGTTTATTAGCGTATTGGCTTATTCCGGCACAACATACCAGGCGCATCGGTTTGCGCTTACTTTCATGCCTGCGCTGGCCCTGCTTATAGGCGTAGGCACCAGTTTCGTCGCCTCAAGGCTGCGAGAAGAAGTGCTCAGGCGGCGTACAGTTGGTGGTATTCAATGGGGGAGGACGACAACTGCCGCAACACTGGTACTCGCCTGCGTCGGGATAGGGTTGGTGCAAGGCTGGAGATCAGTGGAGCAGTGGGCTGCCACACATTCCGCCTTCAACGAGCAGGAGCAGCAGGTCGTGGGGCTGGCACGAGGGACAGTCGCGGCTACCGGCGAGCAAGGCACACCGCGGGCCGTAAGCTTTGGCTTCAGCGCGCCACTCTACCACTACACCCATTGGCCGATACTCGATTTCTTCCTCCACGACGAGGCCGACATACAGCAGTTCCTTGCCGCGCCGGAACCTCACATTCTGGTGCTGCCCGAGGAGAGCATGTCAACTCAGTGGGCCGGCACACCCTCGGCGGCACGCTGGCAGTGGATCCAGCGCAACTACAAGCTGACACTCCAGGGCACGTCCGGGGCCTTTACCGTCTACCGGATAGACCGAAGGTGAGAAGATCAGGGCGTGCCTTCTTCCAGGCCTTGTAGCAATGTCGCCTCGGGAGCACCGAGCACTCCCGCCAGTTGCATAGCGTTCTTCAGGTCCTTCGACTCAAGGAAGCTCTGTGCCTGCTCCAAACTGGCGAACTCCTCCATGACCAGCAGATCGTTGCGGTCGCCTGCTACCTGGAAGAGGCGGTACCGCTTCCAACCGTAACGCATTTTCAACTCCGACAGGCTGTCAAACACCTCTTTCCACTTGTTGTAGTCCGTGACTCTATGTCGAACATGAATCCAGGCCATATTGTACTCCTTTGCATGTGCGATAACTGGCGGTGAAGTAGCACAACAGCACGGACCGCGCCTCCGCCCCGGCAAGCCTCTATGGTAGAATGCCCACTGAGGCCCGCGCGGGAAGCACACAGACCAGTAGGCAGAGGACCATGAACAGACAATTGCGGTTCGCGACATTCTTGGCGCCGAGCATCAGACCGGTGTATGAGGCTGTGGCCGAGTACGTGGGGCGGGAGCTTGGTTGCGAAACGACGCTCGTAGAAGGTAGCTCATTCGCGGACTTCGCGGCGGGTAAGCACGATATCGGCTTCATTTGCGGGCTACCATACGTGCGACTCGCCGCGGAGGAACGACCGCCGGTGGAATTACTGGCGGCCCCCGTGCTGGAAGGTGAGCGTTATGGAGGCAAGCCCATCTACTTCTCAGATGTGATAGTGCGCGCCGCCTCCCCATTCCGCACCTTCGCCGATTTGCGCGGGCGTAGTTGGTCCTATAACGATCCTGATTCCCACTCCGGCTATGGCGTTACCCGCTACCACATGGCGCGCCTGGGCGAGACGCGAGGTTATTTCGGGCGCGTGGTAGAGGCCGGTTTCCACCAGGAGTCCATCAGGCTAGTGCGCAAGG
>JAXDKH010000439.1:0-7228 GCA_034667185.1 Chloroflexia bacterium | reverse complement strand
TGGTGTACACCCGCGCCGAAGCCTGGCCCACGGCCACCCGCACCGCCACGCGCCTGTTCACCTGAGAAACGTTCTGGTGTATCTCCGAGTTAGCGTAGCGCGTTACCTGGGTGGTATCCCCCAGCAGCACAAGCTCGGTAGCGTCCGCCGCAGATCCACGCAAGGCATCTTCAAGGATGGAGAGCGCTTCCGCCTCCCCTACCAGCCCCCAGTTCGCGTCGCTACCTGCCATGCACCAAATCCCTCACGATTGCACGACTAGCTATGCCCACTCAGTTGCAGACCTTCCACCAGGATGGGCGAGGCCCCGTGCGACACCGGGCAAAGCTGTAGAGGCTCGCCCTTGGCGCAGTGCGGGAAGCCCCAAAGGTGCCATTCCTCCGGCCCCGCGACGCCTCGCACGGACCCCCAGAAGGCGGGCGTCCGGCCCTGGAACGAAGCGCCCTTGCGCAACTCGCCTAGCTTCCCGCCCTTGATTTCACGGCATACCTCCGCCGAGAAGTGGAAGTTCATGCGCTTGTCATCGAGGCTCCAGGAGGAAGGGGTCTCCATGTAGAGGCCATCGTCCACCTGCGACACCATGTCTTCGAGCGACCCACTCCCCGGCTCCAGCGACAGGTTGACCATACGCACAATCGGTATGCGGCCCCATGATATGGCGCGCCCGCAGCCGTTGGACCGCTGCCCAATTTCCAGCGCACTTTCCCGCGAGGTGAGATAGCCGGTGAATATGCCTTCCCTGACAATGGGGCTGCGTTGCGCGGGAGTGCCTTCATCGTCCCAACCGAACGTGCCAAGCCCACCCGGCAGGAGCGAGTCGGCGGTCATATTCACAAGCGGCGAACCGTAGCGGAACGTGCCGAGCATGTCGGGCATGAGGAACGAGGTGCCCGCGAAAGCCGCCTCCCAGCCAAGCACGCGGTCGAGTTCGGTGGGGTGGCCGCACGACTCGTGCACCAACAGCGCCACCATGTCGGAAGAGAGTATCACGGTGCTAGCTCCTGAAGGTGCCCATGGCGCGCCCACAAGCTCGGCAGCCTCCCGCCCGACGCGCTGCCCCTGTGCCGGTAAGTCCAAGTCCGTCACGAACTCCCAGCCAGCCTGCGACTCGTCGTCCAGGGAACGGCGATATGAGTAGCCATCGTGGGTAGCCGTGGCGCGTAGGTCGATGCCAACATAGGTGATACGCTGGCGTAGGTGGGCACCAAGGGTATTGGCGTACAGCTTGTCGGCGCGCTGGGCGTATAGGGTGCAGGTGGCGACCTTCATGCGCTCCCCGGCGGCAAGCATCCGGTGCGTGGTCTCCTGCGCCAGGGCCACCCTTTCGGTGAGAGGCACCTCAAACGGGTCCTGACGCAACTCGGTCCGGTACTCGCCCTGCCATGTGGGCATCAGCGATACGTCGGAGCGAGACTTGCGCCGGGTGCCGCTTGCCCTGGCGATCTCCACGGCCCGCTGCACGGTATCTTTGAGGTCGCCTAGCTCCTGGGAAGCAGTAGAGGCAAAGCCCCACCCGCCGCCTGACAGCACATGTATACCCCAGCCGCTGTCGGTGTCAGAGCCAAGTCGCTCCACGTCTCCATTACGGGCGTGTATCCTCTCCGAAATGTCGGTCTCTGCCCGCGCCTCTGCATACTCGACACCGAGCCGTCCAGCCTCTTCAAGCGCCCTATCAATCGCCTGCTCAGGAATCATGGCGCATTATATCACAGCAGTTATTGGCCGGTGGTTAGCAATTACGAACATCACGTTTCACGCTTCAGAACTACGTTTCAGACAACGCCTCTATGCGCTTTTTGATGGTCTGCAGGGCGCGCTCCATGGCTTCGCCTTTGTCGTTGCGGTCGTAGAGTTCGGCTAGCTCAAACGGCTCGCCGAAGCGGATAGAGATACGCGCGGGACGGAGCAACTTTCCGGGGGGCATCGCCTTATTCGTGTTGAGGACGGCCGCCGGGATTAGGGGCACTTCGGTGCGGGCTGCCAACCGAGCAGCACCGGTACGAAACTCCAACATCTCTCCAGTGGTGCTGCGGGTGCCCTCCGGGAACATCCCCAACAACTCGCCCGACTTGAGCACCTGCAAGGCCGTGCGTGTGGCGGCAGCGTCGCGCTTCGAGCGGTCCACCGGAAAGGCACCTACCTTACGAATAAGGAACCCGAGTATAGGAGTGCGAAATAGCTCTTCCTTCCCCATGAAGTTGACGATGCGGTTCCCCGCATAGCCCACGACGAACGGGTCCACCAGGCTCAGGTGGTTGCACACAATGACGGCGGCCCCTTTGCGCGGCACGTTTTCTCGCCCCGTCACGCGCAACGGCCAGATCGTATGGAACACAACGGAGAAGAACGCCCGTATGACGATGTACCAGCCCCTGCTAGGCGCCCACTCATAATTCAGTTTCTTCTCAGCCGAAGCCATGTGGGTACTCCTGGGGAAATTGGGATTTCGAATTGCGAATTTCGGATTCGCTCCGATTCCAGCTAAATCCAAAATTCGCAATTCGAAATCCCAATTTCCGTCACGTCGTTTGCGCGAACCAATAGACCGCCGGGAGCACGAACAGGATGCTGTCTATGCGGTCCAGCACGCCGCCGTGGCCTGGGATAACGTGGCTGCTGTCTTTGACGCCTGCGGCCCGCTTCAATAGCGACTCGCATAGGTCGCCGGAGACGGCAGCGGCGCATATTACCAGCCCCAGCACTACGGCCTGTACCACACTGAGGCCCAGCAGACCGGAGAGCGCTATGCTCGCAACTATGGCCCCCAGCACTCCGCCCGCGAGCCCCTCCCAAGTCTTACCGGGGCTGATGTGGGGTATCAACTTGTGCCTGCCGAAAAGGCTGCCAACGAAATACGCCCCGCTGTCGCAGGCTGCCGTGCCGAGTAGCACCATCAGGAGCCAATTGAAGGCCGCGCCCGCATGAACCTGCTCAGCCTGTGCGGCCAGCAGGGGCGCGTAGCCTATCAGCCCGCCCGTATAAACAGCCCCGCCCAGCGTGAGACCCAGGTCGGCCCAGGCGAGATAGGGGCTGCGTCCCGAGCCGGACGGCACCTCACCACCCGAAGCTGCCTGCGAACGTGCCAGGCGCAAGCTCCCACGCCAGTCCAGCCCCTGCCGCGCCAGCGCGAAGAAGAGCACCAGCACCAGCACGATCACTTCAGAGGCCACACCCGGACCAATGTAGGCGGTGCCCGATAGCAGGTCGCCGCCTAGGTAGCCACGCAGCGCCAATAGAAGTGCCAGCGAGATGCCTACTGGGTACCAGGGCACGTACCCCGCCCGGCGTACTATGCCGTAGAACTCGTGAGCAGCCAACCCGGCAGCAACGGCGAGCGCGAGCATCAGCACGAGGCCCTGCACCCAGATAGCCGTAATCACCACCGCGAGCAAGACTGCCCCGCTGGCAACCCGCACCCCTAGCCCATTCAAGCGCGCTTCCTCCCCGGTTTTTCCATTGCTGCTTATTATGCCATAATCGGGCTAACAAGCGATTCCCGAACAAGCTGACGGAGGAGACAAGCCATGAAGGCAGCAGTGCTCACGGTGAGCGACCGTGCGGCGGCAGGGGTGTACCAGGACGAAAGCGGCCCTGCTGCGGTGGAGATTTTGCGCAAGCAATTGCAGTTAGAGGATGTCGTCACGGCGATTGTGCCCGACAATCGCGAGGAGATCGAGAAGGTGCTGCTCAGGTGGGTGGAAGCCGAAGACGTGCGGTTGGTGCTTACCAGCGGCGGCACAGGCATCTCCCCGCGAGACGTGACGCCGCAGGCCACCCTCAACGTCATCGACTACCAGGTGCCTGGATTGGCTGAGGTAATGCGCGCTGCTTCCCTGGCTAAGACCCCGATGGCCGCGCTCTCCCGCGCTCTTGCAGGAGTAAGAGGCACAACGCTGATAATCAACCTCCCAGGCTCGCCGAAAGCAGTGAAAGAGTGCCTGGAAGCCATTCTGCCGGTACTTCCGCACGCCCTGAGCCAGTTAGAAGGGGAAGGTCATTAGCCAGTAGGCCAATATCGCACAATACGAACCTGGTGCTGAAAGGCCCTATTGTGTATCTTCTCCAGCTTGGCAGGCGGTGTATTGGTAGGCACAATTACTGCTACTACCAAAAGGCACAGGGAGGTGTGCTATGAGTGATTATTCTGACCGGAGCACAAGCACCGGCGGGCAGAACGATGCATATGCGAACCGCAGTGACCTAACTGAGCCTTCCAGTGTCACGCAGGGCTTGAGTGCGCCTGAGCGCATGGCTCAAGACAACCTGGAAGTTGACGCGCAGAACCCCAACATCGTCCGCGCCATACCACCTTCACAGGGAGCAACAGACGAAACAACGGTGAATACATCGTCGTCCACGGAGGATGAAGAGTATGAGGGCATCATCGAAGGCTCCGACAGCGAGCGGACCGGTACGTCCTGGGGCCTACCTGGGCGCGAAGACGACGAGGTTGAGACCCGCGCAGGTGCTGCTCAAGAGGGCGAAGGCGAAGTCCACCCGAACCGCAACACCGGCGAGCGCGTTACCCGCGATGAGCTTGACAATGTAGGGAGTTGGAGCACCATAGACAGGGACGACAGCGCAGGCTCACCGAGCGGCTTCTCTTAAAGAAAATAACCCACCTCGTTAGCAATCCCACTTCCGGCCACTGCCGCCTGGAAGTGGGATTTCGTTTCGTCTATCGTTCAGGAACCCTAGCAATGTCCAAAAGAGACGTGTTGCCGGGACAACCAGATACCCTCAAAGCAATAGTGTGGCCTATCGTGCGGAACTGCACCCTCTGGATGCTCCTGCACAGCCTGTTCGCCTCCATCCCGGTGAAACGTGGTGCCGAACGTCTCTTCGGGACGAGGACGCGTAACGGCTGGTCTACAACGTCCAGGCCTGGGCAAGCTTCTTTTGGTTGGCGCGCAGCCTCGCCCGCGTGCCCGACAAGGATATATTTCGCATAAGCGGGCCAGCCGGCACCCTCCTTCTACTGTGCAGGTGGGCCAGTGCCGGTCTGGCTGCCTGGACGGGGCTAATTCTGAGGCCTCTACGCTTCAATGGAGTGCCGCAAGCCGTGGCCCACCTGCGAGGCAAAGAACCGGGACCGGAGGACGAGGCTCAGGTCCCGATCCAGAAAGACGGCACGTTGAAGATAGTTGGTCCGTTTCGAGCGGTGCGGCACCCTGCCAATCTGGGCTTCTTCCTCATTGCCGTGTTCTCCCGCAGGGTTACAGTACGGGGTCTGACGCTCACGGCGCTGCTAGGCATCTATGCGGTGCTGGGGTCGCTGCACGAAGATTACAGACTGCGCATACGGTACGGTGTCGAATATGAGCAGTACAGACGCGAGGTGCCCTTCCTGGTGCCGCGACTACCTCGCTAGAGAACGGTATGCTGAAATAAAGAAGCCCGGAACCTAAATGGTCCGGGCTTTTTGCGCTTTAGAGCGTGCTTTGTAGCCTAGCGTAACGAGTACTCGCTCTGTTCGCTGGTTGCGGGCTTGTACGGCTTGGCAATTGCAATGAAGCGATGGTCGTCTATGCCGTAGGGCCAACAAGTAATCATCGTCAGCGTCGGTTCTGAGGTTGGGTCCATGTAGCGTGCATTTTGGCGTTTCTGCGCCTCGGGCACCCCTTCTTCCTTGACCAGAACTCTGCTGGTGATGACGTAGATATACTGGCCTTTCTCCGTGTAAACGGTCACCAGGTCTCCATCTTTCACATCATGCAGGTTCTTGAAGACCTCCCCTTTGTAATCGTCGTGCCCGGAGAGCACCACGTTGCCCACCTGCCCAGGGTTGGCACTCCCCGCGTGATGCCCCACTGCGAAGTCAGCTACCTGCCACTCCGGCTTTATCCCTCCGCCCTTCGCGGGGATCATGGACCAGTTTACCGGCACCACGTTCGTATCGATGCCCACGCTTGGTATGCTCAAGTGGATTGGTGGCGAATCATCAGGCACGGGTGTGGCAGTGGGGATGAGAGACTGGCCCACTGCAGGGCCCTTTTGGGAAGTCAGGTCAGCCAGTTCCTCGATAATAACCGGTGTCGCCGTGGGAGGTACGGCGGTGGGAGTGCTCGGGTCTGATCCCAGTGAGGCCACGTCAATCGTCGGCTCGATCTGCAATCCCGTTTGAACAGCGTTATCCAGGAATTGCTGGTTCTCGTGCTGCGTGTAGCCCCACCACGCGCCAATGCCCACTAACAAGGCCAGGCCCGCTACGATAAGCAGGTTGCCCAGGACGCGCAGAAACGGCACCGGCTTGCGTGCCTGGTGCTTGCTATCCGACTTGATGTACCCGTCTGCACCAACCGCCGGGTTAACTACACCTTCAAGTTGGCTTCTTGACTTACCCGTTCCGATCTTCAGCATGCAATCTTCTCTTCCGGAACTACGCCGCGCACGTTTCAATTATAACATACGCGAAAGCTTGCGCATTGGATATGGGCCGAAAGTCCCTCGCGCGCCATTACCTTCCGCAATCACGATAAAGCACTTTCCACGCCACACAAGATGGGTGGAACGCCCAACATTCGGCCTGCATCTTGCTTCCTTTTTACCGTCTAAGAACGGGTAGAACAGATTCGGAGGCACAGATGCAACCGCCAGACGCCGGACAACGCTCCACCCCAACGCAAGCACCAGCCCCGGTGCAAGCCGACCCCGAAGAGGGAATAATCGTAGCGCGCCCGGCCAATCAAGGGGAAACAACTGGCCCAATGCAGACGGGACTCAATGCGCTAGGCATAACCGAACGGCGTGATGGTCTCATATACGTTCCGACCGGGTACAGCGCGGACCGTCCTCCCGGCCTAGTCCTGTTGCTGCATGGCGCAGGTAGCAGTGCGCAGCGCGGTATTTCCCTGCTTTATTCACAGGCCGATGAGGCCAATCTCATCCTGGTGGCTCCCGACTCCCGTGGCTCCACCTGGGACGTAATTATGAGCGACTACGGCCCCGACGTGAGCTACATCGACCGGGCACTGTCGCAGACCTTCAGCCGCTATGCAGTAGACGCTTCAAGGGTCGCGGTGGGCGGCTTCTCCGATGGGGCTTCCTATGCGCTGTCGTTTGGCCTGACCAATGGTGACCTCTTCACACATGTGATAGCTTTCTCGCCTGGGTTCATGGTCCCTACTCGACAGGAAGGCAAGCCCGCCATCTACATCTCCCACGGCATTCGCGACGAGGTGCTTCCCATCGACAGGTGCAGCAGGCGAATCGTCCCGCAACTGCAACG
>JAXDKH010000438.1:0-9660 GCA_034667185.1 Chloroflexia bacterium | reverse complement strand
AGCATATTGACCATGAGGAAACCTAGCGTCGCCAATGAAGGCCATATGAAACCTCCGGTCGGGGCTTGCTCAAGAACGACGCGGTCCACCTTCAGCCCCTTGGACTCGGCTTCTTCACCGGGCAGCCGGTACTCGGGCGCTCGGAACTCTACCACGGTGTCACGGGAAGACAGGGCAGTAGGGTGGCTCCCATCCACCGCGAAGGTCAGTTCCCGCCAGCCGGGCGCGACCTCTCCCGCAAAGAACCTCTCCCCATTCACGTGGATCTCTATGGGCGCAGTGCGCTCCGGATCCAGGACTACCGTCACGGTGAAAGGGCGCGAGCCGCCGACGCCTGGAAAATTCACATAGCCATAAACGTCCGACCACCTGTAGGTGCGGCCCGATTCATCCAGCCGGGTGTGGAAGTTGCGGGTGTAAGCCTGGTCAGACGGCGAACCAACGTCTACGACGTACGTACCTGGAACCTGATAGGCTACGACTGCAAGGGCCACCACGAACGCGAGGCTCGGCCACATCGCCCACCAGCGTAGCAGCCCAAGCAAGAAAACTACTTCATCGCGGAGCCACAGAAGGAGGCTACGAAGGCCAACTGCCAATCCACGAGGTGGGCGTCCAACATCGCGCGAGCTACTTGAACGCATAGGTGATCCTGTATTGCCAGAGGTTGACCGCCTCGAATGCGAAGAATGCCAGCACCAGGCACACCAGCAGTGAGCCCGCCCACCCTCGCCGCGAGAACTTCGAGAGCAGCATGGCGCTGCCGATGCACACAAGGGGCAGCGCAAACAAGGCGTAACGCACGTAGAGGTTCATAGTCCAGCCGACCAGCGCGAACACCAGCACGGCGCCGCCCCAACCGAGTGCGGTAAGTCCAAGTACGCGCCGCTTCAATGCCCAGGCTTGAAAAGCTCGCCGCACGGGCCACACAGCTACGAACCCCAGCAACGAGGCGAGCACGGGCCACACCCGATAGTAAGCCTGCGCCTCCTGCCAGAACCCCAGCAGACCGCCCACCAGCCAATCCCGGCGCGTTTCAGCATAGCGCACGATTAACCCCAGGCTGCGGTCGGACACCGAGCCGCCGATGAGCAAGTGTACGGCTCCCGGCTGCGCCTGGGCGGCTCTCTCTGCTCGTATCTCCTGCAATGTATTCAGCATATCGGCTACGAAGTGGCCGTAGTAGAAGAAGTAGGCCAGCGCCGTTCCGAGCAGCAGCGCCGAAAGCGCCCATGCGCCAGCCAAGACCGCCCGCCTCGACACGGACTGCCAGCTCCTACCGAACGCCAGCCAGAGCAGCCCTGTGAGGCCCACCGCCACCCCGGTAAGCTGTACTACACCTGGATGGCTGAGCAGGGCAAGTAGTAGCACCACGAGTAGCACCAAGAAGGCCGCGCTTGGCGGCTTCAGATAGCAGTAACAGGTCACCAGCAGAGTAAAGGCGCACAGGGCGAAGAACTCTCCGAACAGGTTCGAGGTGATGCCCCATGAATAGGGAAGCACCGCTATCGGAAGGATGACGTATAGCCCGGAAGCGATCAAGGCCGCACGGCTGTCGCCAATCGAAGCGCGCACTATCACGTAAAGCAACCCCGCGCCTAGTGTGCCTATCGCCACGGTGAAAAGCCTTATCACCAGCAGTTGATCGTTCAACAACCACTGCAAGGGAAGCATGAAGACGTAGGGAGTTGGCAGATAAAACGTCTCGTGCCCGCCCCATTCATCCGACCTGATCGTGAAGAGCAACTGCCCTGCCTGCACCGTGTCGAACCTGTGGCTGTGGAAGGCGAGGTCTATGATGTTGATAAGTGGGTGTAGCTGCCCTGCTATTCGCACCACGAACGCCAGCAGCATCACGGTAAGCAGCACGCGCCGCTCGAGCGAAGGCCACCGTCCACGGGCAACCTGCTTCAAGAGCAGCCCCGCTATTGCCATACCACCCACGAACACCGCGCCCGCCGTCAAAGCCTGGGGCCAGGCATCGTACCAACGTGCCGAAGTGAGCCACAGCCGGTTGATAACCAGCAGCCAGGCAGCTAAGACGCCAACGGAGGTGGAGCCGGTAGCCACTAGACCCATTCCCCAGCCGAGTAGCGCCAGCACCAGCCCCATGATGGCCGCAGCAGTTGACATGGCCACCACCACGCGCAGGGGCGGCTCTATGAAGCGGTCGGGGTTGGCAGCAGGCTCGACAAGCACTCCCGTCACCACTACTCCCAGGGGCCTCGGGTTGGGGTCTTCGGGTGGAATAAAGGTATTGCCCGACAGCCGCAAGACCAGCGTCCCATCGGCAATATCCTCCCTGGACACCTGGAACGAGTAGTTTGTCAATTGGGGCGCAGGCTCAACGTCGAGCACAGTGCGATTCCCCACGGCGACGCGTAACTTGGCGCGTTCCTGTCCCTCAGGGCGAAATCCGCTTGCCGTCAGGGTCACATTCAGGTCCTGCCTGCCTATGTCGCGCAATGTGACGAACGACTCTTCAGTGGTCCATCTGAACGGCTGTGGGACTTCGCTTGGCATCCGTTCGGGGGTGTTGAACCCGCGCACCAGCGAGGCATCAAGGGGCGTACCGATGCCAATCGCATAGGTTGGGCGCACCTGGTAGGCCAACACCACTAGCACGAGAGTTGCTAGAACGCCCACAAACGTGCCCGGGCTTAGCAGGCGTCTCAGTAGATTGTCGCGGAAATGGTACGTCACAAGTGGGAGCGGCCTCTTCTACTTGAACTGGTAGCTGATTCTATAATGCCACAGCACCAGGGCCTGGACGGCGAAAAACACGACTACCAGCAGCGACAGCAAGCGCCCGGTGCTCCCTCTACGGCACAGGGCCGAGAGGACCAACCCACCACCAAGCGCTACTACCGGGAGGGCGGAGAGCATGTAGCGAACGTAGATGCCCGTCGCCCAACCTACAACGGCAAACAGCCCCACCACTGCCAACCATACACCACCCGCCAGCACAAACCTCAGACGCTCGCGCCCGGCAGGCGATACCAGCAGCCTCTTTGTGGGCAGCACGAGTAGCAGGCTCAGCAAGGTCGCCAATACAGGCCAAACCCGATAGTAGGCTACCGCCTCGCGCCAGACAGTGTCCAGGCCACCCAGCGCCCACTCCCGGCGGCTCGTGACTTCGCGATTGATGAGGCCAAGGCTGGCGTCCTCCACCGAACCGCCCACCACGCGACTGAAGCCCTCTCCCGTGCCAGCTTGGGCCCGTTCTGCCCCTATGCGCGCCAGGCTGTCCAGCATTTGGCCGGTGAAATGATGGTAGTACACAACGTAGGATATGACCCCGGCCGCAACCAGCGATAAAAGCAGCCAGGCACCTGAGCGTCTCAAGGCACCGCGCCGCACCATCCACGCCACAGCCAGCAGGCCAAAAGCGACGCCACTCAGGGCGACCACACCGGGGTGACTGAGCAATGTGATGGTCATTAGTAGAACGAGCACCCAGAACGCAGGCTTCGTTAGCGCAAGAGTTCCTGCGCTGCCTAGGGCCACCGCCAGCGTGCACAGCATGAAGAATTCGCCAAACACATTGGGAGTTATGCCCCATGAAAAGGGCAATACCGACATAGGGAACGAGACATACAGCAAGGCTGCGAGCACACCCGCACGCCCATCACTCAGGAGTCGCCGCGCGATGTAGTAGACCGGCAGCACCCCTAGCGTGCCAAGCAACACCGTAAGCACCCTTATGGCCTGGCGTCCGTCGCTGAACAACACGTCAAGAGGCATAGCGAACAGGTAGGCTGTGGGGAGATAGAAGGTCTCGTGTCCCGTGCCGCCGAACTCAGCGGGAGCATTGGTGAAGAGTAGCTGGACGGTCTCCACTAACCGCAAGTGGTTCAAGTGGAAGCCAAGGTCGTAGACGAATATCTGCGGGTGTATCTGACCGGCGAGCCGCACCACGAAAGCGCTGAACAGCACCGTAAGGAGCATCGTGCGTTCGGTTCGCGACCAGAGTACCCCGCCCAGCCGAAACAACCACCCACCCACCAGCCAGCCCAGACCCAGCACGACACCGCCCAGAAACAACACACCGGGCCATGTACCATACCACTCTCCCGTAGTCAGCCAGAGGCGGTCAAGGACCAGGAGGCCACCGGCCAAGACGCCCGGCACGCTTGCTCCAAGCGCGACGACCCACGGTCCCCAACCCAGGAGGGCGAGAAGCAGTCCGATCAGCACCGCAGAAACCAGGACCGATAACAGCACCGGAACAGGGGGCGTGATCAACGCGGGTCCACCTGGCGCGGGCCGTGCTTCAATTCGGGTCACTATAATACCAAGTTCGCGCGCATCACCCGGCACCGTGAAGGTGTTGCTGGTAAGCTCCAGGGTGAAGCTGCCACGCTGAGGCTCAATGAGAGACTGGGGAACAAGAAACCTATAGGTCTCGACGCCAGCGGGTGGTTGGACCTGCAGAAGCGTCTGGCCACCGACCTGCACGGACAGGGACGGAGGGGAAGTACCAGGCGGACGTGAGCCATTCACGGTAACAGCTATTGAGTAGGGTTGCGCACCCAGGTCTGTGAAAATTACTCGCCCGTAGCCGCCCAACCACCTGAAGGTTTTATACCCCAGGTCCACACCCTCCGGCACCCGTTCCGGCCCGCTGAAGCCGTCCAGGAGAGGCGCATCCGTTGGCGAGCCGACGACTATTTCTTGAGTGGGCCGCGTTTGGTAGCCAACTATCACCAGCAGGCAAGCTACGAGCGCACCCGCAAAGATGCCGGGATTGAGCAAGTTCCCAAGCTGGCGGCGAAGGCTCAACGCGCACTGCTCCCGGTGCCGCCTCCATCCTGCTTCCTGTAGAGCGTGACGAACTCGTTGGACCAGGCTTGCTGCCCCACCGAGTAGCCATAGGGTGCCGGGTCTTCCCCTGTCCAGAGCAGTGCAAATTGGGCTGCGCCACCCTCGCTCGCTGCCAGTATGGGCTGCCCGAAGCTCAGGCGTGGGTCGCCGTACTGCGGTTGATCTCGGAGGTAGTATGCGATGGCGGCCAGGTAGCCACCGTACACGGTCTCGTTGCCCTGGCGAGCGGGGTCGTGCTCGGGGTTGCCAAGCAGCAGCGGGGCACCTGGTGGAAGTTGCGCTGCCAATGCTTCTGCATCTCGCGGTCCTGTAAGGCGGTAAACGCGGTCGCTGCCGAAGTCCTGCACCAGCTTGAAGTCGGGCAGCACCTTGCCTTCAGGGGCCGTCGAGCGCCACTGGAACTCCTCTCGCTGTGGGCCGCTAAGGTTCTCAAGGTGCGCCACCACGTACTCGACACCAAGCGCCCTGAGCGCGCCCAGGCTGCGGGGGCAAGGGAAGCATCGCTCGGTCTCCAGCACCAGCGCCGAGTAAGCAAAGGGGCGAATAGTCGTGCTGCCGTTGATGGTGTTGTGCCAGTGGTACACGCTGTAATACTGGTAGAGGTTCGCCATCTCGACGCTGGGGTCGCCCCGCTTATAGTGCGTCATTGGGTACTCAAGGATTACCGTGTGCGGTTGTTCGGCCAGCCACTTGTACACCTGGGGAACCGCATCCCTGGTGCCCACGGGCTGCATGCTGATGGGCGCGCTCCAGCTTTCGGCAACCGGCAGCAACGCCAGCAGTGCGGCCACGACGGGCACCAGCCTGCGCGCTAAAGTGTTTCCACTCGTCCGCGCAGTCAGGTACCTCAGGAGGAACAACGCTCCAATACCGGCGAGCACCGCCAGCCCCAGCGCCGTGACAATCCCGATCCTGGTGACGACGCGCATGCTCTGGAAGCCCGGCACCCACTCGTGCAGGAACAGGTACGGCAAGGGCATGACGCGCTGAATAGCAGCCGGGTCGTAGTTCGATGACGCGTACCAGGGTTGCAGGCTCGGCCCCAGCGACAGTACTATGGAGACCAATGTCACGATAGCATAGAACCCGGCATGCAGCTTGAGCGAGCCTTTCACTCCCTGATAGGGTATGTGGGCATCTCGGCGGCGCATTGCAAACACCAGCCCGGTAAGGGCCAGCCCGAGCACCAGGAATCCTGGGAACGCTGCGCGCTCGATGGCCCAGGGGCCCGGGTCCGCGAACGGTGCCAGCAAGGCCCTGTAGGCGGGACTGCCCTTGAACACCGCGAGAAAACTAGCGAGCGTATTGGAGAAGCGCTCGGCTTCGAAGATGCTGCGGCTGAACTCGAACTGGCCCTGGTCGCGGATGTAGGGGATGGCAATCGGCAGGATGAACACTAGCGAACCAGCCAGCCCCACGCCCGCCTTGAGGAGGAATGAGAGAGAGAACATCCGCCGCTGGGCAAGGGCATAGTAGACGACGAAGAGCCCCAGCAACATGGCCGTATAGAAGGCCAGGTAATGTCCGGAGAGCGCCTGCAGCGTGAAAAAGCCTCCTAATGCCAGGGCCCAGCCCCATTCGCGCGTCCAGAGCAGTTTGTAAGCTGACAGCAGCACCAGCGGGATCCATTGGGTATTGTCCAGGGTAATGTGCGGCAGGTGATTTATCCGGTAAAAGCAGAAAGCGAATGCGGTGCCCGCCACGACGCCCGCCCAACTGCTGCCGGTAAGTTCGCGCACCAGCAACCACGCAGCCCAGCCCGAAAGGACGAAGCTAAGGAAGAGTATCAGGTTGTGGCTGAGCACCGGGTTGCCAGACAGGTAGTAGAACGGGGCCGCGAGCACCGCTTGTGTAAATGAAAGCTCGTCGAACGTGAGAGTACCCTGGAATGGATACATGATGTTGCTGTTGAACAGGTCAAGCGGCTGCGTTGCCAGGGCGTGCGCCTGCCAGGCCATCGCCCAGACGCTGTACAGTGGGTCGCCTTTGTCCATAACGAAGCCACCCAACTGCGGGAACATCGGCCACGTGGCGACGATTGTCAGCAACGTAAAAGCGGCCAGCACAATCAGGTGCGGAGCGAGTCTCGACAACGGCGAAGGTCGCGCGGGCAGAGGTATGCTGGCGCTTACCGGCACAACTTGCTCGGCAGGTTGGCGCTCTATCACATTCGTGGCGAATTGTAGGCGGCCCAATCTCATGTGCCCGTTTGACTCTCCAGCCGTCCCGCAGCATGCCGCAGGACTTTCAACAGGGTGGCTGCACCTTTCTCCCACTGGAACTGGCGATGCACGAAGTCGGAACCGGCCCTTCCCATTGACATGGCTTTCTCCAGGTCCGACAGCAGGTCAGCCGCCGCGCTGCCGAGGGCTTCAGGAGTGGCGGGCACCAGGTAGCCACTCCTGCCGTGCTGAACGGTGTCGCAGGGACCGCCCTCATCCACCGAGACCACAGGCAGCCCAAGACCCAGTGCTTCGATCACCGACAGGCCGAAACTCTCTTCCCGCCCGGTATGCATGTAGACGTTGCCGAGGGCGTAGTGCGCGGGCAGTTCTTCCTCCGGCACCGCCCCGGTGAACACCACGTCCCGTCCCACGACCATGCCCAATGATGCAGCCAGCCCTTCCAATGACTCGCGCTCCGGCCCGCCACCGACGACCAATGCTACCGTGCCCGGCACACGCTTTGCCGCATGATGCACACCGCGGATAAAGAGGTCGATGCGCTTTCGCGGGTGTAGATGGTTGACCGTAACCACTACAGGCTTGTCTTGCAAATCATACCGGGCGCGGAGGCGCTCTATCGTGGCAGCGTCAGGCTTGCGGAAGTCCATGCCGTGCTCTATTACTACAGCTTTGCGCCTGTAAGCGTTCCAGATACGCCTAGAGCCATATGGGCTGTTCGATAGCACATGATGGGCCGAGCACACCATTGCCTGGTCAAGCCGCCTGTACACGCGGAAAGCCGGTGATATGAGCCTGCCCAACATGCCGAGCCGCGAAACAATATCCCCGGTGTCACTGTAGATGAAGCGCGGCGGCTCGAAGCAGAAATAGAGTACCGGCATGCGCTTTCGCAACAACGGCAGCCATATCCAGCGGGCGAACCACATTGCAGGTACGCTGGGCGGCCCGAAAAATACCACGCCACTCAGCCTCTTACGAGGGATACCCAGGACCAGCGCCGGGCTGAGCGCATACTCTACCGCGGCGTCAACGTAGTGGTTCCCCGTCAGTTGGAGGGGCATACGCGATTCGATCAGGCCCACGCCATCGCTGAGCGCCGGCAGACACTCCTTGGCTATGTGGTGGGTGAGCAAGACAACCTGGTCGCGCCCCTCTAGCCTCCTGGCAGTATAGCTTGCTAGTTTGAGTATCAGACGCTCTGCCCCCGTCAGCTTCTTTAGCTGGGGGTAAAAGAAGACCAGCGCCAATCAGCTTTGCTTCCCGGGAAGTTCGGCTTCTTCCTCCAGCATGATGGGGATGCCCTCCCGCACCGGGTAGGCCCGCCCGCACTGCTCGCACACCAGCCGGTCGCCCTGCAGGTTCACCTTCGCCTTGTCCACCGGGCAGACCAGTATCTCCAACAATTCACGGGGCACAGTCGCCTCATTTGACATGATAGTTGCTCCTCTAGCCTCTACCTGGGCACGTAGATATTCTCAACATTGCGCTGATCAAGTTTATAATTATCGCGCAGGGCCTGCAAGATTCCGGGCGATACATCCCCCGCGCCGGGGTCCGGGGCGAAAATGTCTATCCGCAGGATCACCTGCGCGAAGCCCTTTCGCCGTATCTCGTCCACCAGCTTGCTTTCGTCCCACCTGCCATAGAGTGTAGCGTGCGTCTGCGTATAAGGGTCGGTTGTCCAGAGCCGCTTGCGGGTGGTCAGCAGGAGGCCGGTGTTATCCGAGTAGGCGGGGCCGCCGTTGTTCGTTACGTACTGAAAGATATTGCGCATCCCTTCGTACTTGTCCGGCTGCAGAGGACTGAAAGAGAGTCGCAGCCATTCAGGGGTGGAGAACAGGGACGGCAGCGCCAACACAGCCACCAGAGCTACACCCACCGCGGCAACCTTCACCCCCAGGTACTCCGCACGACGGGTCAGCCCCGCCGCCATGCCGAGGCCCAACCCCACCACCGCCGCCCAATCGAGCAGGTGGTTATGGTTGCCTCCCAGCGTGCCCGTGCCTATCGAGACGAAGACGCTCATGCCCATATACGCCAGCAGCAGTATGGCACCCCTGTGCAACCTGTCGAGCCTGGCCCTGCGCTGCCCGACGCGCACCCACAACGACCGCAGTCCCACAAGCAGCAACGTAAGCATCGCAGGTACCAGAAACACTGCATAGGTCGTCGCAAAGTTGCCGACGTATTCCGCGAAGCGGTTGGACATCCAGGGTAGGTCGTGCACGGGGCTGGGCAGACCGGGTAACTTGAACGTGCCCTGGTGATAGTAATAGCCGCCGTTGGTCGCCCACGTCAGGATAGCGCCGGGAACGATTGCGCCGGCCGCATATGCACCGGCGAAACCGAGGCCTATACGCGGTCGCGTGACCAGCAGCCAGAAAATGCCCGCCGCGGCCGCCGCTATCGCGGTTTGCTTGGTGTAGAAGGCCGCGAGAAAGAAAATGAGCGCCCACCACGCCTGCCTCTCAGGGCGGGCAAGCAACCACCAGAGTCCCGCCAGACCCAGCGCCACCGCCAACATGTCAGGCTTGACCAGACTGCCCCAGAAGGTAACCACCCCCAGCGACCACCAGGCCGCAGCCCCAATCGCACCCGCCAGCCTGTCCCTAGTGAGCGCCACCACTATCCCGAATATGGCCACGCCCAC
>JAXDKH010000437.1:0-3748 GCA_034667185.1 Chloroflexia bacterium | reverse complement strand
CGTGATCTCCCAGGTAAAGCTGATTGCCGAGCCGTGGGACATCGGGGAGGGCGGCTACCAGGTAGGCAACTTCCCGGTGAACTGGTCGGAGTGGAACGGCAAATACCGGGACGCGGTGCGCAGCTTCTGGAAAGGCGACGAGGCCCAGGTGGCCGAGCTTGCGTATCGTCTCAGCGGCTCCAGCGACCTCTACCAGCACAACGGGCGCGCCCCTTATGCCAGCATCAACTTCATAACCGCGCATGACGGCTTTACCCTCAACGACCTCGTGACCTACAACGACAAGCACAACGAGGCAAACGGCGAGAACAACATGGACGGGGAGAGCCACAATCGCAGCTGGAACTTCGGCGTGGAAGGCCCCACCGACGACCCTGAAATCAACACCGCCCGCGAGCGGCAGAAGCGCAACTTCCTGGCGACCTTGCTGCTCAGCCAGGGCGTGCCAATGATTTGCGGGGGCGATGAGTACGGCAGAACGCAGCGTGGTAACAACAACGCATATTGCCAGGACAACGAGATTAGCTGGTACAACTGGGACTGGGACGACAGGAACACCGATCTCTTTGAGTTCACTCGCAAGCTGATCCAGGTGCGCAAGGACTTCCCGGTGCTGCACCGGCGCAAGTTCTTCCAGGGCCGCCGGATACGCGGCACCGACATACGTGACATCCGCTGGATACGCCCCGACGGTGCTGACATGACCGAGGAAGAGTGGAATAACTCTCTGGTGCGCGTAATAGGCATGCTGCTCAACGGTAGCGTCATGGACGAGTACAACGAGCGTGGCGAGCGCATCAGGGACGACGTGGTGCTCCTCCTGATAAATGGCTACTGGGAGGACGTACAGTTTTGCGTCCCCGGCAAGCCCGGCGAGCCCGACTGGGAGGTGCTGGTCGATACCGACGACCCGGAGGGCAGGCAGTCCCGCATGTACCATTGCGGCGAAATCTACAACCTGACAGGTCGCTCCCTCGCCCTCCTTCGCCAACCGCTTGAAGAGGTAGTCAAGACAATACAGTAGGCGATAGCAGGAAGCATCATCGTACCTCAGAGAGGACTTGGAATGAATTGGGAATTGCCCATCGGGGCGCAACTGCGGGAGAATGGGGTACGCTTTCGTGTGTGGGCTGAAGATGCACAGCGCGTGGACGTGGCCGTGTTAGGCGCTGAAAATAAGGAGCAAAGCGCCCACGAACTCACCCGCGACGGGGAAGGCTACTTCGAGGGCTTTGTGGAGGGCATAGGGGCGGGCACCCGGTACATGTACAGGCTGAACGGCGACACGCTGCGGCCCGACCCCGCCAGCCGCTACCAGCCGGAGGGTGTGCACGGCCCAAGCGAGGTTGTAGACCCTTCCTTCCAATGGAGTCATGCCAGCTCCTGGCGTGGCATGCCCCTGGAAGAGCTGGTTATCTACGAGGTGCATATCGGCACTGCCACGCCGGAGGGCACGTTCGAGGCGTTCGTCGAGAAGCTGCCGTACCTCAAGTCGCTGGGCGTCAACACGATAGAGATAATGCCGGTGGCCGACTTTCCTGGCGAGCGCAACTGGGGCTACGACGGGGTGGACCTGTTTGCCCCCGCCAACGCTTACGGCGGACCTGAGGGCCTCAAAAGGCTGGTGAACGCTGCCCACCCGCAAGGCATCGCAGTGCTCCAGGACGTGGTATACAACCACCTCGGCCCCGACGGCAACTATATGCGCGATTTCAGCCGAGCCTATTTCACGGATGCTCACAAGACACCCTGGGGCGACGCCCTCAACTACGCCAACCCGCACGTGCGCGAGTTCTTCCTGTCGAACGCCGTTTACTGGGCGCAGGAGTACAACGTGGATGGGCTACGCTTGGACGCCACTCACTCCATCCTGGACGACAGCGACCCTCACATTCTGAAGGAAATACCGGCGAGGGTGCGGCAGACCCTTCCGCAGGGCCGCCACTTCATCGTCACCGCCGAGGACGAGCGCAACGACGTGTGGCTTATCACCCCTTCCGAAGAGGGTGGCGCGGGCATAGATGCGGTGTGGGCCGACGACTTCCACCACGAGGTGCGCTCCGCCCTGGCGGGTGACAACGAAGGCTACTACATCGACTACATGGGCAACGCCGCTGACATCGCCGCTACGCTCAACCAGGGCTGGTTCTACAAGGGGCAGAAATCGCAGTTCTCCGGCCACAGACGCGGCACCGACGCAAGCCACGTGGATCCGCCGCACTTCGTCTACTGCATCCAGAATCACGACCAGGTAGGCAACCGGCCCCTGGGCGATAGGCTCACCGAAAGTATCGGCCTTGACGCTTACCGTGCAGCTTCCGCGCTCCTGTTGCTTTCCCCTTATACTCCCCTGCTGTTCCAGGGGCAGGAGTGGGCCGCCGGCACGCCCTTCCTATACTTCACGCACCATAACCCCGAACTGGGCAAGCTGGTTACGGAGGGCAGGCGCTCGGAGTTCGCCTCGTTCAAGGGCTTTCACGGTGAGGAGGTGCCCGATCCACAGGCGATGAGCACCTTCATGGCATCCAAGCTCAACTGGCACGAGGTGGAGGAGGGAGCGCACGGTCAGACGCTGGTGCTATATCGCGAACTGCTTCGGCTGCGCGCCACCCTACCGGCTTTCAAAGGGCGACGCCGTGCCAACTTCCGCAGCAGCCAGGTGGGCACCAACGGCATAGCCATGCGCTACCTCACCCCGACTGGAAGCGACGACTTACTTGTGATAGTCAACCTGCGTGGCGACTTCGACTTGGAGCTTGCCAGGAATGAGATAGGTAGCCCACCGGAGGGCTGTCGCTGGCAGGCCGTACTGTCTACGGAAGAGAGTCGCTTCGGTGGGTCTCAGGCGTTAGAAGAGGTGGAGAGTGGGCGAGTTCGGGCTAAGGGGCCTATAGCGGTAGCGTTTCAGGCGGTCCGCTTGTGGTAGTGAGGGCACGATGCATCGTGCCCCTACATTCGTTCTACTCATCTGAAGAAGGGGCTTCGTGCTGCCCGTATCGCTCGAAGTGCACGAGTTCGTCGAACGGCTGGCGGCCTCCTGGTCTGCTCGCCGGTTCTAGCGCCGCCGGGTCCGCGGGGTAGCCGAACGTTACCAGCATCGTCAGGTAGAGGTCGTCGGGATAGCCCAGCAACTCCCGTGAGCCTTCAGGGCGGTGCAGCGTCACTATGCACGAGCCGATCCCAAGCTCCACCGCCGCAAGCTGCATGTAAGCCGCTGCCTGTCCCGCGTCGAACATCACCCAGTAATAGGCCTTTGGGTCGGGCGTCAGGATAGCGACCGCGAGTGCAGCGGACGGCAGGTGCTTGGCGTAATCCCCGAACTGCGCGAGTGCGGCCAACCTTTCAGGGTCGCGTATTGCGATGAACCGCCACGGCTGTGAGTTCTTGGACGATTGCGACCTGCGCCCCGCGTATAATATCTGGCTGACCACTTCCTCTGGCAAAGGTGTTGGTGTGTAGTTCCTTACCGCCCGTTTGCGCCGTATAGCTTCTATAACTTCCATTGTGGTGACTCCTTCTTCTATGTTCTCTCATATCGCGTTGTGCCAGGACTGTTCATTCTACCTATTGTCCCACTATAGCACCCTGTTCGATATCACGCACCGTGCCCAGTCTTTGTCATTCCGAACGCAGTGAGGAATCAGGTGAGTAGGGATGCTGCGGAATTGGAGTACAAAGGTAGACGTGCCGCCCTTGTTCCTCTAATACAGCAAAAATGACGACCACCTGATTCCTCACTGCGTTCGGA
>JAXDKH010000436.1:0-3962 GCA_034667185.1 Chloroflexia bacterium | reverse complement strand
CGCGAAGCCGCCGAGTTGGTCAAGCAGATGATACTGGAGAGTGGCCGGGCGCGGCGGTAAAAGTCCTGAATTCTCATTTTGCAGAAGTATTGTGCTCCTAACAATCTTCTGTTACTATTCTGTCCAGAATTGAATCAAATCGAGGCGGTCTGCTAAGGCAGAGGAGGCAGGGGCTATGAGGCAAATGCTATCACGGATAGTGGCTGTTGCGTGCCTGCTAGCTCTATGTACTGGCTGCGGCCCACAACCCACCGCGTCAACTCCTACTTCTATCCCTGCAACGCCGGATAGCCAAACCACGTCAACCGTTGCTTCTCCCTCAGCTACCTCGCCAGCGGTCGAGGCAACAAACACACCCGACGAAGCAACTGCAACTTTGGCTGCCCCCACCGAAAGCCCCGCCGCTACAACCTCAACAGTGAGCGCAAGCGATACAAGTGCGCCCGCTACAGCCACAACTACAACTACAGCCGCGGCCACAGTTGTAGCAACCGCTAGCGCCACTCCGCAGATATCTGCTCCGACTGTAATCCAGAAGTTTACGAGCAACTCTGGTAAAACTATCGTGTTCTACTACGAGCAGCATGTCGATAGTTGTGCGGCATTCCCAACGTGCGCTTTCGATGGACAACTTGATGTACCCTCCGGATTCACCCAGGCCGAATCCTTCCTTTCAGGCTTTACCTTGGAGGTAAAAGGCAGCGCGGACAAGCTAGATAGAGCAATAGCAAACGTTGCGAGCGCCAACTATGACAAACCACCAGGTAAGATACAGGTCACGGTGGGTGGAATGTTGAACACGGAGAACAGGCGAGATTACTCCTACAGGATCACTTTCGGAATCGTATTCACGAGTGCTAACGCCAAGTTCACCTCTATATCTAATAGCTGTACAGGTAGCGGTAGTTGCGACATCAAGAAGTCGCTGAAGGGGGTAATACCGTCCGGACTGGAGTACATGGGCTTAGGCACCCGTCACTTTGATATAGGTGTCGCCTCCGGCTCAGGTGCCATAGATGTGAACACCTTATCCATGCACATCGAGGACCTTGTAATCAAACCACGGGATATCGACCTGGACTACAGGTGCAGACTTCACGACGCAGCCGGCGCAAATGGTATGGCATGCGAATGGGCAGCGTCCATATTTGCCCTGGACCCTGGTGAGATGGAGAGGAATAATAGCACCATCTTCCCCCAGTACACGCTTATGGTGTTAAGAAACCAGGGATCCCAATCCAGGACAAACCAGGGGCAATCTGCCTCAGGCGGACCGATCTCCGGTTTTCTAGACGGGCTAGAAGGGGTTACATTCGCGAATGAGAACGGAGGCGAGGAGCCTATTTCACTGATTGACGCCTCTGCTGACGAGTTCGAGTTGTTAAGCAACCCACCAAACACCAGTTCCACCCACTACCAGTTGTACGCGGGCGAAACGTTTGGACAAAACACATTCTCATCACAATTTTTCACCTACCAACTCTCCCGTCTTATGGTCTTTATGAAGTAGCTTCTTTTAGCCATCCTAGGCCACCGAGACGCACCGAAAGTACCCTCAATTTACCCTTGACAGCCGCCTACCCCACTGGTAGAATTAGCTACTTATTCCCGCGTGGGACGCGGGTAAGGGCCGGTATCCCCTACCGGCGTGACACAATTATCCTTTAGCATCTAAAAAGATGGTCGTGCCCTCGTGTTACGCGTGGGGCGTGTGCCGTCGTCACATCTTTTTCGCCGGTCTAACCTGTGTAAGCGCGCCGCGATGCCCTGCTGTGCGTTATGCCCAGGTCTCTTCTGCATCTGAGGTGCCGGACGACTGTGTCCGGTGCCTGGCTCAACCTGTTTGACATCAGGGATCGGAGGCGTGCGGTGCTTACTATTACTTTGCCTTTCAGCGTTGAGGCTCTACAGGGCGCACTGTCGCGCTACCTCGCACGTCCTACACTCAGCATCGAAGAAGTCATACCCGAGAGACTAGGGGGCGGCGTTTCCGGCAGCCCAGTCTATCGCCTCACCGTCAACTACCGCTACGGCAGCGAAAATGCCGCTTTACAGCCTCCCACAAGCGACGTACTCCGGCTGGTGCTCAAGCGCGGCACCCGTCACACAGGGGCCATATTGGCCGGTTCGGCGCAACGCGAGGCCTCGTTCTACAAGAACCTGGCGAGTCAGCTACCCGTACGCACCCCCCGCGCCCTGCTTACCGCCGGCGACATAGTGGGCGAGCCGACCCTGCCGTTGGTGGTAGACGCACCCGGCGGCGTAGCTCAAAGCTGGGATGGCACGTTCGATAGCGACTGGGTACTGATGGAGGCTCTGCCCTCCGAAGTAGTGTGGCCGCAGTCCACCTGGACCGCCGAGCACTACCGCAGCGCCCTCACCGCCCTGGCCGACCTGCACGCCCGCTGGTGGGACCGCCCGCCCAGCTCCACCGACTACCCCTGGGTGTGGACCCCCACCGGCCAGCACACCGAAAGCCTGGTGCGAGAGGCACGCGAGTCACTGCTGGAGATCGCCAGCCAACCCTGGTGCGACAAGTTCTTCCCCGGCAACAGGCTGCAAGTCTGGCTCGACGTGCTGGACAACCCCACGTGCCTGCTGGATACGCTCACCGGCATGCCCCAGACCCTCATCCACGGCGATTACTGGCCCGGCAACATCGCCATGCGCGCCGACGGCCCCGCCGTGTTCGACTGGCAGCTTGTGGGCGTCGGCCCCGCGCCCTACGACCTGGCTTGCTTCCATTCGTCGTCGCGCTGGTGGTTTGGCCGCCTGCCCCTCTCTCTCACCGAGATGCGTAGCTACTACCTGGCCCGCCTCAACGAGCAGCTTGGCTACAGCGTTGACCGCTACCCCTTCGACATGAGTATGGACGCCGCCCGTGCCTGGCGCTTCGCCGTCCTCTGGCCCACCCCTATCCTGGAGCACCACGGCAGCCTCCTCGCCCAACTGCACCACATGCGCGCCACCGCCATAGAACCCGCCTTCGCCTCCCTGCGCAGGTGCCTGGGGTACATAGCTCACTGACGCTGCTGATTTACTCACCGCAGAGACGCAGAGAACGCAGAGGTTACGCAGAGATTGTGGTTGTCTAGCTGAGGGCAGGGGAGCATTTTACAGTACAACGCTGCCTCTACACTGAACACCCTCAATTCTTCTCCGCGTACCTCTGCGTTCTCTGCGTCTCTGCGGTGAATTATCCCGCCGGTATAACCACGATATCGACGCAAAGGCACAGTACGTGCATTGACTGCTCTAAGCCATACGAATATACTTAGCGTATTACTTATGGTACGGTGGCCCTTTTGCGGCCCTCATTTCGACCCCAACAAACCCTGACCTCAATGAGGAGGCCTTTTACATGGATTTCGAGCTTTCCGAAGAACATAAGCTGTTCCGCGAGACCATCCGCGACTTCGCCGAAAACGAAATCGCCCCAGGCGCTATCGAGCGCGACAAGACCCACGAGTTCCCCCACGACATCATCAAGAAAATGGCTGCCCTGGGCCTCATGGGGGTGCCCTTCCCCGAGGAGTACGGCGGCGCGGGCGGCGACACCATCTCCTATGCCATCGCGGTGGAAGAAATCTCCCGCGTGGACGGCTCGCTGGGCCTGACCCTGGCGGCGCACACTTCTCTGGGGGCTTCACCCTTCTACCTGTTTGGCACCCAGGAGCAGAAGCGCAAGTACCTGGTGCCGCAGGCGCGGGGTGAGATGATCGGCGCGTTTGGGCTTACCGAAGCCCATGCAGGCTCCGACGCGGGTGGCACCAAGACCGTGGCCGTGCGCGACAATGGCGAGTGGGTAATCAACGGCTCCAAACTGTACATGACCTCGGGCCGCATCGCGGGCGTTATGGTGATTACCGCCAAGTCCGACCCCACCGCTACCGGCTCCAGGGGCATCTCCTCCTTCGTAGTGGAGGGCGGCACTCCCGGCGTCACCTTCGGCAAGGACGAGG
>JAXDKH010000435.1:0-9234 GCA_034667185.1 Chloroflexia bacterium | reverse complement strand
CTAGAGGGCCTGCCGTGGTGAAGCCTTCCAGGTCGACGTACACCATGTCGCCTTCCTGGATTGGGCGCGGCTCGGCGGGCTCGTTCCAGGGGGCGCTCTCGCGGCGTAGCTCGGTCAGCACTTCCTCGACCTGCTCCGGGGTGATCTCCACCGCCTCGCGCTCGACGCGGATGCTGCCGTAGTCGCCAAGCTCCACGATCGGCGGCTGGATGACGATCACCTTCACCTGTAGAGGGTCGAGGTTCACGATCTCCACGTCGCCCACGTCGAGGGCTTCGATTTTCTGCTCTTCGATAGCGTCCTGCACGGTCTGGGGCAGGATATTCCTCACGGCACGCTCGGTCAGCTCGTCGCGACCCACGTACCGCTCGAGTATGTAGCGGGGTGCCTTGCCCCGGCGGAAACCGGGTATGTTCACCTGGTTGACCATCTGGCGGTAGGCCCGGTCAAGCGCGCTATTCACTGTGTCGGGGTCAAGCTCGATTGTGAGGGCAACCTGCCTGCCCGGCATATCTTCACGGGTAATATTCAATTCTTCCGGCTCCTTATGGAGAGAGTTTACCTATCATTATAACAGAATGGGCTTTGCCTGCCTAACCGAGCGCAGCAGGCGAGCAATACCCGCCCTCGGCTGCCCTGGGACTGTTGGCCTTGCAATACTGATGCCCCGGTGTGCTGGGGTTCGCGGCTTCCATCGCTGGCAGTGGAGACTACGAATCATGTAGTATTACAACATTGCGGCAAAAGGCGTCCCGGCCAGAATAGGATTTGGTGGCAGATTGAAACGTGTTATTATAGCCCTCGCTTTGTGCCTGGGTGTGGCTATTTCTTTGGTTGCTTACGATATGGTGGGCAAGCGGTTCTTCGTGCCTACGGACGCGGAGGCGCAGACCGGCAACCAACTGGCCGTAGCGGCTACCAATGCCCCTGCCTCTCAGCCTGGCACACCCTCCACCCGCGCCCAGGCAGCTACACGCACTCGCCCGCCCTCCACTGCCACGAGGACACCAGCGCCGCCAACGGCTACCCGCACGCCCGTACCGCCCTCGGCCACTCCCACCACGCCTCCGACCGCCACCGCCGAGCCTACGAAAGGCCCTGTGGTGGTAAACGGGCGCAGGTATGACGCCTACATCCCGGCGGCCATCAAGACGAAGCAGTACTACCATTTCACCTGCGAGTTCGATGCCGCCTGGGTCATATTCGAGACTTATGGCTTCCACGTCACGCTTGACGACCAGATTGCCGCCGTGGGCCTGGACAAGAGCGTCGAGCCTTACTACGAGGAAAAGAAGGACGGCACAGCGGTCATTTACGGCGGCGATATCGGTGAGATGTACTCCGGGCACTACGACGAGAACTTCCTGGCGCGTTCCAGCGGGCAGGCGTTCCGCAAGGTGTTCGAGCGCTACGGCCTGCGCACCACGCCCGTGCATACCCGCAAGGACTTGCAGGATGCCCTCCTCAGGGGCGAGTTGGTCTGGATAAAGGCCACCGCCGACTTCAAGCCCGGCAAGGAGTCGATCTGGATCAAGCCTGACGGCGAGGTGTTCAAGACCGAAGACGGCCAGGTGTACAAAACGGTGCTGGGCAACGACCATGCGGCGGTCGTGATCGGCTTCAACGACGAGGTCGTGGTCATCCGCGACGTGCTGGGCCCTACCAGCACGAACTGGAACCGCAAGTACGAATACGAGCTCCCCTGGCAGAAGTTCCTCACCATTTGGGCCTCTCAATCCAACGATGGCCTCGCAGTCGCCCCACCTAAATAGTAGACGGAAACGCAAAGATGCAAAGGACGCAAAGAACACGCAGAGATTAAGAAGGGTGTTCTAAGCGAAATGACCAGGGTACTTGGTATTGTACCCTGGTCATTTTGTACCCACTAAACCATTTCTACTCTTTGCGCGTTCTTTGCATCCTTTGCATCTTTGCGTTTCCGTCTCCGTCTCTAATATGCTCGCCGCCTGGAGGTCCACCAGAGCATGGCGAAGATTAGGGCGAGGGTGCCGAAGAGAAGCGTTTCGGGGGGGAAGCCGCCTACTTGGAGGCCGAGGTATAGCTGGAACAGGGCCACGCCCACGCAGAAGAGGGAGGCAAGGCCGGCCGTCAGCCCCGCGGTGGAGGTGCGTTTTCTCCCCACCTACGCCTCGTCATCTTCTTTGAGGTAGTCGGAGAGGGATAGTCCGGCTTCTACGAGCGCGAGCCGCAGCAGGCCGAGGGACAGGGTAGCGCACTTGATGCGGGCGTAGCTGACTTCAATGCCCAGGTTGTCCAGTACGTCGTCGCGGGTGGTCCTTGCCAGGTCCTCCAGGCGAGCGCCCACCATCTGCTCGGTGAGCATCGAGGCCGAGGCCTGGCTAATCGCGCAGCCCCGCCCGTGGAAGCGCACATCCTGCACCACCCCGTCATGCAGCTTGAGGTCCATCGACAGCTTGTCGCCGCACAGAGGATTATTGGCCTCCACGTGCACGTCGGGCTCGTCTAGCGTGCCAAAGTTGCGCGGGTGCTTGTAGTGTTCGATTATTTCGTCGCGGTATATTGAGTCCATAGGGTAGTTATCACCTCTCACCTGCAATTACGCGATACCCGAAACCTTTACACCCCGAATATCTCCTGCACCTTCACAATACCCTCTACAAGCGCGTCCACGTCTTCCCGCGTGGTGTAGAGGTAGAACGAGGCGCGGGCCAGGGCAGGCACGTCCAGGTGGTGCATCAGCGGCTGGCAACAGTGGTGCCCGGCCCGGATGCAAATGCCCTCGCCGTCAAGGATGGTGGCGATGTCGTGCGGGTGGACCCCCTCTATCTCGAACGACACCACACCACCTTTGTTCTCCGCGGGAGGGCCGTATACCCTTACACCTCGCATGGGCAGGATGCGCTCCAGGGCGTACACTGTCAGTTCTTGCTCGTGCCGGTGGATATTGGACATGCCGATGCTGGAAAGGTAGTCCACCGCCGCGCCCAGGCCGATGGCCTCCGCTATGGCCGGGGTGCCCGCCTCGAACTTCCAGGGTAGCTGGTTGGGAGTGAAACCCTCCAGCGTGACGGTGCTTATCATGTCGCCGCCGCCGAGGAACGGGGGCATCGCCTCCAACAGTTCGCGCATGCCATACAGCACGCCTATGCCGGTGGGACCGCACATCTTGTGCCCGGAGAAGGCCAGGAAATCTACGTCGAGGGCCTGTACGTCCACGGGTAGGTGGGGCACGCTCTGGGCGGCGTCGAGCATCACCAGCGCCCCGGCTGCGTGCGACCTGGGGATAATCTCCTCCACCGGGTTGATGGTGCCCAGCACGTTGCTCATGTGCGTTACACTCACCAGCTTCACACCTTCAAGCTGCTCGTCCAGGCGGTCCAGCACCAGCATACCATCATAGTCTACGTCCAGGAAGCGCAGGGTTATGCCTCGTTCGGCGGCCAGCATATGCCAGGGTACCAGGTTGGAATGGTGCTCCATTTTGCTCAGCAGCACCCCGTCGCCCGGCTTCAGGTTGGTGCGCGCCCAGCTATGGGCCACCAGGTTGATCGCCTCTGTGGCGTTGCGTGTGTAGATGATCTCCCGGCTGCTCTTGGCGTTGATGAAGCGGCCAATGCGGGCGCGGGCCTTCTCGTAGCGGTCTGTGGCAACCTCGCTTAGCTCGTACACGCCCCGGTGGATGTTGGCGTTGGTGGTGCGGTAGTAGTCGTCCATGGCGTCCAGCACCAGCATGGGCTTTTGGGAAGTGGCGGTGCTGTCGAGGAAGACCAGCCGCTTGTCGTGCAGGGTGCGCCGGAGGATCGGGAAGTCGCCCCGCACCTTCTCCCAATCGACGGCTACATCGCCTTGTTCAGGAGTGGTGGCACTGGGTGCAGGGGGCGCTACTATGTTGCGCGGGTCCGAGGCGGCAATTTCAGCCGTTGAGACCTTGCTGTTGTGCTCGGTTGTTTCATTTGCGATGTTCGTTACCATATCATTACCCTGCTTCCAGCATCACTGCTCTTTTGTCGCGACCACCCATAGCCAATCTTCTTCATCCACGTGCTCTTCGACCGACTCTATCATAAAGCCTGCCTCGCGCAGCATGTTGAGGTTATCTACGCCCCCGAAGTGGCTCCACCACATCGCCGCGCCCCAACCCTGCCAGTCCTTCTCCTCGCCTTCCCACTCGGTAAGGGGCCAGGTCGCCAGGAACCGGCCGCCGGGTTTGAGCCAGCTATGTATGTTGCTCACCAGCGCGGGCTGCTCCTCGCGGGGTACGTGGATGATTGAGTAGAAAGCCACAATCAGGTCGAACGTAGCTTCGGGGAAGCTGAGCGCCGTCATGTCGGACTTGATAAAGGTGGCGCCGGGCGCGTAATTCCGGGCGAGTTCAAGCTGGTGTGCCGAGACGTCCACCCCCGTCACATCGAAGCGGCGGGAAAGGAACTGCGTCGAAGGCACGCCCGCCCCACAGCCGAGGTCGAGCACCTTAGCGCCGTCCGGCAGGTCTGTCGTCAGCACAATGAGGGTGGAGAGGACCTGCGCGGCGTCCTTGGCCTTGGTGCTGAGGTAGCCCCAGGCCATTTGGTCGTAGCCCTGTTCAACCTCTAGCTTGTGCTGGGCGCGTTCGCTTGCTTGGTCCATCGGTCGGCTAATCTCCAGAAGTGAGAACTGTATGCTGGCGTAACTGTACCCCTAGTCCTTCCAAATCCTGGGCGCAGGAAGTGGACGGTCCAACTCATCGGCGACATCAAGCCAGCTTTCTATAGCATCCTGTCCCTGCCTGACGGCTTCTTCTCTTGTACTCCCATGAGTACGGCAACCTGGCAGTTCAGGAACCGTCACAATGTAAATACGGTCTCCCGGGTCCCATTCCAGTATCATAGAGTATGGCTCATGTATGTCTTGAGTTGCCACAACAGCCCCTTTGCACGTTGCAAAGCTTAAGACAAACAAGGACTGAGCAACCCACTACTCAGTCCTCGTTCCTCATGCCTCATCACTCCCCTAAGACGCTTCGCCCGGCCTCTGCGCTGCCCTACCCACGCGGGGCAGGCCCACCTTCTGCTCGACTATGTCACGCAGGCGCTGACGCACTGATTCAAGCGGCATTTCGTCAATCACGGGCTCGAAGAAGCCGCCCACGATGAGCTTTTCGGCGGTTACTCGGTCGATGCCGCGGGACATGAGGTAAAAGACCTCCTGCTCCTGCACCGTGCCGACCGTCGCGCCGTGCGAGCACTTCACGTTGTCGGCCAGGATTTCCAGGCCGGGGATGGAGTTGGCCTTGGCCCCTTCGCTGAGGAAGAGGGTGTTCATCGTGAGGTAGGAGTCGGTGCGCTGCGCCCCGTGCTCCACCTTGATGATGCCCTCGAAGCCCAGGCGGGCTACGTCGCGCACGGCCCCCTTGAAGAGGATGTCGCCGAACGTGTCCAACGCCGCGTGCCGGGTGTTGGAGGTGTTGTCGAAGTGCTGGTCGGTGTCGGCGAAGGCGATACCCCTGGTGAGGGTGCGCGCCCCGGTGCCGAGCAGTTGCGTCTCGGCGTGGGCCTTTAGCAGCTTCGCCCCTACCTCTCCTATCACCCAGTGCATCAGGCCGCCCGCGTCCACGGTAGCATAACGGGTGGCGAATGAGTAGACGTTGCGCGCCCACTCCTGCATCGAAGTGAACTCGACCTTGGCCTCCTCGCCCACGGCTACCTCGACCACGCCCGAATGCAACGCCTGCATCTCGTGGCTTTCGGAGTGGAACTCCTCGATATAGCGCACGCTGGAGCCTTTCTCGGCCACCACCAGCGTGTGCCCCAGCGACACCGCGCCGGGAGTGTCCAGCCGGTAGACCACGTGCACCGGTAAATCCACGGTCACGCCCTGCGGCACGTAGAGGAAGACCCCACCGCTCCACAGCGCGGTATGCAGCGCCGCAAACTTGTCAGTATTGGGGGCCACCAGCTTGTGGAGGTACTTCTGCACCAAGTCGGGATAGTCGCGCACGGCGTCTTCCAGCGAGCAGAATATAACACCCTGTGCCATGACCTCTTCCGGCACGTACAGGTACGCCACTTCGGAGTTGACCTGCACCAAGAGGCTGCCTTCTTCGGCCGTCTCGCCGCTGAGATTAGCCAGGTTCCTTGCGGCTTCTCCGGTGAGGTTGGCGGGCACGTAAGGGCGGAACGCTTCGAGGCGGATGTCGCTCACGTCGGTGGTCCACCACTGGGCGATACCCTTGGTCCAGCGCGGCGTGGGCAATGTCTCGAACGCCTCCCAGCCTGCAAGCCGCGACTCGCGCAGCCACTGGGGCTCGTTGCGCGCCTCGCTTAAGCCCTCAACAGCCTCACGGGTCAGGCCGGGCGCATCTGCCAGGAGGTCGGAAGGCCGCACGATGCTAGGCGTTGTCATATTCGCCCTCCACATCGCGCGTGCCGCCTTCAGTCAAGTCCACGGTGTCGCCCTCGTCGGGGCGCAGCCAGTCGTAGCCCTGAGCCTCAAGCTGCTGGGCCAGTTCGGGGCCGCCCGATTGCACGATGCGCCCGTTTACCATAACGTGCACGAACTCCGGCTTGATGTAGTTGAGAATGCGCTGGTAGTGGGTTACTATCAAAGTGCCCAGGCCAGGCCCGCGTAGTGAGTTGATGCCCTCGGCCACCACGCGCACCGCGTCGATGTCCAGGCCGGAGTCGGGCTCGTCGAGCATGGCGATTTTCGGCTTGAGCATCGCCATCTGGAGGATTTCGAGACGCTTCTTCTCGCCCCCGGAGAAGCCGTCGTTTACGTAGCGGGTAGCGAAGCTCTCGTCCATCTTGAGCAGGGCCAGCTTCTCGCGTAGGTTCTTGCGGAACTCTTTGACGACCGGGTTCGACCTGCGCACGCCGCCACGGCCCACGTAGTTGGCCTCCGCGAGTCCCAGCGAAGTGGCGGCCGGTTCAGCCGCCGGTTCGGAATCGCGCCTGATATCGCCCGACTCGGTGAGCAGGTCCTGCTCGCTACGGGCGCGGGGCTTGGTCAGGGAGACCATCGCGGTGCGGATGAAGTTGGCGACGCTCACGCCGGGTATGGAGGAGGGGTACTGGAAGCCCAGGAACAGGCCCACCTTGGCCCTCTCGTCCGGGTCCAGGTTCAGCAGATCGACGCCATCCAGCGTGGCCCTGCCCGAAGTAATCTGGTAGTTGGGGTTGCCCATGAGAGCGTTCACCAGGGTTGATTTACCCGAGCCGTTGGGGCCCATAAGCGCATGCACCTCGCCCCGTCCCACCTTGAGGCTCACGCCCTTGAGGATCTCCCGACCCTCCACGTTCACATGCAAGTCTTCTATAACCAGGCCCTCGCCCGTGCCCGGCTGCTCTATCACTGCCACGTTAGTCTCATCTACATTCGCCATCTTGCTGTACTGCCTCCCCGGATAGTTGTTAGTTGTCAGTTGTTAGTATTCGTGCAACTAAAATTCACACAAAATCGCTGATCTTCAAAATTCGCAATTCGAAATTCCAATTTCCAAATTCCTACTCCGGCCTTGCCACCGAAGGCACTTGTTCGAGCTTCTTCTCGGGCTGCTCGAACTGGATAGGGGTCACGTGGAAATCGCAGGCGCACCCACCTTCTACGATACGGGTGCCGAGCCTGACTTCAACGCCGGGGCCGAGCAGGTCCTGCAACATCTCGCTCTCCATGTCGCAGATCTCGCGATGGTTCCTCGCTACCTCGAAATAGGGGCAGCTATGGCTCTTGAGCACGAAGCTGCCGTCACCTGCTTCGCCCGCGGCTACCGGCTGCATCGAGACTTCCATACCGGTCTCGCCCAGCGCCGCGACCAGGCCGAGCAGCTTCTGGTTGATTTCCTTCGAGTCCTGGGTGCTGCCCACCAGCTTCTCGCCCAGGCGGCGACTTACACGATTCAGTAGCATGCGCAGGCCCTCCGGCCCGTGCATCTCCAGGGTCTCTTCGAGGAGCAGGCCAGCCAGGGTGGCGTAGTCCTTGGGGAAAAGCTCGTGCGCCTTGGCAGTCAGGGAATAGACGTAGTAAGGGCGTCCAACCTCGCCGCGCACGCGGGTAGCCTGGATGAATCCCTCGTGGAGGAGGTGGGCCACCTGCTCGCGCACGGCGGTGGTGGTCACTCCGATGGAGGATTCGAGGTCCTTGATGGAGGCCGAACCCATCCGCTGAATAACGCGCAGCACCTCGCCGCGTGGCGAAGAATTACCTGCCTGTTTGGGGTCCAGCATGACGTCATTTCCTCCGTTCTACCTGTGTTCGCCAAAAAAGGTCGCACTCCTACTACTTTGAATTATATCACGAAGCGGGGGCGCGGTCAATTTAGACAGGGAAAGCTGTGCAAAGTCGGAGGGGAATTTGGGAATTGGGATTTCGGATTTCGGATTTGGTAGGTGGAGCAGTTTTATATGGAGGCTGTTGCTGTTGATCATCAGCACATTTGCTCCGCCTTTGTCATTTCGAACGGAGTGAGAAATCTCGTCCTTCAGCACCCAAATACCACCTTTCCTATGGCACACAGTCCCATGAGAAAGGTGCCACATCCTGGTAAGGGACGAGATTTCTCACTCCGTTCGAAATGACAAGGGCTGGGTTTGGCTGCCGATATTCGGCCATATCATTTTTGAGATAGCTCCTAACCACTAACCACCCAAAAAGGCATACATCTTGCTTGCTTCGAGCCAGCAGCACTATCAGGAGGTCACCATGCGGATCGAGAAGGATATCACCGTAAACGCACCCGTTGAGCAGGTCTACTCGCTGTGGACCGATTTTGAGAACTTCCCCAGCTTTATGAAGCATGTCGAGTCGGTGACGAAGACCGGCAACGACACGCTGCACTGGAAGGCCAAGCTTGGTCCTATTGAGAAGGAGTGGGACGCCAAGATACAGGGGCTGGTACCTAACCGCACCGTCACCTGGCGCTCGACCAGTGGGGCTGACAACGCGGGGGCCGTCACCCTGTCCCAGCGCGGACACATCACGGAGGTGCACGTCGTAATCGAGTACGATCCCACCTGGTTCGAGGCGCTGGGAGACGTGCTCACCCAGACTACCTCCCGCAGCGTCGAGGACGACCTGGAACGCTTCAAGCGCCTGGCCGAGGGCAACGATCCCGAACTGGCCGATAGTGCGGGCAGCCCCAGCGCGGGCGAGCACGGCGCTCACGGTGGCACCGACCCTCTCTATAGCAAGGATCGGAACGACACCCCTAACAGGCCGTAGGATTAGACGGAACCGCCAAGACGCCAAGGACGCCAAGAACCCGCCAAGATTAAGAAG
>JAXDKH010000434.1:0-5970 GCA_034667185.1 Chloroflexia bacterium | reverse complement strand
ACGCTTTATTGGCGTAGTACCAGGGCGGCCCGGCGGACAGACTATAGAGGGTCGCACCGCTGCCGTCTTTGAGCAGGTAGCTTTTCTCCTTGCTCGCGGTCTCGATTACCAGTGTGCCAGTCGTGGTGATAACGTTCTAGGCTGTCTTGGGCGGCTTGGGTTTGTTGGGCTGGGCCTGGGTGCTCGAACCGCCGACGAGCAGCGCCAGCGCCACGATGGTAACGCCAAGCGCGGCCCAGAACCTGAGTGAGCGTAACATGAACTCGGTCTCCTTACTATCTACTGCGCCCATATGATGGAATGTGTTGCTATTCCAATTGTATGCCGAGTTCGCCGGGTAAGGAATGGCTCATTCAGGCTAATCCTTTTGATTACGCGCCCACACGAGCTTCATCGGTAAGAGCAGCCCACGCCGGTTCTCCACCCGTTCCACATTCAAGCCGGACATGCGGATTACCCTCTCGGTATCCTGGTTCAACCTGCACCCGCCCGCGATGTTGGACCACACAGGAGCGAGCACATCCTGCACCCTGGCCTGCACGCGGTTCCCCGTGCGGACATGTTCGAGGAAGCGGGCGGGAGCGCCGGGTTTAAGCACCCGCTGTGCTTCGAGTAGCGCCTTCTGTGGGTCGAGGATAGTGCAGAGCGCCAGGTTGCACACCAGGCCGTCAAAGGTGGCATCGGGGAAGGGCAGGCGCATGGCGTCGGCAGCCGCCACAACGACTCTTGCCCTCGCCAACTTCGCCCTGCTACTCAACCGGGGCAGGCTAGCCGTGTCGAACTCGGTGGCGACCACCCGCGTAGCATGCGAGTAGTACCGCAGGCTCAACCCTGTACCAGCCCCTATCTCCAGGACCAACCCCTCAAGGGGAGCTATCAGCTTGCGCCTGCGCGGCCCGATGAAAAGCATCTCAGGCGGCCCCTGTAATGCCAGGTCGTAGAGGAATGGGTTGGTAGCAGGGGATGAAGGCATGTTGTGGACGATGGACGATAGCATGCCTCTTCTCGTCCATCGTCCATCGTCTATCGTCTATCGTCCGTTGGGATACTTCTGCTGGTAGCGGAGGCTGCCAAGTGGGGTCAGCAGCACGTCGTAGGGGCGGGCGTGCTCCGGGTGGGACTCGAACACGGCGCGCTCGAAGTACTGGACCAGGTAGGTCTTGCCGTCAATGTCGGATTTCTCCTGGAACGGCTCGCTGATGGGAAAGCCCTGCTGAGCCAGCCCACCGTTTTGCTGCCAGTACTCCAGGAACCTGCCCGATACGGTCTTGCCCGTCTCAGGGAAGGTGTGGGAGGTCTCCACCGTGGCCGACTGGCTGGAGGGCAGCACGTTGAAGAAGCCCTTCATCGCGGCGGCGTGGTCCTGGAAGTGACAGTGGTACATCCACATACCGGGACCGACGTCATCGCCTGCTATCACCATGAAGCCAAAGCTGTCGCCGGGGGCCAGTATATGGTTGTCCTCGTGCCCGCTACCGACGTTCGCAGGGTTCGAGGGGCTACCGTCCGCGGGCCTGTTCGGAGTGATCCAGCGGTGCCCGTGCAGGTGGAAAGTATGCACACGGTTGCCGTGCGAGATTACCAGGAACTCCACAAGCTCACCCTGCCGGGCGGTGGGAGTCGGAGTGTCGGGGTAAATGCGGCCGTTGATGGTCTTGTCGTTGCCGACGAGCACGAAGGTCTTGGCGGGGCGGACCTCGCCGGGTTTGCGCACGATGAGGCCGCCGTAAAGTCCGGCCAGGATACCGCCGGTGCCCTCATCGTCGCCCATCACGTGGTCGTGGTAGTGCCAGTAGCCCGCGGTACCGGGAGCGGCCCGCCACTGGTAGGTCCGCGTGCCGCCGGGCGGGACGAACGAATTGGAGTGCCGAGTGCCATCGCTATCAAGGTTGTAATGCACGCCATGCACATGCAGGCTCACGTCCGCGCCGAGTTCGTTCTTCACTGTGATATTCAGCGTCTCGCCCTCGGTCATCTCGATGGTGGGGCGCACGCCGTTGTTGCCAAAGTCGGGGGCTACAAAGGCCATGCTGCCGTCGGACAGCTTGCGGGCGAACAGGTTCAGGGTGCCCTTGGGGTGGATCACCTGGTCGGAGAAGCTGGTCTGTGCGGCCACTGGGCCGGTGCCTGCGAACAGAAAAGCGGGCACCAGCCCCACCACGACGGCCAGCGGCACCGCGATGCGCACGAAATGGCCGGGCACGGGCAGGCGGTCGAACCTGCTGTTCGAGGCGCGGTCCAGGGCCTCAAGCGCCGCGTCCACCATGTAGGCGAACACGCCCGATATAACCATGACCGTGAGCACGTGCTGGAGCAGCCCACCGGTGGAGATGCCACTGCCGTCGTGGGCAGCGTGAGTGTCGTCGGGGAATAGGCCGCGCAGCAGCGTCCCACCACTCATCGCCGCGGCGTAGAGGGCTGCCAGCCCCAGCCGGTTGTTCTGCCCACCCCGGCGTGAGAGGAGCACAGCCAGATACACGAACGGCAGAGACATGGCGCTATCGCGCAGCCAGCTCGTGATGCCATAATCGACCTGCGCGTGTTCGGTACCTGCCAGCACGGTGAGGTGGAGCCACTGTATAAGGGCCACGCCACCAAACGACAGCAGCAGGGTGCGTATGAAGGTATCCTGGTTTACGACCGAGATTGAAGAGGCAGGAGCTTTCAAGGGACTTACCTTTCTGGTTTTTACATAGGGGTTAGAGGCCGTGCTCTATAGGGAGCACAGCCTCCAACCCTTGCCTTCTTACCGGTTAGCCTATTTTACCACTTTTCTCAGGCGCAGAGCAGTGCCACCCGCGCCGAGTGCCAGCGCCAGCGCGAGCAAGCCGTACAGCCAGCCTTCGTTACCGCCGTTACCGGTGCGAGGCATACCAACGGTGCCGCCACCGCCAGCGCCGCCCACCGTAACGAAGCCGTCCATGCCCTGCGGGTAGTGTATCGAGCAGATGAACTCGAAGCGGCCCGGCTGGGTGAAGGTGAGCGAGTACTTCTCGGTCAGCGGGAACGGGCTCCCTGCGGCAGCTTGGGCGGCAGTACCGGGAGCGGTAAAGATACCGGAGTTGTAGAAGCCGCTGCCGGTGTGGGCGGGCTGGCCGGTCGGCAGGAAGTTGATCAGGTTGAGCAACACCTGCGGCTGGCCGTCAGGTCCCGGCACAACGTCCACCAGCGTGGGCTCCTCACCAAAGACAACGTTGTGGAACCCACCCGTGGGCGCGGTCCACTCTATCGTGTCACCCACGTTGAGGCTTACATCCGGGGGTGTGAAGCGCACGTAGCTGAGCGGGAACTGAGGGTCCTGGCTTTCATAGCCGACGCCCACGTGGTATGTACTGGTGCCATCGGCGTTGGTCGTGGACGACGAGACCAGCTTGCGGGCTTCGACTTCCAGGTCAAGGGCCTTGGCTTCCTCGGCCTTCATCAGCGACGAGACCTCGGTATCGTACTGGGCCTGGGTCTTGGGCGCCGCGCTGCCGGGGGCCTGCACTACCACCGTCTGCGTCATGCCGAATACCTTGCCCGACTGCGGGTCCGGTCCGGAGTGTAGCGTGCAGATAGCCTGGTAAGTGCCCGCCTTCGGGAACGACAGCATGTACTCCTTGGGGCCGGGGGTGTCGGCGGCGACCACTCCGGAGTTCACGAATTGCGAGCCGTCGTATGAGTTACCACCCTGCCGGTTCCAAAACTTGGGGTTGCCGGGAAGCTGCGGGGGTGGGCCGCCAGCGCCGGGACCGCCGGGAGCGCCACCTGCGGGCGGGCCACTAGGGGGGCCACCTGCAGCGCCACCGGGAGCACCGGGCGGTGGGCCCGCGACCATATCGGGGAACGGGTCAGGGCCGAGGAACACCACATTATGGGGTTCGAGTCCCCCGTTGAATTTCCAGGTGATCGAGTCGCCCTGGTTGACCGTGATGGTCTCCGGGAAGAAGCGTAGCGACTGCCAGGAGGCAGGCTTGCCTTGCTCGGTCGATATGGCGTGGCCCACCAGCACCTGCCAGTTAGTGCCTGCCTGGCTCGGTTGAGACGCCGCGGCGGGACGAACCCCCACGGCCAGGGCGAGCATCGAGGCCACGAGCACCGAAGAGTTGATGACTCTTAATTTTCGGGACATAACTTCCTAATCCTCCACGAATTATACGGGTAGTTGTACTACACTGAACACGCACATCGTGAGATCGTGCGTGCATAAGGCCTTTGTATTGAGCGGAGAAACACCACCTCCTTCGCCAGCGTCCTGCGCTCCCCCTGATTGTGCGCCCGTTTGCTATCCACAAGCCAGGCCACGAACTGCTCATTTTGTGCTCAGTATGAGTGGGCCGGAAGCAGGCATTCCCGCGTGCGAAAGATCGCCATTAACGAAACTATCTAGGGCAAGCAAGAAATACCGCTATCTGGGAGCACCAGCGACACAGAGTGTAGCTCTAAGGGAAGCATCTGTCAATAGATTTCCAACATTATTCACAGCATCCCCGCAACATAACCCGCTGTTCTGCTACTTATATCTAACCATAGAAAGAAGGGTTGTGGGTCGCACAAAAAGCCGCACAAGAAGTGAGACAAAGCACGATGTGCCAAGCACTTCATCAGCACGGGCTTTCACGTGACGATCCGCGTCGTCATCTATCGCAAGCCCTGGCCTGACCTTTACTTCGCCCCAGAATTTCCTTTGCTACCATCTTCGTCGGTGATCCCTATCACCAACGCCCAGGTGTTGATCACCACCCACACCATCGTAACAACGCTGAACGCCGCCAGAACATAGAACCCCGCCCCCAGCCGCGCCCACACCAACGCGGCCCCCGACATGCCGAACAGGCCCAGCCCCACAGCCAGTGTGGTCCTTATCTGGTACGGCCGCAAGAGCGTCAGCCCCTGGGGCAGTTTAGCCACAGCCTCGCGCGTCCGCAGGAAATTCCAGGCCAAGAATGCACATTCCGCGCCGATCACCACCAGCTCCTCCAGCCCTAACCATTCGCTCGTCTGCCTCGGGAATAGTACCAGGCTCGACACAACAAAAACTGCCATCATTGATGACAAACTGCTGCCGGCGCGGTAGCGGAACGGCGGATGGGCGCGAATCCCCTTCAGATGCAGCGACAGCGCCACGAACACAAGCCCCGCCAGCCCGGCAGCGGTCCCGGCTGCCATGCCGAAAAACACCCGCCAATCGGCGATGGTCTGCGCGTCTATCTCTGTCGCTCCGAGCATCTCGAGTGCCCTCTGATAACAACTCTTCCCCGGCGCACTACCCTTGCAAGGCATGGGTCTTCCGCCGGATCTACAAACACACCGCAATCAGCGCACCCCGCCTGATCTGATGCCCATCTGCTTCAACTCGGCGTCACATGAAGGGTTCTCCGTTCAGTGTACCATTTTTGAACTCATCTCAAAAATGACCCTTGGTCGCAATAATCATTGCTCAGGCGGTTGGCAACGCGAGCAGGTGTCTCCAACCGAGTTCAGAAATGAGCAGAAAATGGGCAGCTTTCGGGCTGGAAAGCTGATAACGCAGAGACGCAGAATGCTAACATCAACAACTTGCTCAATCTAAGGAGGCTGGTTATGGTAAGCAATGCTTCAGCGAAGACTCGTGTCGATACAATGGGCGACGCCTCAGTGGTGGCAGAGGACTCACTGCTGCCTTTCACGAGGCTGGTGTTGGCGGTGTCGGCGGTGGTGCAGCTTGTGTTCGGGGTGGTAGGGCTGGTGTTCACCGACCTGTGGAACAGCTTCTTCTGGACCGCGCCCCTGGCACCGTGGCCCAAAGAGGTGGCGGGCTTCGCTTTCCTCAACTATCTAGCCACCGCGATAGCGGCAGGATACGCGCTATACCAGGGCAAGTGGAGTGGGGCCAAAGTGTACTTCGCCTTCTCCTTTCCTTACATCATCATGTCGGTGATCGCGGCGGTGGTCACGGCTATAAGTCCGGGCGTGCCCCTGGTGATGTGGCTGTACGTGCTGCTGTCGGTG
>JAXDKH010000433.1:0-4071 GCA_034667185.1 Chloroflexia bacterium | reverse complement strand
TAATAGTAGCACTTGGAAGAGAGGGGCGAGCACCACGCTCGCCCTTTTCTGCTTAACAAGGGGTGACTATGTCAAACGTTATCACGGCCCTTAACGCCGACCCGGTAGACGAAAACAAAGTCCACGTCTTCATCGACGGCAAACACGCCATGTCCGTGTCGCTCGATGTGGCGGCCAATGAGCGGCTCACTGTAGGCCAGCCCTGTCCGCCCGATAGACTGGAGCGGCTACACCAAGCGCAGGAGCTGGACGACATCTACCAGAAGGCGCTGGCATTCCTATCCTACAGGCCGAGGTCGGCACGTGAAGTCGAGCAGCGACTCCGGCGCAAGGGCTTTACACCCGAACAGATCAATGGCGTGATGGAGCGTCTACGCTCGCAGAAATACATCGACGACCACGAGTTCGCCCGCTTCTGGGTAGGCAATCGCATGACCTTCAACCCGCGAGGCCCGCGCCTGCTGAGGAGCGAGCTGCGGCAAAAGGGAGTGCCCGCTGAGATAGTGGAAGAGGTGCTGAAGGAGCAGGTCGCTACGCAAGAGGAATTGGTACAGCAAGCGGAAGAGCTAAAAGTGGGGCAAAGTGCCAACATGGACGAGCCTGTACCCGGCACCGACCTGGCGAACGCCCTCGACCTGGCCCGCAAGCGCCTCCGCGCCTACGGCAACCTTGAGCCTCAAGTTGCACGCCGCCGCCTCTCTTCCTTCCTGGCGCGCCGGGGTTACGGCTTCGATGTAATCGACCAGGTGTGGCGGCGCGTCTCGGCCACGGACGAGGACGAGAATGCGGAGTATGAGCTGTTCGACGACTAGAAGTCATCTCAGAAGTAGGCCAGGGGAGATCAGCACCGAAGCCCCCATTGTCATTCTGAACGGAGTGAAGAATCTCGTCCCTCAGAACATGGTCGCACCTTTCCTATGGCTAACATTCTCCCACAAGAAAAGGCAACGTATCGGTAGAGGACGAGATTCTTCACTGCGTTCAGAATGACAATGGAGGCTTCGGTGCTCCTAACCAACTTGGCATCCGCCCTAGTATGGGAATCAATTTCGTTGACGTCTTCGGAGTAGCGTGATATAATCCGGGTGAATTGCGGGAGAGACTCTGCATAGTCGCGGAGCGCCGAAGGGGAAAGGCACAGCCGAAACTCTCAGGCAAATTGGACCGTAATTCGAGAATACCTCTGGAGAGTTCCCGGGCAGGGACGCCGACGGAGCAAGGCCGATGCGCCAATCTCGCAGGTAGAAGGACAGAGGAGGCACCTGCTTCCTACTGTCTTTTTTGTTGCCTGAAAAGTGACGATTGGTTATAACTCTGCAATATCCTTACCGCATGGAGACGATATGGAAGAGAGATCCATCAGTGCCGATGTCATGGCCAAGAAGGAAGACGAGGACGCCAGGGCGCAACCTGGGGACGTGGCGGCACCTGCTCGTACCCCCCTTTACCAGGAGCATATCGAGCTAGGCGCTCGCATGGTGGAATTTGGCGGCTGGATGATGCCTGTGCAGTACAAGAAGGGCATCATTGAAGAGCACAAGGCCGTGCGCTCCAGCGTGGGCATCTTCGACACCTGCCACATGGGTGAGTTCATCCTTCAGGGGCCGGACGCGCAACTGCTGGTAAACACCTACACCTCCAACAACGTGGCCGCCCTCGGCACCACCCAGGCCCAGTACTCCTTTATCTGCAACGCGGATGGCGGTGTGCAGGACGACACCATCGTCTACCAGTTCCCCGACCACAACTTCATCGTCGTGAATGCCGCCCCCCTGAAGGCCGACTTCCAGTGGCTGCAGGAGCTAGCCGGGCGCATCAACGCCGACGTGCAGATAAGCAATCTCTCCGACGAGATGGGCAAGCTCGACGTGCAGGGACCGGAGGCCGCCTCCCTCGTGCAGCGCTTCACCGATACTGACCTCTCCACCATAAAGTATTTTTGGGCCACGTTCGGTGAGATCGATGGAGTGCCCTGCCGCATCTCTCGCACCGGCTACACGGGTGAGGACGGCTTCGAGCTATTCTTCCCGATCGAGGAGACCTTGCGGCTGTGGCGGCTATTCGTAGAGAATGGAGCCGCACCAAGCGGGTTAGGCTGCCGAGACACTTTGCGCCTGGAGGCCAGCCTGCCCCTATCCGGTAGTGACGTAGCGGCGAGATATAACCGCAATCCTGTGTGGGCGGGCTTCGGGCGCTTCGTCAAGCTGGACAAAGGAGTGGACTTCACCGGCAGGGAAGCCTTGCAGCGGGCCGCCGACGACCCCGGGGGCGAGCGCCTGGTCAACTTCTTCATCACCGAACGAGGCGTCCCGCGCGCCCACTACCCGATCATGAAAGATGGCGAGCAGGTAGGAGAGGTCACCAGCGGCTCATACGGGCCGACGCTGGACAAGTACCTCGGTATGGGCTGGGTCAGGGCCGGTCTGCACGAAGTCGGCACCCGCCTGGAAGTGCTAATCCGCGAGCGCCCGGTGGCGATAGAGGTGCTGCCGAGGCCAATGTATAAGAGAGCGAAAGTAAAACGTGGATCTGAAACGTGAAACGTGATGAGGCTTAAGTAGCACGACCGCAAATCACGAACCAGATTTCAGAAGTGTCCTCACGTTTGACGTTTCACGTTTCTGTATCAAAAAGGAGGCAAGGATGGACAACCCCCGCGACTACAGGTATACGAAAGAGCACGAGTGGGCGAGCCTTGACGGCGATGTCGCCACTATGGGCATCACCAACTATGCGGCTACTCAACTTGGCGACATGGTGTATGTTGATATGCCCAACGCCGGCGCGACGGTCTCCCAAGGTGACTCGATTGGCGCGCTGGAGAGCGTGAAGGCTGCCGCCGACTTCTACAGCCCGCTGGGTGGCGAGGTCATCGAGCGTAACGAGCGCCTGCTTGACGACCCCGGCCTGCTCAACTCAGACCCGTTCGGCGAGGGGTGGTTCGTCAAGGTCCGCACCTCCGACGCCTCGGAGTACGAGGCCCTCATGTCGGCTGACGAGTACGACGAATTCGAGAAATCACAGGGATAGTGGCCGGTGGCTAGTGGATAGAAGCTCTTTGCTAACCACTAGCCACTAGCCACTAACCACTCAAACCTAGAACTGGAGTCCCATTATGGTCTATACGCCCAACACTGAGGCGCAGCGTCAGGAGATGCTGGCGGCTATGGGCTTGAGCAAGGTGGCCGACCTCTATGAGGAAGTGCCGGCCTCGGTGCTCAACCCGCCGATTGAGTTGCCCGCGCCTCTGGCCGAGCCTGAACTCATGGCCGAGATGCGCCGCCTGTCGGAGTTGAACGCCGACGCCGCGCACTATGCCACTTTCCTCGGGGCAGGCTCGTACAACCATTTCTCTCCGAGCGCGGTCTACAGGATCATGTCGCGCAACGAGTTCTACACGGCCTACACCCCCTACCAGCCTGAGTTGAGCCAGGGCATCCTGCAACAGATCTACGAGTTCCAGACCCTGGTGTGCGAGCTAACAGGCATGGACGTGGCAAACGCCTCCATGTACGACGCGGCGTCGGCGCTGGGGGAGGCTGCTATAATGGCGGCCGGCATAACCAAGCGCAAGAAGGTGGTGGTGTCTCCAAAGACGCACCCGGAGCACAAGGCGGTGCTGCGCACCTACGCCGACTGCCACGGCATCGAGATTGTGGAGCGCGACGCTAATATCAAAGAGGCCAGCGACCTTGACCCCGACACCGCCTGTGTGATAGTGCAGCAGCCCAACTTCCTGGGCGAGATACGCGACCTGAACGGGCTGGCTGCCAAGGTGCACGAGGCTGGCGCTATCCTCATCGTCGTATTCGACCCGATCTCGCTGGCAATCCTGAAGAGCCCTGGCGAGTACGACGCGGACATCGCGATTGGCGAGGGACAGAGCCTGGGCGTTCCTATGTCGTTCGGCGGGCCGTACGTGGGCCTGTTCGCCACCAAGGAGAAGTACGTCCGCAACATGCCGGGCCGCCTCGCTGGTATGACCAAGGACGTGCACGGCAACCGGGGCTTCGTGCTGACTCTGCAAACACGCGAGCAGCACATCCGCCGCGAGAAAGCCACCTCCAACAT
>JAXDKH010000432.1:0-4510 GCA_034667185.1 Chloroflexia bacterium | reverse complement strand
GGGCCTCATACCGTTCCGGGCGACATAGCGCGTGAGGCGGTGGAGTGGTTCATCCGGTAGGCAAGGTTGTACGAGCGCAGAAGTAATATTCACACCTTAGATCCGCGGCCCACAAGTTGGAGGTTAGGTGCATCCTGCTGTTAGAACACCAGTACCGCGGATTACCCGTCCATCAGATGTCTCGGAGCGCGTCTAGGACCGAGCGCCTGGAAGCCACCTGCGCTCCAAGGACGGCGGCCACTGTGGAAGCCAGGGCCGCAAGCATGAGCAGCGTCAGGTATGCCCACGGTAAGGACATGGTCTCCGGCGGTGGGTCGAAGACGCCGGTCAGTATCTTCACGAGCATCTGTGCAACGCCGAAGCCCAACGCCACACCGAAAACTCCACCACCCAGCAATATTAACAAGCCTTCGCTCCAGATGAACGAGCCAAGTTGGTTATGTTTCGCTCCCAGCGCCGCCAGTATCGCGAAGGTGCGCCGCCGCTCCGCCAGGCCAAGCGCCAATACCAAACCCGTGGCACCGGCCAGCATGAGTACGGCGAACGCCAATTCCAGGGTGGTTAAGCCGCTCAGGTCTACAGCGGTCAGGGTAGAGCTTATAGTGCGCTGTGATGACCCGATGTCGCTTACGATCGCGCCCGGTAGGTCCGACACCGTTGCCCTCGCCCTCGCCGCCAGGTTCTTGGGGTCGCCAACTGCGCGCATCAAGATGATCTCAGCCGCGTTGTTGCCTGTCTGCTCGGCAATGTAGCCCGCGTTCGCCACAAGGAAAGAGTCTTTGGGGGCGGTGGGGAACTCGCGCACGATGCCGGCGAGGTGGAAAGGCACAACATGGTACTGGTGGTCGGTCAGACTTTGAAGGCGCAAGTTTATGAGGTCGCCAACTTGCAACTGGAAGTCTTTCACTGTCTCGTCGGAAACCAGCACGCCATCGCGTGTGGAGGCAAGCACAGATAGAGACGAGGCGGCGCTGCCGCCCGCAAAGTAGGCGTCGGACATGTCGGTCGCCTCACCAATGTGGCGGGGGTCTATACCATAGATGTCCTGCAAGTCGTTGCCGACGTACGCGAAACGGTGCTGCATCGCGCTGGTGCCGGCTACCCCAGGTAACGATTGGAGTTCGGCAAGCTTGCTGCTTGCCGGGGCGGCGGTGGAACCTGTCACCGTCACGTCCGCCCCATTGGTCAGTTCGGCATCTACTCGCGACTGAGCGTTGTATGTGGTGTTGAATGCGGCTGTGGACGTGGCGAAGGAGAAAGCCAACGCCACGAGCACCAGGCCCCTCAACACAAGCGAACTCTGTCTCGCCAACGATGCCGCCACTACGCCTGAGAGTTTCCCGGCAATAGGTCTCAGGGCGGCGGCCACGCCTCGCCTCCTCCTCTCCAACAGGAAGCGCCAAAGACGCATCGTCAGTAGCCCAATGCCCAACCAGAGGCATAACGGGGCTATGAAGGTCTCGTAGGCCACCGAAGATTCGGGTATGCCTTCCGGCGCAAGCACGACCTGGTAACCCGTACTCGCGGTCTGCCAGAACGCTAAGCCCGAGGCGGCCAGCAATACCACGTCGAGATAGACTAGCTGCCAAAGGGGCTTGCGCGCCCGGCCAACCGCCGCCCTCCCAGCTGCCACCGTGATGCGCCTGGATTGCAGCCACGCCGGGCACAGCACCGCGACGTAGGCCAACAGGAAGCCAAAGAGCCCGAAGCCCGTCGTCCAAGATAGCGTATTCTCGCCCAGCAGACCTCCTTCCACCGAGATCGCCTCCGTCACCACGTAAGCCGCAAGCATGCCCAGCGACACCCCACCTACGCCGACGATCAATGATTCCAGCCCTTCCAGGCGTAATAGTTGTGCCGAGGACGCCCCACGCGTGCGCAACAGGGCCTGCTCTCTTCGGCGTCTTTCCCCGCCCGATGCTGCAACGGCGAGCGTAAGCAACACCGCCAGCACCGCGCCCGGTAGCCCCAGGAACAAGAAAAGCACTTCCGCGTACAAGGCATCCTTGCGCGCTCCGCCCAGCCGAGCCGCCAGGTTGTCGCCCACTATGCCGCTGCCCGCGATACGAGCTTCAAGGTTCCGGGCCGCCTCCTCGACCTGCGTGAAGGCAGCGCCAGGGTCCGCGGGGAGGTCGTGGGCCAGGCGAACATGCAACTGGAGGCGCGTCGAGTCCGAGCGGGCGGTGGCCTGGGAGTCGAAGATAGTCTGCCATTGCTGCAACGGCAATAGGAGCACGTTGTCGGGAGGCGCTTGGGGCGCGGCCCCCGGTGGCGTCCCTACCGCCTGGAACAGCGAGTCGGCGTATGGCAGATCGACCACTCCCGCCACTTTCACGGCCACAGGTGGGAAACCTACCCGTCCCACGCTCACGGTGTCGCCCACCGTCACGTGAAGGTTAGCCGCGGTCTGCTGCGCGATAAGCACGCCGTCGACAGAGCCTAGCAGGAGGCGCAGTTCCAATGGGAAGGCGCGCCTGAATCCCTCGCTAAGGCCCAGCACTTTGCCAGGGCCTGTGGTCTGCACCGTGCCCCCGGTTTCCGCTGAGAGGCCTGAGGCGTCAGCGTATCCCACCTGCTCAAGCTCAGTGTAACGTGTGGCGTTGCCTAAAGCCTCGACAACGCTGCTAACACCGGTGCCGGGCGAGAGTTGCACTTGCCAGTCTACCGGCACGTCGGAGATGGCCCGCCGGGTCATAGATGCCGCACTTGACGCTATGAAGGCCGAAATGGAGACCAGCAGCGCCACAGTGAGGGCCACGCCTGCGGTCGCGCCGAGCATGCGGCCGGAGCGGTAGGCGAGCAACCCTTTGAGCCAGAGCGTGGTCATCACTATGTAGTTTCCTCCAACACGCCGTGCTGCATGTGCCACACGAGGTCCATGCGCCCCGCTACCAGGGGGTCATGAGTTGCTATCACGAGCGCAGTGCTCGTAGCTTCCAGGGCTGCCAGCAAGACATCGAACAGGTGCATAGCGGTCGCGTGGTCCAGTTGGCCCGTGGGCTCGTCGGCGAAGAGCACCCTTGGCCGGTAGGCGAGGGCGCGAGCAATCGCTACTCGCTGTGCCTGGCCGCCCGATAGTTCCTCCGGCAGCTTGTCGGCAATCTCACCCAGCTCGATCAGTTCCAATGCCTCCCGCGCGGCCCTTTGCGCCTCCCGCTCGTCCACGCCTCCCAGGAGCAGCGGGATCATCACGTTTTCCAATGCGGTCAGTGGAGCGAGCAGGCTAGGAGCCTGGAAGACAATGCTTATCTGCGAGGGCCTGAGACTATCTCGGCTGCCGAGGGTAGGCCAGGTCAAGCTTCCTGAGGTAGGTGTGTCCAGGCCTGACATGAGATGCAGGAACGTTGACTTACCGCTGCCAGACCGGCCTACCAGCGCAATGCGGTCTCGGGGATGGATCGCGCAGGTCGCGGACACCAGGGCCACCACCTGCGCATCCCCCTGCCCATATATGCGCCCTACTCCTTCTGCGAGCACCAATGCGTCGGCCACACCCGGTCTGCGGGCCAAGCGAACACCACTCGCCTCTTCCATCCCGTCAATCATGGACGACCCTCCCGTCCTCAAGGCGCACTATGCGGTCGGCCCTCGCCGCTAGAGCATCGCTGTGGGTGGCAATGAGCGTAACATCGCCCTCGCCGCGCCGCGACTCGAAGATGTTTAGAATGCGCGCCTCCGTCTCGGCATCGACCTCCCCGGTTGGCTCATCGGCCAGCAGCACCCTAGGAGAAGCAGCCAGGGCCACCGCCAGTCCCGCCCTCGCGGCCTCACCCCCGGAGAGCTGTGAGGGGCGGGCGCGACGACGCTTGCTTAAATCGACCAAGTCAACCAGTTCGTCAAGCCTGCGCCTACTGATCTTGTGAGCAAGGTGCATTTGCAGCAGGATGTTGTCATCCACGCTGAGATGGTCGAAGAGGTTACCCGACTGAAGGAGTATTCCTATGTTGGCAGCTCTCATCGCCGCCCGCTGCGATTCGGGTCTGCGGGTTAGGTGCGTGCCCAAAATCTCAACGTGCCCGCCGTCCGGCTCGTCCAGCCCTGCCAGGCAAGCCAGCAATGTGGACTTGCCACTGCCGGAGGGTCCCATAACGGCCACCAGTTCGCCTTCGTGCAGGTCAAGGCTGACCCCGCGCAGGGCAAGTGTCTCGTCCTCGCCCGTATGGTAGAAACGGTAGAGGTCGGCAGCATGTAACACTATCATGTTAGCTCTCCCTATCGGACAAACAAGGACCTATCGCCACCGGAAGCTGTCGGACATGCGCTTCCACTGGTCGACGTTGTCAGCGCCCAGGGGTGCCCAGAGGGTGAGCGTCGCCAACTTGCCGCCCTTGAAGTAGAGGTAAGCGTTGTTTTCCAGGCGCACCTGCTTGCCCGTGACCGCGTTGGGGTCGGAGTTGGACGTGTATTCAACCAGCACAGCCTGCCCTCCTGGGAGTTGCACTTGCGTTACGTTCCCAATCTCCACTGCTCTTGCAGAGCCTTCGGCGAGCATCTGCGTGAAGTTAGCTTG
>JAXDKH010000431.1:0-6208 GCA_034667185.1 Chloroflexia bacterium | reverse complement strand
CTTCATCGATCAATGGTCGCGGGCCAAGGATGTGAACTCGTCATTCGTAATCATCGATGGCTGGAACATGTGGGCAGCGGACCGCGTTAAAGGCTGCCAGTCAAATCCCGCGCTTTACGGGTACGATAATTGTGTTCCAGTGGCCGCGCGCAGTGACTCCCTCTACAACGACCAGTATAGCCCTGACTTCAGCAACGACCTAGAACCAATGTGGCCCACCGCGGATGCTCCGAGTGGAATTAGCTTTGGCAGCTTCTACTACAACCAGCTTGAGACGCAAGTCGGCCTTTACAAGCGTAACAGCCCAAGCCTCTACTTCCTGGATAACACCAACGGAAATTGGTACTTCAAGGAAGGCCGCAAGGGGCCGGAGTTCGCTAGCAACAACTTCACCCATTACGTCAGCAACTGGGGCATGGGTAGCCAGTACCAATCAGTAGTTGGAGACTTCAACGGCGACAAGAAGACCGACATCGCCGTGAGAGACACCACTAGCGGTGGCTGGACCTTCCGAAGGAATGATGGGAACAACACTTATACCCAGATTGCCGGGTTCTCATGGGCAGCGGGCACCAACTTTACGGCGGTCGCAGGTGACTGGAATGGCGATGGTATCACCGATATCGGGCTTCGAGATGCCAACGTGGGTAACACAACTACAGGTAACGCCTACTGGCACTTTGTAAGAGTGACTACTCCCACTGGCCCTTCCGGGACTCTCTCTTTCGCTTACACCAACGCCATCGAGTGGACGGCCGGCTCAAACTACCAGGCTGTCACAGGCAATTTCGACAACGACCAGTTCACCGATATAGGGCTGCGAGACGCGTCGAATGGTACCTGGCACTTTATGCACTCCAATGACACTACCGGCGCCTTAACCTACGCACGAAGCTGGGCTGCCGGTTGGCTGCCAGGTGCTCAATTCCAGCCGATCACAGGCAACTTCGACTGCGACGGCTACGAGGATATCGGAGTACGAGATACCACCAACGGCAATATTTACCTCGCCAACTACAACGGCAGTAGCTACGGCTATACGGGCGCTGACCAGATAGGTACGGGTAATATGTACCGTTGGCAGGCGGGGGCCTCGATAAGGATTATGTCGGACCCGCTGGCGTGTACTCCCTAGCTTAGAGTTTCGCAGGCTTGAGTTATCCCTCAGTTTCGCGACCAGCAATTAGAATCAACTAGCTGAACAGGACCCAGTACCATACTTAGATGGTACTGGGTCCTGTTCAGCTAGTTGATTGAGAGCCTCCAATGGGCACGACATGCAGTGGTTTAGACAGGCTGTTGATACAACTTGCCGCCGCCCCTCGCTATACGGTATAGTAGAGACTATGGGAAAATATACTTCACTCGCCCGGCGAATCAAGGAACTTCGCCAGGTAGCAGACTTCACACAACAGGACCTCAGCAGGGCTAGCGGACTCAGCAGATCTTACATCTCACGGCTGGAAATGGGCGATATCGCCCTCCCGTCGCGCGACAAGCTGCGCTCGCTGGCTTCAGCCCTGGGCGCGTCCCTTGACGACCTCTTGCAGGCCGCCGGTTTCCTAGATGTCGCTTCCGATACCTCAAACCTCCCCGACATCAAGGCATACCTGCGCCGCAAGTACGGCATCTACGACCCACAGGTCTTACAGGCCATCGAGACGATCGTAACCAACGTGCAAAGCAACAACGGCGCGTCGGAGCACTCGCGAAACGCGGAAGACCTGCAAGAAGTGGGTGCAGTCAACTAACCAACAGCAGCCCCTATCACATCACCGATACGGTAGTAGCCAAAAGGTACCAGCCTGCATAGTACCTGGATTAGTACTCAGGGCAGACCAAAAAAGTACCTTTGGGCCATATACACTACATAGCGGGTCCGCTATTATAAGGGCAGAAGAAGTGTAAAGAGTTGCTAATCCTGCTCCTCCTGGTTCGAGGCCTCGAAAGAGGCCTCTTTTTGTTGGGACGGTAGACGATAGACGACGGACGATGAAGGTTCTCCTATCGTCTATCGTCTCAAGATGTTCGCAAGGTCGGACGGTAGGGCATGCCGGGCCTGGGGCTGGAGCCGCAGGATGGGTGGCGCGCCCGGTGTGACCAGGCGTATGGCGCTGAGGCGGCTATACTGCCTGAGAAAGTCGCGTGCGCCGAGGAAGCCGCGGCGGGTGAAGAACTCGTCGTCTTTGCGCTCGGCATGCTCCTGCAGCAGACGCAGGCTCGCCTCCAGGTCGTCCCCACTATACGGCGCATCGTCTGCTGCCAGCACGAGGATATTGATCACGCTCGGCGGCATCTGTTGCAGCTTGGCGCACAGCGTGTTGGACAGCTTGACGGGCTCGGGAGATGTTCCTGCCTGGGTCCCACGCAGCCTAGTGACCTCCACATCGAAGCGGATATGGGTCTTGTAAGTGACTGAGAAGTCAGGCCCGCGCTGCTTGCCCACGCCGTACTTCTCATATTCCACGTCGAACCGCCGTTCCTGCGCCAGGAAATAGGCCGTCGCCAACTCGGCTTGCAGATCGCGATACCCCTCAGCTTCGGTGATTCCACGCATCTTCTTGCGGATTTTATCACGGTAAGTTTCGGCGAACACACGGAAGCGGGGCGACTCCTGGACCCACTGCGCAAATTGCACCGCGATTGGCAGCCGCATGTTGGTGAATATGTAAGAGAGCAATTCGTTGATGAGCATGGACATTCGATCCGACATAAAGCGCCACCTGGTTAGCCAACGGCCCCAGTGTAGCGCATTCGCCCACGGTATAGATCGGTCCTGAGGCGGAATGCTAATTGCTCCTCCCCATCGTCTATCGTCCAACCGGTCCCCCTTGACTCCCCGCCCGCGCGTGCTATAATACAGCCACGCCACGGCAAAGATCCTTTAGCTTTAGTAGGAGGAGAGTTTTCTTATGACCAGGCGATTGTTTGGCCGCGCCGGTAAAGCGCTGGCCGTATTCATGCTGGCAGTACCCATCCTGGCAGCCTGCGGCGGACCTGCCGCGACCCCCACGGCGGCTCCCACGAACACAACGGCAGTTGAGCAGCCGACTAGCACCACCGCCGTCGAGCAACCCACCGCCACGACCGCTGTGGAGGAGCCTAGCGCTACGACTGCCATTGCGGAAGAGACCGCGACCGAGGGCACCACGGGCACGGCTACGGCAGGCACTTCCGGTGGTGGCAAGCTCAAGGTTGGGCTCGTTACGGACGTGGGCCGCCTCAATGACAAGAGCTTCAACCAGGGCTCTTGGGAAGGCGTAGAGAAGGCGGGTAAGGACCTCGGCCTCGAGACCAACTACATCGAGACCTCCGACCCCAAAGACTACGACAAGAACATCCAGCAGTTCGTAGACCAGGGCTACGATGTGGTCGTGACGGTCGGTTTCGCGCTCGGCGAGGCCACCACGAAGGCTGCCCAGGCCAACCCGAAGATCCTGTTCATCGGTGTGGACCAGGCACAGTTCGATGCCACCGGTAACCCGGTCACCATCCCCAACCTCGCCGGTCTCATCTTCGATGAGGACAAAGCAGGCTACCTCGCGGGCGTGCTGGCCGCCTCCGTGAGCAAGAAGGACAACATCGGGGCCGTACTCGGCACCGACGACGTGCCGCCGGTGTGGAGGTTCGGTGAGGGCTACAAGGCGGGTGCCAAGTCCGTCAAGCCCAACATCACCGTGCAGGCTACGTACCACAGCGACGTGCCCATCACGCAGACCTTCGTTGACCCTGAGTGGGGCAAGACCACCGCGCTCTCGATGATCGACCGTGGCGCGGACGTGGTGTTCGGCGCGGGCGGCCTGACGGGCAACGGCGCTATCTTCGCCGCTAAGGATCGCGGTATCGCCGCTATCGGCGTTGACGTTGACCAGTACGAAACGATTGGCGACGAGTACAAGGGCTCGCTGCTATCGAGCGCCACGAAGCACCTCGGTCTCGGCGTATACAACCTGATCAAGGCAGCCCAGGACGGCAACTTCAAGGGCGGCAACAACGTGGGTGAAGTGGGCCTCGCCCCCTACCACGACTGGGCCTCCAAAGTACCCGCCGACGTGGACGCCAAGGTCAAGGAAGTCGACGCCGCCCTCAAGAGTGGCTCGCTCAAGACCTGCGTTTCCCCGGCCAAGGGCGCTCCCAGCCCCTGCCCGTAGACCGATTTGGGAATTGGAATTTCGAATTGCGAATTTGAAGGGGTGCAGGGGTCTTCCCCTCATGGCGTGGGGTGTCCCCACCTCTCCCTCCTCTACTAAATTCGCAATTCGAAATTCCAATTCACAAGTCCGTTACAATACATCATGGGCTTCCTTATCCCCGTCGCATTGGGGCTGCTTGCCCTGGCTATACCTATCATCCTCTTCTACATGTTGCGGCTGCGGCGGCAGGACGTGGATGTCTCTTCGTCGTTCCTGTGGCGGCGGGCGCTCCAGGACCGCACGGCCAATATGCCCTGGAACAGGCTGCGGCGCAACCTGCTGCTCCTGCTGCAACTACTTTTGCTCCTGCTGCTGGTGTTCAGCCTGGCGCGCCCATTCTTCGAGGCGAGCACGGTGGCGACAGGGAACATGGTGATCATACTGGACGCTTCGGCCTCGATGCAGGTTGTGGACGAGGTGGGCGGAGCCAGCAGGTTTGAGCGTGCGCGACGAGAGGCCAACGCACTCATAGACGGCATGTCGGGTGAGGCTCGCATGTCGCTGGTGCTGGCGGGGCCGGTGCCGCAGGTGGTTGTGTCCGCCTCCAACAACAAGTCGGCGCTACATTCGGCGCTTGCGGGGTTGTCGGCCTCTAACGGGGGCACAGACATGGCGCAGGCGGTCACCCTGGCGGCGGCCACGGCCCGGCAACTGGGCGAGGCCACCGTGGTGCTCATTTCCGACGGGGCGTTCCAAGGGGCCGAGACCTTGCCCCAGGTGCCCGGCAAATCGGCCTACATCAACGTGGGGCGGTCGGGCCGCAACGTCGCTATCACCGCCCTCTCGCTACGGGAGGCCACCGGCGGCCCGCAACTCTTCGCTAGCGTCACTAACACCTCCAACCAGAAGGCCGCCGCGCTTCTGTCGATCTCCATCGACGGCACCCTGCGCGACTCGCGCAATTTCGACCTCCAAGCGGGAGAGGAGCAGGTCGTCACGCTGGGTGATTTGCCCCTGAACACCCACGTCGCCGAGGCTACCTTACAGGTCAACGCGAGCGATGCGGATATGCTCAAGTCTGACAATCGCGCCTGGGCGGTGCTGTCGAGGCCGCCTTCTTCCAACGTGCTGCTGGTGAGCGAGGGCAACGGCTTCCTGGAGAAGTCGCTCAACCTGGTGCCCGGCATCAAGCTGTTCAAGACAGCGCCCGGCCAATATGCCCCCTCGGAGACCTTCGGCCTCACGGTGCTGGACGGCATGATACCCACGCCCGTACCGCCCGGCAACCTGCTCATCCTGGCCCCGCCGCAGTCGCCCCTGATGGTGGTGTTGGGCACGCTGGCCTACCCGGCGATTGGGCAGGTGGCGGTAAACGACCCCTTGTTGCGCTTCGTCGACCTGTCGGGGCTACATATCGCCTCAGCCCAGCGCATCGTCCCTCCGGTCTGGGCGCGTGTGCTGGTCCGCACCCCCTCCGGCGACCCTCTCATCCTGGCGGGCGAAACGGAGGGCAGGCGAGTGGCCGTGCTCGCGTTCGACCTGCACAAGTCTGACCTGCCGCTACAGGTGGCCTTCCCCATCCTGGTTGCCAACCTGCTCGACTGGCTGCAACCCGCCACCTCGGTGGATGCTCCTCCCACGCTTGCAGCAGGCGACCCCATCAGCATTCGCGCCCTCCCGGAAGCCGATGAGATAAGAGTAACCCTGCCGGAAAGCGCGAGCACCGACAGGGTGGTGACGCTACGCCCCTCCGGCCAGGTGTCCTTCGCTGGCACAGATGCGCTGGGAGTGTACAGCGTGCAGCAATTCGCGGGGGGCACAGCCCTCACCGAACCGGAGCAGTTCGCCGTGAACATGCTCCGCGAAGAAGTAGACATAACACCAAGGGTAAGTCTACCGTTCGCGGGCACGCAGGCCGCTGCCACAGTAGAGGGTGAGAAGCGCCGTCTGGAGATATGGCCGTGGGTATTGGCCGCGTCGCTCCTACTACTGGCGCTGGAGTGGTGGTATTACAACCGCGGTGGCAGGTTTGGGCTGGGGCGGCGGCTTAGAAACGTGAAACGTGAAACGTGATG
>JAXDKH010000430.1:0-3372 GCA_034667185.1 Chloroflexia bacterium | reverse complement strand
ATAGGCGATATAAGCTCTGCTGCCTCCCCCGACAGGTGCTCGCAGTACGCCCAGCCGATGAGCACGCCTTCCAGGTGCCCGCCGGGGGTGCGCTCTAACTCGATCTGGCTGATAGCGCAGTTGTGGTAGTGGGCACTGCGCAGTTCGTCGGCTTCCACGTTCTTGCAGAGCAGGCCGATGGCAGCGGTGAATATGCCGCCGTGTCCCGACACCACAATTTCTCTGCCGTCCCTGTCGCCCACAATCTCGTTGAATGCCTGACGTATCCTGCTTGTGAGCGCGAAGTAATTCTCGCCGCCCGGCAGCGCCACTTCGGGCCGCCCTTCGTTCCAGCCCTGCACGGTGTCAAGGTAGATGCGCCAGGCTTCCTCGGTCGGGGGTGCGTCTTCCAGATCTCCGGAGTTCACCTCGCGTAAGCTCTCGATTATGGTGACCGGCAGATTCTTTGTCGAGGCGATTATCTCGGCTGTCTGCAAGGCCCGCTTCAGGGGAGAGGAATAGACCGCATCTATGTGGCGGTCCTGGAAATACTCGGCGGTCTGCCGGGCCTGTAGCACGCCCTTCCTGGTGAGGGGATAGTCTACCTTGGTATGGGAAAATTCCTTTGTGATGTTGGCGCGGTTCTCTCCGTGCCTGACCAGGTACAGTGTGTTCATTACCCCCAGCTTACTCCACGGCCAGGGTGCGTGCCGTGGTCTGCACAATCTTGCGGCAGCGCGACGCCCTCACGCTCTGCCGTGCACTCTACCTGCAATTCCCGTTCCAGAAGAGAACAATGGACGATGCGGGAAGAGACGGAACCGCCAAGACGCCAAGAACGCCAAGTACCCGCCAAGGATGTTATGGTCTGGCATTACTAACCACTAACAGCTAACAACTAACAACTCGCTCGTCCATAGTCCTATGACCATACTCTTATGCACTTCAAGTACCGATGTCTCATGTGCACCGGGCAGTGTGCGAAGTACAATTTCGGTAGGGCCTTATACCCCATCAGGGGCCACGCTAAGGGCTACCTTTGTTCGCAAGGCAACCTGTCGCTGACGCCGTGTGCGGAACTACCTGCCGCCTCCCAGCCTTACAGTCATAGCAAAACGTGGGTACAGAATCCGTGGGAAAGCGCAACCGCAAGGGCAATATACGAGAACGAGGAAGGCAAAAGGCGCGACCGCCGCGTGTGCTTTCTAATCGCGTGTCCGGCGACGTAGCAGGGGCTGCTACTGTGCCCCTCGCCGCGTTGGAGCAAGCGGAGCCTCAGCACGACCAGGTTGCGGATCTCACCCCCGACACGGTAGAAATCGATTTTGCTCAAGAGGAAGAGCGCACCCCCACAAGAGCCCTCACCTTGAGCGATATGCTGGCTCAGCAGCCGGAGCAGGCCGTGCTCTTTCACCCCTGCGAAGGGTGTGGTAAGGCGATACGTGGCGAGGCTCCGCGCTGCGAGGACTGTGCAACTGCTCTCGAAGAAGCAGAAGCCCTCAGCCGGGAGGAGAAGGCCCGGCACGAGCAGCAGATGAGCCTGGTGCGGAAAGGGCTTGTGGTCACCGTGCTGGTAACGGTATTCGGGACCTTTTTCTGGTTCAACGGTCCCCGCAAACTCCTCGATGGTCTGCTCCCTGGGATCTTCGGCCCCTCCCAAAGCATCAATTCCGACAAGATTGCCCATGCCGAGGACGTGGCTTCACCTCCCCTTACCGCTGCTCTTACTCCTGGCATCGCTCCGCGGGCGACCAGTACAATTTTGCCTCTGGTTACCCCAGGCCCGCAAATCGCCAGCGCGTCCAACACCTCCGGCATCGTATCTCTTTCGCCTACGCCTGCGGACAGGCAGACCGGCGTACCGCTACCCACGACCACAGGCACTCCCATGAAGACCCCGGCCGTGCAGGAGGTAAATTCGCTGGCTGTGGCTAGCCCGGAAGCTCAACAAACGGAGGTCTTACCCTCTGCCACGCCCACAGGTACAGCGACACGCCTGGAGGCAACTCCCAGCAGGGGTATAAGGGTCACTTCCACGTCTACTACCGCGCCTCAGCCCTTGCCCCCTACAGCGGTACCGGCAAGTAGCGCAACGGTGACCCGCACGCCAGTTGCCTCGTCCACAAGTACGCCTGCACCGACCCGCGTGACCACCGTTGCACCTACCGCAACTCAGACTGAGCTGCCGGTCCTGCCCACAATTACGCCCGTGCTGCCGACCGTTACGGCGGCTGTGCCCACGGTCCCTTTACCTCTGCCTACTGCGTCCGTGGTGCCGACTGAGGTAAGGGTGCCTGAACCTACGATGCCGGTAGTGCCGACCGTGGAAGTACCAGCGATACCCACGGTGCCCGCACCCACTGCACCCCTACCTACCAAGATTGTGCCGACAGTCGTGCCTCCTACCGTACCGGTGCCCACGGCCCAGGTGCCGACCGTGGCAGCGTCCGCCGTGCCTACCGACTTGCCCGTCGTTGCCACACCGACCATCCTCGGCGGGCAACATGTCGTGCCCACGGCCACTTTGCCGGTGGGATTGCCCTGAGGTTAGTCTCTATGTCGGGTATCGCTGGCTAAGGGATGGGGGTCTCTTCTTGCCAGATGGCTACCTGGTTCTTGCCCGCCTGCTTCGCCTTGTAGAGGGCGGCGTCGGACTGCTCTACAAGCTCCGAGGCGTCGCGGGTGCTCGGTGAGTAGGCGCTTATCCCACACGATACCGAGACGGTGGTTGCCAGTCCCTGCTTCTTGACCATCTCCAGCACACCCCGCCGCAGCCTTTCAGCTACGGTTGACGCTCCTTCTATATCCGTCTGCGGCAAAATCACGATGAACTCGTCGCCACCGACCCTGCAGGGACAGTCTATGGTGCGAGTGGCGGCGCGAATGACGTTGCCGACGCCTGCTAGCAGTTCGTCGCCCTTTGCATGGCCGTGACGGTCGTTTACCTGCTTGAAGTTGTCCAGGTCCAGAGCAATCAATGTGAGGGGCTGGCCGGCGCGGCGGCTCCGTTCGCACTCCAGTTTGAGCCTGTAGTCGAAATAGCCTTTGTTGAACAGGTGGGTGAGGGCGTCGCTGATTGCCAGGCGGACGTATTCCTCGTTCTGCCCCACCAGTTGCGAGTGCTTGTGCCGTAGCCTCTCTGCCTCAACGCTGGCGACTGTGCCCCGCGCCAGCACCAGCAGAAGGCCGAGCAGCGCACCCGCGAAAACCACATCCCGGTTGTACGGTACGGAGTCCGCAAAGATGTTGGAGATGAACGAAGGTGCTATGGGTTCCAGGGCCAGCAAGGCCAGTGCAAGCCCGGCTAATACCGGCAGCCAGGGTGATATAGCGCGCCAGGGGTTGGTCTCGCGGGCGGGCACGTCGCCTCTCCTGCTCCTCCTTATGCTGCTG
>JAXDKH010000429.1:0-12858 GCA_034667185.1 Chloroflexia bacterium | reverse complement strand
TTCCGGCGTATCCATGAAGATCAGGTCGTCAAACGAAGTGGGAGAGCCATGGAAGCACAGCAGCCGCACGTCGCCCTCCAACTGCAACTCTACGGTAGGCCGGAAGCCCTCGATAAAGCTTATGTCCTCCGCCGTAAGCCGCGAGAGCGACCACTGCCGCACAGCCTCCTGCTCAGGAGTCGTCTGTTCGTTGGGACTCGTGTCAGCGCCACTCAGCACCCACGCATCGGCGTTGCCCATAACGACGGGGCAGCCCAACTCCCGCAGCCTCGCAACCACTTCCGCCGGTTGCGGCCCACCCTGTACCGCGTCACCCAGGCACACGAGCGCGTCCACGGGATCGCGCCGCAACTCATCCAGCACCGCATCCAGAGCGAGGCAGTTGCCGTGTATGTCCGATATCACCCCGACCCGCGCAACCTGAGCCATAGCACCCCTCCACCGCCCACATCAGCAGGCCCATTCAAGATAACACAAGCAGCAGCCACAACACCAACCCACCACTCCCTCTGTGTTCCATGCTTGAACGCAAGGCCTAAAGAGGACCCTGTCATCCTGAACGCAGTGAAGGATCTCAAATGCTTCTCCTGGCCCCATGTTGAACTCTAGCACCATGAGCCGTAGTGTTCGGCATCATCCCCACTCACCTTCTTTAGATCCTTCACTGCGTTCAGGATGACAGGTGAATAGGGTTTCGAGCATCCTACCCGGTACCAACCGCGTTTGCTACAGCCTCAGCGATTCACCAAACCATTGCGCCCTGTTGTAGACTATACACAAATCCGCAATCCGAATTGCCAAATCCCAAATTCCGCCTATGCCCACTCTTCTGCTAAAGCACGCCGACTTGCTCGTCACGATGGACGATGCGGGCAACATGTGGCCTGACGCCAGTATCTACGTCGTGGATAATGTAATTCAGCAGGTCGGGCCTACCGCCTCGCTACCACAAACTGCCGACACGGTGATAGACGCGCGCGGCATGCTCGTGATGCCCGGCATGGTGAACACCCACCACCACTTCTACCAGACGCTCACCCGCAACGTGCCCGCCGCGCAAAACGCTACCCTTTTCAATTGGCTGGTGACCCTCTACCCCATATGGGCGGGCCTGACCCCCGAAGCCATTTACGTCAGCAGCAAGGTCGCGATTGCAGAGTTGATGCTGTCCGGCTGCACCACGTCCAGCGACCACACCTACATCTGGCCCAACGGCTCGCGTCTGGACGACCAGATACAGGCCGCAAGCGAGATGGGCTTCCGCTTCCACGCAGCGCGAGGCTCCATGTCCGTAGGCCAATCGAGCGGCGGCCTGCCCCCGGACCACGTAGTCGAGGATGAGGAGCAAATCCTGAGCGACTCTCGCCGGGTAATCGAGCAGTATCACAACCCCGACCGGCACTCGATGCTGCGTATCGTGCTCGCCCCCTGCTCCCCCTTCAGCGTGTCGCCCCAGCTAATGCGCGACAGCCTTGAGTTAGCCCGCGCTTACGGCGTCCACTCGCACACGCACCTGGCCGAGACGCCGGACGAGGAGGTCTACTGCAAGCAGCAGTTTGGGCGGACGCCCGTGGAGCTTGCGGAGGAGCTGGGTTGGGTGGGGCCGGACGTGTGGCACGCCCACATGGTGCACCCGCATTCCGAGGAGATAACCAGGCTAGGCGGCACCCGCACCGGGGTGGCCCACTGCCCCACATCCAATATGCGCCTGGGATCGGGCGTGGCCCCGGTGCTGCCCCTTATGCATGCGGGCGCGAGGCTCGGCCTGGGGGTAGACGGCTCGGCCTCCAACGACGGCTCCCACATGCTGGCCGAAGCCCGCATGTCGATGCTCCTTCAGCGAGTGACACATGGGCCCGCCGCCCTCACCGCCCTGGACGCACTCAGGCTGGCGACTCGTGGCGGTGCCGAGGTGCTGGGCCGCGACGATATAGGCTACCTCAGCATAGGTATGTCCGCCGACTTCATAGGCTATCGCCTGGACACCCTGGGCCTCGCGGGCGGTGCCGTCCACGACCCCCTGGCTGCCATTGTTTTTTGCCAGCCGCCGAACGTGGAACTATCGGTTATAAACGGGCGGGTGCGGGTGCAGGAGAGGCAGTTGTTGGGGGTGGAGATGCCGGTGCTGGTGGAGCAGCACAATAGGCTGGCAAGAGGGTTGGTGAGGGGTGAAGTATAGAGCGGGCAACGTGTGACCCGCAAGATGGCGCACTCTACAGCACACCTTGCCTGTGCCCGTAGGATATACTCGAGTCATGGGTGAGCCACGGCCCTTTGTCTTCATTAACGTAGCAATTACCGCAGACGGTAAGATCGACACGGCTGCGCGACAAGGTGCTGCAATCTCCTCGCCCGCCGACCTGGAGAGAGTGGATCAGTACCGCGCGTCCAGCGATGCCATCATGGTGGGCGGGCAGACCCTGCTAAGCGAAGACCCGAAACTCACGGTAAAGTCGGCGCAGTTGCGTTCCGAGAGGCTGGCGCGGGGTCTGCCTGAGAACCCCATGAAGGTAGGGGTTGTCAGCAAGATAGAAGACCCTGACACGGCGGCCTCGATACGCACCGGCGGCAACTTCCTGAACTTCGGGCCGGCGCGGGTTGTAGTGTTCACCTCGGAGCAGACGGTAGAGACACAGTTGCTGCGCATGCGGGACCGTGGGGCGGAGGTGTTCGTGATGGGCGAGCGCAGGGTAGACCTGGTACGGGCCATGTCGCAACTGCGGGCACTTGGCGTCGAGCGTCTCATGCTAGAGGGTGGTGGCACACTCAATGCGGAGTTACTTGGAGCAGGACTGGTAGACGAGCTTTACGTCTTTATTGCGCCCCTCATCTTTGGCGGAGCGACCGCACCGACGCTGGCCGACGGTTCAGGTCTCACGCGAGAGAACGCCGTGCAACTTAAGCTCCTGGATGTGCAGCAATTTGATAATGGGCTGGTCGTCCGCTACGGCGTGGAGAGCAAATAAGAGGCTGGTCACCGTGCCAGGTCAAAATATCAGACCCAGGACAGGATCCTATACCAACATTGAAAGGGAATTAGAAAATGGCCGTGCAAGCAAAACACCTGACGCATTTGCAAATCAAGGATCTGCTCGATACAAACAGAGACCATGAGTGCCCAGGGGTAGGCGATGACAAGATATGCGTGCGTATCGCCGCGATAGCAGAGCTACCGACCCGTTTCGGCAACTTCCACATCATCACATTCTGGAACAAGCGGGACAATGGCGAGCACGCGGCCATAGTGCAGGGTGACCCCACCGAGGCTGAAGACGTGCCGGTGCGCATCCACTCCGAGTGCTTGACGGGTGATGCCCTCGGCTCGCTCCGTTGCGACTGCCGGGACCAACTCAAGACCTCGCTCCGCACGATATCCCAGCTGGAGACCGGCATTATGCTCTACATGCGGCAGGAAGGGCGCGGCATAGGGCTGGTAAACAAGATTCGCGCGTACGGGCTCCAGGACTATGGCTACGATACCGTTGATGCCAATCTAGCTCTCGGCTTCCGCGACGACCAGCGTGAGTACAGCACGGCGGCCCACATGCTACAGTCGCTCAAGGTGAAATCTATCCGCCTGATGACCAACAACCCGCGCAAGATCGAAGACCTCCAGGCACACGGCATCAAGATCACGGGTCGCATGCCCCTGGTCATTCCGCCTAACCCCTTCAATGAGTTCTACCTGCACACAAAGGCCGAAAGGTCCGGCCACCTTATCGACTTTGGCGGCAGGGAACGCATGCAAGAGCAGATGGACATGCCGCTGGTGGCGGGTATGGACCCTGAGCAAGTCAAGGCCCTTCAACAGACCATGGCCGAGCAGGACGATTGACGTCTTATTTGGCTGACAGGAGAAACCCGTGATTGACAGGGACCGGGTGGCAGTGATTACGGGCGCTACCGGCGCTTTAGGCTCGGTGGTTGCCCGCAGTATGGCTGAGCAGGGAGCGCGCCTGGCGCTATTCAGCACCAGCACTGAAAAGCTGGAGAAGCTGGCGTCCGAGCTGGGCCTGCCGGACGAGCGTCTGCTCACCGGAGCCCACGACTTGACACAAGCCGAGGGGGCCAAGGAAGCCGCACAGCAGGTGAAGGACAGGTTCGGGCGAGTTGACATCCTGGTGCACGTGGTGGGTGGCTGGTTGGGCGGCAAGTCTCTAATCGAGGTCTCTGCCGAGGACGTGAGCAGCATGCTCAACCAGCACCTATGGACCACCTTCAACCTGGCCCAGGCCTTTGTGCCCCACCTCAGAGACAACGGCTGGGGACGCATCATTGTAGTCTCGTCGCCCCTGGCCTCCACCCCTCCGGCGAACATGGGTCCATATGTCGCGGCGAAAGCGGCTCAGGAGGCGCTAGTATTGACGCTTGCCAAGGAGTTTGCCGGGTCGGGCGTTACAGCGAACATCCTCCAGGTGCGCACAATCGACGCCAAACACGAGCGAGATGCGCAGAAGACGTCTAAGAACGCCAACTGGACCACGCCCGAGGAGATTACAGCGGCGGTCCTTTACCTCTGCTCGAACGAGGCGCACGTGGTCAACGGGGGTCGCATTCCGCTGTATGGCGGGGCCTGAGTTCGTCGTCCGAACCGCGCCTTCATAGTTCCGATGTGCCCTGTGGGCCACTTTGCCGCAAGGCGGTCAGTACCCGCTCCGGCGTCATCGGCTGCTGGCTGAGCCACACGCCCACGGCGTCGTGGATGGCGATGGCTATCGCGGGCGTGAGGGGCACTAACGGCATCTCGGCCATGCCACGCGCACCGTATGGGCCATTCGGGTCTGCAAGCTCCATTATTATCGGCACGATCTCTGTGGGCATGTCCAGGGCGGTAGGCAGCAGGTACGTGCTGAAGTAGGGCGTGAGCACCTTACCGTCGCGCATCTGGAAGTCCTCCAGCAGCGCGTAGCCGAGCGCCTGGGCGAGACACCCCTCTATCTGTCCCTCCACCTGCTGGCGGTTAACCGCCTTGCCAACGTCGTGCACGCTGATTACCTTGAGCACCTGCACCAGCCCCGTCAGCTTATCCACCTCCACCTCAACAGCCTGTGCCGCGTACCCGTACGCGAAGTTGGGCGTGCCCGCGCTAGTATCAGGGTCCAGGCCGGTAGTGGCTTCCGGGCGGAACTGCACTCTAGCGCGTGCCGGGCGCTCACCGCTGTCCCACTTTGCTTTTGCAGCCCTGGCTGCGTCGTGCACCGCCCTCCCGCCCATGTAGGTCATGCGGGAGGCCGAGGCGCTGCCCGCGTTGGGTGCCTGGCCGCTGTCGTCGGTGACCATCTCGATGAGGGGGGCTTCGCCTGCGCCCTGGGGGTGCTCGAACGGCAGGCCCAGCGTCTCGGCTGCTATCTGCCGCAAAATCGTGTGCGCCCCCTGCCCCACGTCCGCCGCGCCCACCCGCACCGTGGCGTGCTCTATCTTGTCGCTGCCGTATAGCTCTACCTCTGCAGTCGCCTGGTCAGGGTAGCCGAACGAGTAGCCGATGTTCTTGATGCCGCATGCGATGCCCACGCCCCGACGCAGGTGCGGCTTGGAGGGCTGCACGCGCGGGCTGCCATAGTTGAGCCGCGACTTGGCCTCCTCGACGCAGCGCTCCATTACGGGAAGGGCGCTTACCCCTGGTGGCAGTGGGTTCTGAGACGGCTCGATGCTGCCCTCGCGGTAGATGTTGCGGCGGCGCATCTCAATGGGGTCGATGCCGAGCGCGTCGGCTAGCCGTGTGACCATGCTCTCGACCGCGAACTGCGCCTGCGGTGCCCCGAACCCCCGGAACGCCCCGCACGGCACATTGTTGGTGTATACAGCGTAGCCATCCACAGAGATGTTGGGCACCTCGTAAGTGCCGGTGGCGAACAGCGATGCTATCTTGAGGACCTCCACACTGGTGGAAGCGTACGCCCCACCATCGGCTACCAGCTCGGCCCGCACGCCCACGATGCGCCCGTCCTTCATAGCGCCCCACTGGCAGCGTATCCAGAAGGGGTGGCGCTTGTGGTGGGCGAACATCGACTCCTCGCGGCTCCATATCATCGCGGTGGGCCGCTTCAGCTTCCAGGTAGCGAGCGCCAGCAGGTGCTGTATCGACAGGTCCTCCCTGCCCCCGAACGCCCCACCAATGGCCGCGTACCGGATAATCACGTCCTCATCGGGCAGCTTTAGCATCGCGGCTATTTGCTTGCGGTCCTCGTGCAGCCACTGCCCCGCCGTCTCGATCACCAGCTTGCCCGCCTGGTCGATGTAGGCGATGCCCGCTTCCGGCTGCAAGTATGCGTGCTCCTGCCAGGAGGTGGTGAACTCGCCCTCAAGCACCAGGTCCGCCTCGGCCAGCGCCTTGTCCGCGTTTCCCTTACGTATTGGCACATGCCCCAGCACGTTAGTGCCCTGCGCGTCATGCACCAGGGGCGAGTCAGGCGACATGGCGGCCCTCGCATCAATTACCGGCGGCAGGTCTTCATACTCTACCTGCACAAGGGCGGCCCCCGCCTCGGCAGCCTCCACCGTCTCGGCCACTACGACCGCCACACGGTCGCCCACGTAGCGCACCTTGTCGCCGCAAATAGCAGGCTGGTCCGACTCCACCAACCCATAGGCGTTGAAGGGCACGTCGGCCGCCGTCAACACGTCCACCACACCGGGGTATTCCAGTGCTTTGCTCGTATCCAGCTTGAGGATGCGGGCGTGGGGCCGGTGCGCGAACACGATCTTGAGGTGCAGCATATCGGCACGCACCAGGTCGGCGGGGTACCTGGTCGCGCCGGTGACTTTGCCGAGCGCATCGGGGCGTGGGACGGAGGCTCCTATCAGGCTTGCCATGCGGTCACCTTCCTACTTCATCCTTCTTGCTGCCGACGAGTTCGTACCAGAGCCACCCACCGAACAGTGCTACATAGGGAATTGCGATTAAGGGTGAACGTGGCAACACGCCACTTGACCCCAGCAAGGTTAGTACAGCCATACCCAGCACGCAGACCGCTGCTATAGTTCTACCCTTCGAGCGCCGCCGCTGCGCTCTCTGCTCCACACCAGTGGGAGCCTGCGAAGCCACTACTGCCTTGCTCCCACTCCCCGCGAGAAGTGTGTACCCTAAGTACCCGGTTGCTACTACCAGGACCACAAAGAAGAGGGCTAAGAAAAAGGAGCTAAAGAAATTCGCCTCGTAAGCCCACGTCATAAGGAAGACGGTGAGGAACACCGCCATGACAGAGAGCCAAACCCAGAAGTCAGGGTCTCGCTTCATTTACCTGTACCTGCCACATTATCTCTTTGTAGAGAACTGGCGGTGCTGAATAATCGCCGCCAGGACCACACTCCAAGGACCGTCAAATATAAGGCAGCGACGAGCAACTGGAGCGCCATGCTCCCATTAAAGAACCACATGAGGGCTAACACAGGCACGATACCAACAAGCATGGGCTTCGACTCTCTGAAAATGCGCCTCTGGATATCGATCGCGCCAGTATCCGAGACTATAGAAGATGCAGCATTGCGCTGTTGCTCTGCAAGCACCGGCACTGCTATGACATAGCTAACAGCAAGGAACACAATAAGTGGGTTGACGCAAAGTGACCAGATGCCGCCCATGTTGAGCGTAAGGACGTACATAATCAGGAAAAGGGCCGCAAATATCAGCAGTCCGGACGCCCAAAACCAGAACGTTCTACTGACTCTCATTACCGCTTCCCATCCGCAGCCGCCAGCATCGCATCAAGTATCTTCCTGTACCCCGTGCACCTGCAAATGTTCCCGCTGATTGCCACCTGCGCCTCTTCCAGGCTGGGACGCACCCGCTCGTCGAGCAGCTTGGCACCCGCCATAATCATGCCTGGGATGCAGAAGCCGCACTGCACAGCTGCGTGGTCGATGAACGCCTGTTGCAGAGGGTGCAGGCCGTCGCTGGGCGTGGTGCCCGCCAAGCCCTCTATGGTGACAATCTCGGCGTTATGGGCCTGGGGCGCAGGCACAAGGCACGACATCGCTGCTTGCCCGTCGATCCAGACCGTGCAGGCCCCGCACTCACCCTCGGCGCAGCCTTCCTTGGTGCCCGTCAGCCCCGCGTTTTCGCGCAAAGCGTCCAGCAGCGACTTGTTCTGCGCCCCCTCCAGACGGTAGTGCTGCCCGTTGACGGTAGTCTGTATCGCACCCTCGAACTGCGCGCCCGCCTGCCTGGTATGCCCGCTGTCGAGCAAAATGGGCCTCTCGGGAAAGCCCTCACGCTCGGTGCCCAACGCCAGCCGCCGCAAGCAGTCAGCCACCAGGGCCGCCAGGGTAGCCAGCCGGTACTCAGCCGAGCCGCGCAGGTCGCTGATCGGATTCACGTCCTGGCAGGCCAGCCGCCCCGCCTCCTCGCAGACTTCGTCATCGAGCCGCTTCCCGCGTAGGAACTCTTCGGCCTGGCGGGCGCGCACAACCGTGGGAGCCACCGAACCGAGGGTAATGCGTGCCTCCCTCACGGAGTCGCCGTCAAAGGTCAGCACCAGCCCCGCATGTATGACCGAAATCGCCTGTGCCCGCCTCAAGCCCAGCCTGCTCCACATGCCCCGCTGGTTGTCCTTCAGAGCTGGGAAGCGGATTTCGCGCACCATCTCTCCCGGCTGCAACACGGTCCGCCGCACGCCCAGGTAGAACTCGGACATGGGCACCACCCTCTCCCCCGCGAGGCTCGCAAGCACCAACTCCGCACCCAACGACATGAGTGCCGAGATCGTGTCGTTCGCGGGCGAGGCGGTGACCAGGTTGCCCACTACCGTGGCTCTGGCGCGTATCTGCGGCGCACCCACCTCGATGCTGGCCTGGGCCAATGGAAAGCCTCGTTGCAGGCACTGGCGCGAGGACAGCACGTCGTTGTGAGTAGCAAGCGCCCCCAGCCGGAAGACGCCGTCCTCCAACCGCACGTACTTGAGATCGCGTAATCGACTTATGTCAACAAGAGTGTCGGTGGGCTTGATGCCGCGCTGCAATTCGACCAGTACGTCGGTGCCACCCGCGACCAGTCTTGCGGTGGGGTGATCGCGCAGCAGTTGCAGGGCCTCTTCAAGACTGTCAGGCTGAAAATAGTGGTGCCACATATCTATCTCTCGCTATGCAGGGTGCCGCAACCGGCACACGACTTTGTGCAATGCCCTGCCACCGGCAACATGGCAATGGACACGCCTCTACTACGGCGGCTAGGGCTAGTGTACGAGCAAAACAGCCCGTGCGTCAATAGGTCGGGAGATGGGCAGGGCGTGGCCTTCTCCTGACGAGAATAACCATACCCTCACTCATCACTCCTCACCTCTCTCCTTGTGCTATAATTTAGAGTCCTTGCCCCAATAGACCGCCTCGACCCGAACCGGAGATTTCTCATTGCAACGGTCAGAACCTGCCTCCGACGCACACCTTCCCCGCCGTAACGCGTCCGCTGTAAGCCGCACTCGTTTGCTGATCCTCATTTCAGCGCTGGCGCTGCTGCTGGTGGGCGTTGCTGTGTTTGCTACCATGCTGTGGCCGGCAGCGCGGGCGGAGCAGGGCAGCGGTGCCGACATGAGCAACGGTACCGGCAACTCCTCCTCTTCCGGGTCTAGCGGTGAGGCTCCAGGCCAGGGGGCTATTGCCGTTGCGCAGGCGAGCAGCACCCCTGTACCACCTACCGCAGTGCCCCCTACGCCTACGCTCACACCCTATAACGGCGACCCTGTGTCGGCGCGACCTGCCCCAAGCCTCGGTCCCGGCATGCGCTACTTCACCGAGACCGGGCACCTGGTGTCGGGTGACTTCTACAACCTCTACCGCAGCACCCAGAGGAGCGCGGACCTATTTGGCCTGCCCCTCACTGAGGCCTTCGCCCAGAAGCTGCCCGGCGGTGGGGTCTACATGGTGCAGTATTTTGAGCGCGCCCGCATGGAGTTGCACCCGGAGTTGCCCGCATCACAGAAGGTGCAGTTTGGCGCGCTAGGCGTGGCTACACTCGACGGGCGCAGCTTTGACCGGGTGGCTCCCGTGCGGAATACGCCGGAGCGTACTTATTTTGGGGAGACCGGACATACGTTGCAGGGCGGCTTCTATGAGTTCTGGCGTACTAACGGTGGGCTGCGCCTGTTCGGCCTGCCCCTCAGCGAGGAGATACAGGAAGACGGTAACACGGTGCAATACTTCGAACGAGCCCGCTTCGAGTACCACCCCGAGTTCGTGAGCACCCCTTACGCGATACAACTGTCGCCTCTCGGTTACACAACGCTAAAACAATCGGGCTTCAACATCCCGATGGGCACGCTCGTGCGCTTCAACCCTCCACGCCTGGCCGAGGGCCATACGGCAACGGTGGAGATTGCAGCCTCGCCCGGCGTGAGCGTCACGGGCCGGTACGAGGGGCGCGACCTGCACTTTACGCTGGACGAGTCGCGCGGGGTCGTCTGGGCGATGCTTGGAGCCGTACCGTTCGCTGACGTAGGGCCGCGCCAGGTGACTTTCTCCCTCGAAAACGGTGACGGGGGCCGCCGGGTCGTCACACGCACGCTGGAGATCACTCCCTACAACTTCCCCAGCGAGTCGCTGCAGTTTGACCCCCAGACCGCCGCGTTGCTCGACCCCTCATATACGGGGCCAGAGTTGGACACGCTGGAGCGCATCTTCTCGGGGCGCACGCCCGAGAAGCACTGGGACGGCACCTTCGCCATGCCGCTTGCCGGCAAGGTGCGCATCACCTCAGCGTTCGCCACCCGCCGCTGCTATAACTGTCGCTCCGGCTCGAAGCCGACCACCTATCACGGAGGCATGGACATGGCTGCTAACGAAGGCACCCCCGTGCGCGCCCCAGCCGCCGGTAAGATTGTCTTCGCGGGCAAGCTGCAAGTACGCGGCAACGTCGTCATCATAGACCATGGCCTCGGCGTCTTCACCCTGCTGGCCCACAACTCGCGCCTGCTGGTGCAGGAAGGCCAGATGGTGCAGCAGGGCGATACCGTCTCCCTATCGGGCAACACCGGCCTCTCCAACGGCCCCCACCTCCACTGGGAACTACACGTCAGCGGCCCGGCCGTCGAGCCGCTAGAGTGGGTAAACAGGGTGATGCCGTGAGGAATTTGGGAATTGGGAATTGGGATTTCGGATTTAGTAAATATCGGAGCAAATCCGAAATCCGAAATCCCAATTCCCAAATCGTCTTCATGGGCACTCCGCAGTTCGCGGTGCCTTCGCTGCGGGCTCTGGCGGAGGGGCCATACAGCATTACGGTGGTGACGCAGCCGGATAAGCCTGCGGGGAGGGGAGGGCGAGTTACGCCGCCCCCGGTGAAGGTGCTGGCCCAGGAGCTTGGCTTGCCCGTGTTGCAACCTCCTACCCTCAAAGACCCCGATTTCCGGGCACAACTGGCTGAATTGCAGCCGGACGTGACGGTGCTGGTGGCCTACGGAGAGTACGTGGCCCCATCGCTGCTGGAGTTGCCCAGACGCAGCAGTATCAACCTCCACCCGTCGCTGCTGCCTCGCTGGCGGGGGAGCACGCCCATCCAATCGGCGATCCTGGCCGGGGATGAGGTTACAGGGGTAAGCATTATACGCATGGACCGAGGCCTCGACACCGGGCCTGTCCTGGCCCAGCGCAGCACGCCCATTGCTCCCGGCGAGACTTACCCCGAATTGAGCGAGCGATTGGCTGAGATGGGCGCAGAGTTGTTGGTCGAGACGCTGCCCCGCTGGTTGCATGCCGAAATCGAGCCGGTGCCGCAGCCGGAGGAGGGAGCGACCCTCACCCGCACGCTGAGCAAGGAAGACGGCCTGATTGACTGGACCGCCCCCGCGGAGGAGATAGATCGCCGTGTGCGCGCCTTCCAGCCCTGGCCCGGCACTTACACCTTCTGGGAGGGCCGCCTGCTGAAGGTGTTGCGCGCCCGCCCCGCAGTTGTCTCAATGAAGGCTGCCGCCCCCGGCACCGTACTTGTGTTGCAGCAGCCCGGTTCGCCCAGGGCGCTAGCGGTGAGCACTGGAGGTGGTGCGCTAGAGCTCCTGGAAGTGCAACTGGCGGGCAAACCGGCTATTGAGGCACGAGCCTTGCTTACCGGCTACCCTCAGATGGTGGAAAGCGTGTTGGGTAACGCGTAACTCGTAATACGTAACGGGCCACGCGTTTTGGGCGTAATATTATTGTGCGGCTGCAGCTTGTGTTGCACGCCATAGATTTACACGTTACATTAGATACAAGAGATAAGACAAAATTACGCGTTACGTGTTACGAAAGGTAACTGATGGCAACTCGGACACCTGAACCGAGGCTCCCACTGGAGCCGGAAGAATACCCGCTGTACCAGCCGCCCAGGCGCATAGGGTGCTCCGGAATCACCGTGGTGACGCTGCTGGCGATAGGGGCCTTCCTATTCCTGGTGTGGCGGGTTACTCCGCCCATGGCTAAAGCGATCACCGACTTCCCAAAGTCCATACCTATTTTGGGTGCGTTGATAGACAATCAGAGCGACAGCACCGGCGTCAGCGGCGCTAGCTTCCCCACCCAAACCGCCCAGGCCCAGGCTTCCCCAGCAGCATCCGCTGGAACGACGGTAGTTGTTGCCTCACCTACGCCTGCTCCCACGGCCACCCCCGTGCCGGAGTACGTGAAGGTCACGAACACCGGCGGACAGGGAGTACGCCTGCGCAAAGAGCCCAGGCAGAACGCCCCGTTTGACGAGGTCCTGGGGGAAGGTGAGGTAGTCAGGATAGTCGGGCCAGACGCACCTGATACCAACGACGCCAGCATCGTGTGGCGCAACGTTTCGCGACCCAGTGACGGTCTGCAGGGCTACATCCAAAAGCGCTACTTGCAGGCCGCACCACCACCGACCCCGTAGGCAGACGGTGGACGGTGGACGATGGACGATGGACGATGGAC
>JAXDKH010000428.1:0-5046 GCA_034667185.1 Chloroflexia bacterium | reverse complement strand
CACCAATGTACCACTCGGTAGCCAGGCGGAAGACAAGCTCGGTCTGGCAGCGCCAGCAGGTCGGGTAGCTATGGGTGTAGTCCTCCAGGTTGTAGAGCAGGCCCTTCTCGCGCAGGGAGTCGAACACCTTGGGAGCGACTTCCGTCACGTGCTGGCCGCTGAGCCACCCGAAGTTGCCTACGTAGTTACCCGCCTCGTCAAGCGGCACTATCACCGACAGGCCGTACACCTTGCTAAGCTCGAAGTCCTCGGCACCGCAGCCGGGGGCTATGTGCACTATGCCCGTACCCTCGGCGTCCTGCACCTCGTCCCAGGCTATCACCTTGTGCTCCACGCCCTCCTCGGCTGGCAACTCATCGAACGGGGCTGTGTAGGTCAGGCCGACCAGCTCAGAGCCTTTGACCGTGCCCACTTCCTCGTACTCACCCACCAGGCGACCTATAGCCCCACGCGATATGTAATGGACCTCGTCGCCCTGCCGCACCTTGACATACTCAAGATCGGGGTGGACGGCGGCGGCCACGTTGGCAGCCAGCGTCCAGGGCGTGGTGGTCCATATCAACAGGCTTTCTCGCTCGTGCCCCGGCGTGGTGAGGGGGAACTTGAGGTAGACGGACGTATGGGTCACGTCCTTGTAGTTGTCGGTCAGTTCGTGCTGGGAGAGGGACGTGCCACAGCGCCAGCACCAGGGCATCGAGCGGGTGCCGCGGTAGAGCCAGCCCTTCTCGTGGCACTTCTGCAGGAACAGCCAGATATGCTCCATGTTGTTGTCGGACATGGTGTAATACGAGTTGTCCCAGTCCATCCACTGTCCAAGACGCTCTGACTGGCGAGTTATCACACCCGCGTACTTGTTCACACGCTCTCGGCAGGCGCGCGAGAAGCGGTCCAGCCCGTACGCCTCGATGTCGCGCTTGGACTTGAACCCCATCTCCTTCTCGACCTCCACCTCCACCCACAGGCCCTGGCAGTCGAAGCCGTTCTGGTAGCGCTGGTCGTACCCAAGCATGGCGCGGTACCGCTGGGCTATGTCCTTGAAGGTCCGTCCCCAGCCGTGGTGCACGCCCATAGGGTTGTTAGCCGTGATAGGCCCATCTATGAACGACCAGTGCTTGTTGCCCTTATTCTTTTCCTTCAGCTTCTTGAAAGCATCCGTCTCACGCCAGAATTCAAGTATGGCATGTTCCATAGCCACGAAATCCGGCCTGCTATCAACGTGTTTGAATGACATGATTCCTCCATTTGGGATTTGGAATTTCGGATTGCGAATTTAGTTGATATCGAAGCAAATTCAAAATTCGCAATTCGAAATTCCAAATCAATGACCCAATAGCTTCACCGACTCGTCCCTCGGGTGCCAGCTAATGGTCCAGTCTGCGAATTGGCCCAGCAGGTCAGTTGCCTGCTCGTGGCGCTTCCGCAGACCGGCGTCCTTCACCTTGAAGTTGCCTAGAATCTGGTTCACTACCAGGTCGCTGTCGGTTTTTATGTCTAGCTGCACCTGGTCGGGTGAGCGACCCGTGGTGTTCAATCTTTCTATTATGTAGTTGAGGGAGCCTATCAGGCTATCGTACTCCGCCTGGTTGTTGGTGTAGTTATCGCCAAACTCCAGCCGCTTTATAACCGGCTTGCGGCCCGGCGACTGCACCAGGAACGAGCCGTAGCCCTGGCCGGGATTGCCCCTGCTGCCGCCGTCAAAGACGACGTATAGCTCCATCAAGGTGGCCTGTTCGGAGGCGTCTTCGTCCTGGGCTTCCTCGGCGGGCGCTTCAGGCTGGGGAGCAGGTTCGGGTTCAGGCTCCGGCCTCGGCTTGCGCTGCTCCGATCTCGGCTTGGCGGGGACGTCCGCGCCACGCTTCATCAGGCTCGATATGTCGGGAGGGGCCACGGCGGGGGCTTCCTCCGCGGGCTGCACGGTGGCAGGCGCTTCCTCTGGCTCCGCCCTGCCATTGGTCACTTCCACGGCGGCCTCTGCTACGGGCGTCAGCTCGGTAACCGCCGGGGCTCGCCTTTCAGGGGGCGTAGCCGGTGCGGTACGGGCGGGCGGAGTTGCGGCGGGCGCAGAGCTTGCTCGAACGCCCAGCGCCCTGCCCGTACGGGCCACCAACGACGACGACACAAGCACCCGCAGGCGCACATTGTCGGTGTTCCTTATGGAGTACCCCTCGAACGGGTTGAGGGACACCACGGCCCCGGCCTTCACGCTCACGCTCGTGCCATCCTGGGACAACTCGCCTGTGCCCGACACAACAAACAGCACCTGCTCCTCGCCACTGCTGCGCAAAGGCGACTGGCTGCCAGCCTCCACCTCCAGCAAATCGAGCGCAAGCAAGCCGTTGCTCTCGCCCAGATGCGGGTAAAGCTGCGTCAGCGTCACCCCCTCGGCCAACTGCTCAGAAAATCCCCTCAAACTGGAAACATCACTCAGTTGCATGAATCACCATCTCCTAACGTGCCACTCTGCCCGCACTCCATCCCTCAAATCCGCAATCCGAATTCCCAAATCCCAAATACAAAAACCCATCCTTCATAGGAAGGACGGGCCATAAAGTTCCCGCGGTACCACCTTCGTTGGCGCACAGCACCCACTTGGTGAGGGCACCCCGCACAGGGTAAATCCCTCTGCCCCGGTAACGTGGAGCGACTCCGGCCAGGCTTACTGTGCAGCACGCGACGTGCTACTGTTCAACCGGCGGCTCAGGAACGATTTTCAGCGGGCTTTCGGGACCGGTCGCACCTACCCCGGCCTCTCTGCGCCTATCTGCACGCCTACTCTTTCCGTCATAGCCTGCGAAAGATATGATGTAACATTTGTAGGATACAGGAACAGGGTAGGAGTGTCAAGCGGCCAGGGTAGTACAAACGTTCCGTCGGGAGGCGCAGATATTGCCCATTAGCGTTCTAATAAACTCTGATGACGGGTTTCCCACAAGAGAAGAGATAGATGCAGCTCTCGTGAGCCAGCAGATTGACACAGACGCAGCGACCGATGTGTGGGAAGCAGCCCTCGATGCAACCTGGCACGGCCCACCCGTCTGGGTCCACGGCGACGTTGCTATGGGGAACCTGCTGGTCAAAGAGGGACGGTTGAGCGCCGTTATCGACTTCGGCTGTTCGGCGGCGGGCGATCCCGCGTGCGACCTGGTGATTGCCTGAATGTTCCTCTCAGGGGAGAGCCGGGAAGCGTTCTACGCAGGTGTCCCGGTGGACGACGCAGCCTCGGCGCGAGGGCGGGGTTGGGCGCTGTGGAAGGCGCTGATTATGCTTGCCTACGACATGCACAGCGACGTTGTGAAGGCGAGAGAGGCTCGGCGGGTGATAGATGAAGTGCTTGCGGATCATGTAAGGCTACGAAAATAGCACAAAAGGAGCACATGTTGTAGCAGGATGATGTATAATCACTAAGAAAATCAGGAAGGACTTGTGATACATAGGAGGTCGTCATGTATGGCCTTTCTAAGATCGCCGTAACTATATTGGCGATACTTGCTGTGCTTTTGATAGCAACGGCACTTATACTGCGACCTGGCTCGAACACTCCTAATAACCGGGAGATAACATTACAGGCCACGGTAGAGGCACAGCAGACTCAGATTGCCCGGGTTCTGTCTATGCTGAATACCCCTACTGTCGAGACCACGGGCCAGACTGAACCTACTATGCCCTCAGTAGCCACGCCGCATACAGATTCAACGGATACAGCGCTCCCTTCCACAATAGAACCAGTGCTGACTGATACAGCACTTCGCCCACCTCAACCTAGTGATACTCCTGCTCTACCGACAGAGGTCCCGACCATTACTCCTGTAACTGACACAGCATCTGGAACAATACTTGATATGGGACAAGCATGGAGAGAAGGACAGTATGAACTTAAGGCCACACTTAATACCATGTATGCCAACAGTGCATGGGTAGGATTCAAGCTAACTAGTAGGAAGCCGGCATTGGTATCCACTAGGTACTCCTTGTCTGATGGAGTCTTGGCCGTTGACAACCGCGGTAACAAGCTGCGTGCCGGCTACTATGAAGATGGAGGTGAGTGCGCAGAGGATATAGTTACTCTCAACCCAGGAGACAGTATAGACCTGCTTTGTAAGACCCCGGGCTATTCTGGCTATAATTCGTCGCAGTATCAAATATCAGTGTGGTTCGACGCTACAGACCCATCAATCACTGAAGTCGTGTTGACCTTTTCAGGCTTCTTTGACATTGAGAACGCGCGTTGGCGAATTCCTGTTTATCACTAGAAACATTCTTCCTTTAGAGGAGCTGTTTTGCTGGAAACACTATGGTGGTTAGGCTTCTGGACAACGCTCGTCGGTATAGCAGTCGTACTTGTTGCGTGGCTCTTTACCGCAGGACCTCTACATGGGACGCTTTCGTCTGAAGGGCGTCTCAATCGAGCAAGGAGCAATGGCCATATGGTACAAAAGCTAAGAGCATACGCGCAAGCAGAACATTTCGAAGGGGTACAGCGCTGTCTAGAGAGATATTTGCCGAATTGGCCCGTGCGAGAAGAGATCGTTATTTCCGCACGGGAATTACTGTTATTGCGTAGCAATTCTGACATAGCACGGCGCAAAGGGGTGCCCCATCGACTCTCAGATGAATTTGCCAAGCTCGCACAAGATGGATTGGAGTCGCTGTGGATGGTCGCAGATGGCATAGCCGGAATGGCTGCACAACGAGTTGAGTACGAGCAAGTACGCCTTAAACTAGCACCGCAGTTGAACACAATACAGAAGTTAAGTGTGGCTGGTGAGCAAGCAAGAGTGGTGCTGGCTAACAAGAGTCTTCCGGAGTCTGACGCCGATGCGCTAAATGACGCGGAAATTAGATTACGTGCTCTAGCTAAGGCTATCACAGCAGTTGATGCCGCAACTAGTCTGCCCATCAGGAATCGTTAAGCTAGTTCGTAGGCCTCCCCGACATTAGAAAGCCTGTGGAGGCTTCGGCCCGGATGGTGGACCCAGCAAAAAATTACGAAACATCCTCTTGACAACCCTCCACCTCCCTGCTATAATGACCTGTCCAGGGTAATAT
>JAXDKH010000427.1:0-3543 GCA_034667185.1 Chloroflexia bacterium | reverse complement strand
TTGGGCTAACTGGTATAAGGTACTTGATACTATCGAATCTGACATGGGCGGAGGTAAGAACTTTTCGAAAGAAGCCAAAGCCCGAGGCTGGACGAGCAACAAGGAATTACGCCGTTTTCGTGGACCTGTTAACAACCGCAAGCTACTTAGGAGTCGGGCTCGGCACGGTGAGAGAGGCTGGTTACCCCCGACTGATTGTATGTCGGTCGATGAAGCAGAAGCGTTTATCGAACGCTTACTTGCGAACTGGCTCGAATGGAAGTGGAATCAGCGTGCTCAGCAGCAAAAATCAACGTAGTTTAGCACCTGAAAGCGGTACGCGTGCACGATAATATGGTGTAGCTCCACCACCATAGATAGCAAACAGCGCGCCATCTCAAGCATCCTGCACCTCACCTGGGAAGGCTCGGCGGGGTCAGTTGGCACTCACCGCAACTCCCACAAAACCCGCCACTTGGAGCAGAACGCTTCTGTGTCGTTGGCGTACATACGCTGTCCAGTAATCCCGTGTGTATAATGAGGCTACAGCGAGTCATTGTCCTAAGCCGCGAGACGTGCCATGAAAACCAGAACCCCGGCGACAATCGAAGACTTGTACAAAGTGCCAGGCAAGGCTGAGCTTGTCGATGGAGAGATAGTCCATATGTCACCAACAGGTGGTAGCCCCGGCTATGCCGGCGATGAGATTTACTACAGCCTTCGGGAGTATATTCGCCAGGGGAACAAAGGCATCGCTGTTGGCGACAATAAAGCCTTCATTGTAGACCTACCTGATCGTAGATCTTTTAGTCCCGACGCTGCCTTCCACGTTGGCAAAATAAAGTCCGGCTTCTACGTTGGAGCGCCTGTCTTTGCGGTGGAGGTAAGAAGCGAAGGTGATTATGGACCTGCCGCCGAGAGGAACATGGCCCAAAAGCGGGCTGACTACTTTGCGGCGGGTACGAGGGTTGTTTGGGATGTTGATGTTCTCCGCGAAGATGTCGTGCGAGTGTACAGGGCAGATACACCAACAGAACCTATCATTTACCGTCCGGGAGATGTTGCTGAGGCTGAGCCTGCGGTTCCGGGCTGGACTATTCCGGTAGACAGATTGTTTGCAGACCCCGAATACGTCGAGGACGAGTAGGAAGAGGATAAATCCACATGGTCGACCTGACCGACTTCCAGTTCGAGCCTGACCTAGCCCGCGCCGCTACCATGCCTGCCCGCTGGTACATCGAGCCGGAGTTCCTGCGGCTGGAGAAGGACAAGATATTCGCCCGCACCTGGCAGGCCGTGGGCCGCATTGACGAAGTGGCGCGTATTGGCGACTTCTTCACCTGCGAGGTGCAGGGGGAGCCGCTGGTCGTCACGCGGGGCACCGACAGCGTGCTGCGGGCCTTCTACAACATCTGCCGGCACAGGGCGGGCAACGTGGCGGCGGGCAAGGGCAACCGCAAGTCGCTGCAATGCCGCTACCACGGCTGGACCTATGCCCTCGATGGCCGCCTCATGACCACTCCGGAATTCGAGGGCGTGGAGGATTTCGACAAGTCCTGCTACGGCCTCCACCCCGTGCGCGTCGAAACCTGGGGACCGTTCGTCTTCGTCAACCTGGACCGCGATGCCGCCCCACTTGCCGAGACTTTGGGGGTTATCCTGCAGGAGACCGCCCACATTCCGCTGGCCGGGATGCGCCCCGTGGAGCGCCGCGACTACATTATCGACTGCAACTGGAAGGTCTACATCGACAACTACCTGGAAGGTTACCACCTGCCGATTGCCCACCCCGGCCTCTACCGCGAATTGGACTACGAAAACTACAAGGTGGAGACCCACCGCTATCATTCTCGACAATTGGCCCCTCTGCGCCCAGTCTCGGGCCATGCTGCGGGCCGCCGCTACGCCGAGGTCCAGCCCGATCAATAGGTGCTCTACTACTGGATATTCCCCAACTTCATGGTGAACATCTACCCCGATAATATGTCCTCCAACATCATCCTGCCGCTCGGACACGACAAGACGCTCACCATCTTCGAGTGGTTCTTCCACGAAGGGGGCGGTGGCGAAGCCTGGGAGGGCGTGCAGCAGGCGGTGGCCTTCAGCGACGAGATACAGCAGGAGGACATCGTCATCTGCGAGAACGTGCAGCGGGGGCTGGCCTCACGTGTGTACGACCAGGGCCGCTTCTCGGTCAAGCGCGAGAACGGTGTGCACCACTTCCACTCGCTGGTGCATGAGTACCTGACGCGCTGAAGCTTCTATTGTGAACCTGTGATAAGGAGAGGGGCAACCGTGCGCCGTATCAGCCGTTTCAGGAGATAGAAAGGAAGCTACCATGCTGAAACTCAGCGCCTCACAACTTGCTCTTACCGCTATTCTTGCTTTCGTCCTGGTGCTCGTCGTAGGCGTGCTGTCTACGCAGGCCAGAAACAACAGGCAAGTTGCAACACGCTCGGCGAATATACCCAGCGGCGTACAGACGGCTCCGGCCCCTGTGGGCACATACCCCAGGCCTGTGCCCTCGTATCCTGCCCCCATTCCCTCTTACGAGCCTATAGGGAACATGTACCCCCCTCCAAAGACCCCGACCAACGAACCCACTGCTAAACCGACCCGCGAACCCAGACCGACGGCAACACCTCACCCCTGGCTCCGGTACGTAGAGGTGCTTCCCACCGCGGAAAAATAGCATGTGACGCTCAATCTAGTGGTTCCTGAAGCATTCCAGAAGATTATCCGCGGTGTAGTGATACAAAATGGCTCGCTCAGGCTATATTCAGTAGCCAAAGCGGGCCATTTTGCCTTATAATCCGTAGCGACTACGCGCCGGTACGCGCCCCCTTGCATCGCTCTCTTATACTATATAGGGTGCGAAAAGTGGGACCCAAAACCGGCACATTTAGCGTACCACTTTAAGGTATACTATAGGATGCTATAGTGTGTGCTAAGTGGTTGCTTTTGAACAGTGCACTGTTTGTTACAACTTCATCCCATGCACCCAGTTTCCAGGCTTAGATAGGAGTTAGGTATGCTGCTCACAGCCGCCGAGGTCAGACAGTTCAAGTCGATTGAGGACAGTGGCTTGGTAGAGATCGACCCCAACGTCACCGTGCTCGTAGGCCAGAACGAATCGGGGAAGACCGCCTTCTTGCAGGCCCTGCACAAGTCTCGGCCCGTGGACAAGACCGAGTTCAACCTGGTCGAAGATTTCCCCCGCAAGCGGCTCAACGCTTACGTCAGGGAGCACGAGGCCAACCCCGCCGTCGTCACCGAGCTTACTTATACCCTGGAGCCTGACGAGATCGCGCAGATCAACCAGTCACTCGGCTTCGACCTGCTCGACGAGCTTAGCTTCGTCAGGCAGCACCGCTACGACGGCACCTCGTCCGTGACGTTGCAGGTGCCCGAGGATGCCTATATCCAGCACAAGGTTCGCCAGGCCAACCTACGGGACGACCTCTCAAACCGGCTGGGCGAGGCCGCCAACATCCGGCAACTCATCTCCATGCTGGATGCGAGCGCGATAGACACCGACAGCAAGGCGCTGCTGCGCGACCTGAA
>JAXDKH010000426.1:0-2506 GCA_034667185.1 Chloroflexia bacterium | reverse complement strand
AGCTGGGCGCGCACGTGCTGGAGGTGAACGGTGTGCGCGGCGTGCACTTCGCGGTGTGGGCACCCAACGCCCAGCGGGTAAGCGTAGTGGGCGACTTCAGCCACTGGGACCCCAGCATCTACCCCATGCGCCAGCACCCCGGCGCGGGCATCTGGGAGATATTTATCCCCGGTCTGGTGGAGGGCGAAGCGTACAAGTACCACATCAGGTCGCTCTACAATAACTACGTCGTGGAGAAAGCCGACCCTTACGGCTTCTACGCCGAGCAGCGGCCCCGCACCGCCTCCAGGGTGTTCGACATCAGTGGCTACGAGTGGGGCGACGGCGACTGGATGCAGGAGCGCAGCACACACAACGGGCTTGATGCCCCGGTCTCGATCTACGAGGTGCACCTGGGCGGCTGGCGGCGCAAGGTGGAGGAGGAGAACCGCGTTTTCAGCTACCGCGAGCTTGCGCATGAGCTGGTGGACTACGTCAAGATGCTCGGCTTCACCCACATTGAGCTAATGCCTCTCTCGGAGCACCCATTCGACGGTTCCTGGGGCTACCAGACGATAGGGTACTATGCCGTCACAAGCCGTTACGGCACGCCGAGGGACTTCATGTACCTGGTGGACGTCTGCCACCAGAACGGCATAGGCGTGTTCATCGACTGGGTGCCCGCCCACTTCCCCAAGGACGTGCACGGCCTCAACTACTTCGACGGCACCCACCTGTACGAGCACGCCGACCCTCGCATGGGCGAGCACCCCGACTGGGGTACGCTGGTGTTCAACTTCGGGCGCAACGAGGTGCGCAACTTCCTCCTGTCGAACGCCCTCTTCTGGCTCGACAAGTACCACATCGACGGTCTGCGAGTGGACGCGGTGGCCTCGATGCTCTACCTGGACTACTCGCGGCAGCCGGGGCAATGGGTGCCTAACAAGTTCGGCGGGCGCGAGAACCTGGAGTCGATAGACTTCCTGAAGCGGTTCAACGAGCTTGTGCACCTGGAGTACCCCAGCGCGCTGACGATGGCCGAGGAGTCGACCGCCTGGCCGATGGTCACCAAGCCCACGTTCTTAGGCGGCCTGGGCTTCGATATGAAGTGGAATATGGGCTGGATGAACGACATGCTCAAGTACATGGAGCAAAACCCCGTGTACCGGCGCTACCACCACAACCTCATTACCTTCTCGCTCATGTACGCCTTCAATGAGCAGTTCCTCCTGCCACTCTCGCACGACGAGGTGGTGCACCTTAAGAAGTCGCTGTTGGAGAAGATGCCGGGCGACGACTGGCAGAAGTTCGCCAACCTGCGCACGCTGTTCGGCTACATGTTCACGCACCCCGGCAAGAAGCTGCTGTTCATGGGCGACGAGTTCGGCCAGCGCACCGAGTTCAACGAGCAACGCAGCCTCGATTGGCACATGCTGGGACAGGAGCCGCACGGCAGGCTGCTGGTGTTCATGCGCGACTTGCTTCATGCTTACCGCAACGAGCCGGCCCTTCACCAGGTAGATTTTAGCTGGGAGGGCTTCCAGTGGCTGATTGCGAACGACAGCGACAACAGCATCATCGCCTTCGCGCGGAAGAGCAAAGACCCTGATGACATGGTGGTGGTTGTGTGCAACTTCACCCCCCTGCCGCGCTACAACTATCGCCTGCCGGTGCCGCATAACGGCTTCTATCGGGAGATAGTGAACAGCGATTCGTCCGCCTACTGGGGTAGCAACGTGGGCAACGCCGGGGGCCTTGAAACCGTGCCCGACCCCTGGTCTGAGGGCGGTTGCGCGCTCTATCTCACCGTCCCGCCGCTTTCCGTGCTGCTGCTCAAGCCCGACCCTTTGCCCGCAGCCGAGGTGGTGGAGGACGAGGTTGGAGCACCGGAGGCCGCCTCGCAGGTCGAGTCGCCGCTGGCAACGGCACCGGCCCCGGAGACGACCAACGCCGCGTTTGAACCGGCACTCCGCGACCTGAACCTAGAGATAGGTGAGGCCGAAAAGCGTAAGGACGCCGACTACCTGGGCCGTGCGCTGTCGGACGATTTGACGTACGTGGACGCGCAGGGCCAAACGCTGAGCAAGCAAGAGTACCTGGCCGCTATCGCCGCGCCATCGTACAAGGTGGAGAGCGTGGCCTCGGAAGTGATCGGTGTTAACGTCACGGGCGACACCGCGGATGTGGTGCTGGAAGTGACGGTGCAGGGGAAGCAGGGCAGGAAGTCGCTGAAAGGCACCTTCCGCCACGCCCGGACCTTCGTACGCCGCGAGGGAGGCTGGCAGCTTACCAACTGGGTTATTACGAAGATCGCAGATCAGTGATATAGCCGGTGGGAAGTCATTTCAGCCTACAGTTCACGCAGGAGCTTTCTCCCTATGAAGGGTTAAGGTTAACGGAGGCTCTCTCGTAAGCACCTAGTGGGAATCGGGAGGATGTTGGCACAATGTCATTTCGAACGCAGTGAGATATCTCGTCCCTTGGCACCCAAATCAGCGCCTTTCCGACAGCAATAGAGTTCCGTAAG
>JAXDKH010000425.1:0-7388 GCA_034667185.1 Chloroflexia bacterium | reverse complement strand
GACCTCGCCGTGGGCGCGCAGGTGGTCGGGCCTGACCTCGTCACTTCCACGGTGTCGCTCAAGCAGACCGCCGCGGGCCGCTACGAAGGCACCTTCCCCGCCACGGAGGAGGGCGCGTACCTGCTGCAAATACGCGGCGCGAGCGAGCAGGTGGGGAGCGTGGGCCAGGTCATGGGCATGGTGGTACCCTATTCCCCTGAGTACCGGGGTGCGCCCACCGACAACGGCCTGCTTGCCCGCCTGGCCTCCCTCACCGGCGGCAGGGTACTCTCATTGGACAACCCGGCCGCGTCGCTGGAGCATAACCTGCCCCCGGCCCACAGCACGAGCGACCTGTGGCCCCTGCTCCTCCTCATTGCGATCCTGCTGCTGCCGTTCGACGTGGGCGTGCGCAGACTGGCTATCACCAGGGCTGACGTGGCGCGGACGTGGGCTGACCTAAGGCGGCGACTTGGCTGGACCAGGCGCGCCGTGCCCGCTACCGTCCCACAGGCCAGCACCCCCCAGGTAGCCGCCCTCTTCGGTGCGAAAGAGCGCAGCCGGGAACGGTTCGACACCGGGCCTGCAACCCCTCCCCTGCTCCCCGATTCGCCCACGATTACCACGCCTACGGCTGCTTCGGCACGAGACTTGCAACTTGAAGGACGTACCGGGCGCACCACTTCCGCCACTCAGGCTCGTACCTCCTCCAACCCCGCGCAGGCATCCACACCACAGAGCACGGAACCTGAGACCCAGCACGAGGACATGGCCGCGAGGCTCAGGAGGGCGAGGGAGAGGCGGCACTAGGCAGGTAGCATGCAAGTTAGCAATGCCGATATAGTAGACGGGCGATACAGGATAGAGCAAGAGGTCATTATACCGGGCTTTCCACCGGATGCGGCCCCGGCCCGCCTCTACAACGCCTTCGATGAGCAGTTGGAGAGGCCCGTGACCCTGCAGTTCCTCTCCGCGTCTGAGGCCCGCGACCCCTTCCAATTGCAACGCTTCGTGCGCAACGGGCAGATGGCCTCTGCCCTGCACCACCCTAACGTCGCGGGTGTGTACGACGCCGGAGAGTGGAACGGCTGGCCCTACTGGGTCATGGCCCGCATGGGCGACTCTTCCCCCATGTCGCTCTACGAAAGTGATGACGCCACTCCTAACATAGCCGTCGCGTTGACCGCCACTCGCCAGGCAGCCGAGGCCTTGCAGGCGGTGCGCCAAGCCGGCATGTCCGATTGGACCTTCTCGCACCAGGCGCTACGCGTATCCCCCTCAGGCGAGACCTGCCTCTATCCGGTCATGGGCTTGGAGCGACTGCAAGGCCCCGACGCCGATTTTGCCTCCTCCGCGCCCGCAGACGACCCGCGTGCCCTCAGCGGCCTCTTACGCCTCATACTCGTGGGCACCCCCGATCCAAGGCTGGCTGGCCCGCGCATGTTTGCCCTGCCTGCTCATGTTGTGGCTCTGCTGGACCGGATGTATTTGGCTGATGCTCCCGGCAAGCTTTCTAGCGCGGGCGAAGTGGCTTCTGCTATCGACGAGTTGGAAGCGAGCGCGCTGCAACCCACGGAGGCTTACATACCCTCCCAGCCACTGCAACCCGCACCGGCTCTGACAGTACCTTATTACGGCCCCGACGAGAGCGCGACCGTTGCCCCGGCTGTGCTGTCAGCCGCATCCGTGCCCGCCTCTACTCCAGAGGCTCCCACTCTGGTAGCTCCCGTTGCGCCACTTCAAGACAGCAGGAGCACAACTCCGGTGCAGGCTCGACCTTACGTGCCCCCTGCGCAAGCCACAGAGCCCCAGGTCACCAGGCGGCCCGGTCTGCTTCCCGTGCTGCCTCTCCTGGCCCTGTTGCTGCTGGCGGGCGCTGTGGCGATGCTGTGGCTCAAGGCGAACCCAGCCGGTGGCTCAGTGGCCGGGGCCAATGCAGTTGCGACCTCGCCCGCCCAGCCGCAGCCCGCGGTAGTGCCCGATGTGCGGGGCAAGACGCTGGAGGAAGCAAACGGCGCGATAGGGCTGGCAGGGCTCCACTTGGGGCAGACTGAGCCGGTACGCGACCCCAACTTGGCCGCCAACATCGTCGTCCGCCAGGTGCCCGACCCCGGCACGCCCCTGCAGCCCGGAGACCCTGTTACCATCACGTTGAGCCTGGGGCCTGAGCCGACAGCCGTGCCCGCGCAGCCTGCTGTGCAACCAAACCCGGCACTGCCCGCCGCACAGCCAAACCCGCAGCCACGTCAGCCCGCCCCCGCCGCCAAGCCTGAGCCGCCTGGCAAGAAGGAGAAGGACAACAAGGACGACAAGAAGAAAGACAAAGATAAAGGCAAGGATCACTAGGGTACAAGCACAGACACGGTAGATTTGTCTGCCGTGTAGATGCGTATAATAGGGCCGTACACCTTAACGGAGGCATTATGAGCGACCAGGCGATAGATACCTGCGTCTTTTGCAAGCTGGCGAAGGGGCAACTGCGGGCCGACATCTTATATGAGGATGAGGCGGTGCTGGCCTTCAAGGACATCCACCCGCAGGCCCCTGTCCACGTTCTGGTCATCCCGCGCCAGCACATTACCGCCCTGTGGGAGGTGGACGAGTCGTATATGCAGGTGCTGGGCCGCTTGCTCCTCGCCGCTAACGAGATCGCTTACCGCACCGGCGTCCACGAGACCGGCTACCGCATAGTCATCAACACCGGCCCTGAGGCGGGGCAGACGGTGGACCACGTCCACGTCCACGTGCTCGGCGGTCGCAAGTTGACCTGGCCGCCCGGCTAAGCTCGATCTGTGGTTAAAGAGAAGGGGCTCCCCGTCGGGAGCCCCTTCCTTATTGCCCGGTACAGGACCGGACTTGGTTGCCGCTTTGCCTTTAGGGCCTGGCGACAACTGTGTTAGTAGGGCCGGGTACGGGCACGGTGCCTGTGGGCATTTGTGTGGCCACCGCTGCCGTAGCTGTAGCTTGCCCGCCCACTACGTTGGGGTTGCAGTCGGGGAAGAACGTGTTAGCCACGATCTTGCTCGCCTGACCCCTGGTCACCAGGGCACCGGGCCTGAAGTACGGGCGATTCTGCCCGTCGCATAGCTCGTCCGGTCTGGAGCCGCACGGGTAACCGCCCATCACGCCGCGGCTCGCGAGGCGCTCTACGAATACGTAGAACGAACTCGGGTCCATGCTTGGTGGTACGTCGGCGAAGGTCTGACCGCTCACGTTCTCCGTGAAGCCCGCGGCGTTGGAGACGATCTTCGCCAGTTGCCCGCGAGTGGCGTTGTTTCCTGGGCGGAAGAACGCACGGTTCTGACCATCGCAGGTCTCACCGGCACCGCCACACGGGTAGCCACTCATCACGTTGCGATTGCTAAGCCTCTCTATGTAGACGTAGAACGAGCTTGGATCGTCGCTCGGAATCACGTCCGCATAGGTCTGGCCTTCCACCGCTTCGTTGAAGCCCGCCGCGTTGGCCACGATCTTAGCGATCTGGCCGCGTGTGATGTTGTTGGCGGGCCTGAATGTATGGTCCCCGTAGCCGCTGATTACGCCCTTGCAGGCGAGGCAGTGGATGTACGAGTAGAAGGTAGAGCCAGGCGGCACGTCGGTGAACTCGATGTTGCACACAAACGGGGTTGTCGCGGTTGTCGTAGCTGTGGCAGTATTCTCAGCGCCAACTGGGATCACCTGAGCCCGGTTGCCCGCGAGATTGTAGTGGTGGAGCAGCAGCACGCCCAGGTCGCCATTCGCCGCGTAGTTAGCCGCGTTGTAGGTGACCGGTATAGTGTTGCCGGGCAGGTCGTTGTACATCGGGATGCCTGTCAGTCCGCCCGTGAAGTCGAGGCCGGGGTTCGCGATGTCGTAGGTCAGGGTGCCGGTCTGATCGATAGCGCCTGCGCCCTGGAATCTGTCGTACGTCACAACGTGGTAGTTAAACGTGGTATCTCCCACGCCGAGTCCCAGGTCCGCGGCATACACAGGCATGGCCATCACGCTGTTGTTCATCTCGGCAGTGGGCGGCAGGTTCGCGAGGTAGTAATTGATTACGTCCTCGAGAGCTAGAGGCCCTGAACTGTTCAGGTCATCCAACGCCGTTACGGCCACATCGGTGTCTGTAAGGCGTGTGTTGAACACCTCGTAGTCGTCTGTGCCGTCTTGGTCAGTGTCGAAGAAGATCGAGACCTGCATCTCGCTGGCGGGTGTGGTCCAGCTACCGTACGTGGATATACCTAAGAATATCTCCGTATCGGTAATGGCCGCGCGCGCCGGCGCATCCGAGGTGATACCGACGTATTGCAGGTCTGCGTGCCTCGTGGTCTCGGTGACCTCAAGAGCGTTGAGATCCTCAGGCCCACTCGTGGCCGCAAGCTCGAAAGCTGAGACCAGCGACGTGAAGTCGTTCGGGTAGCTGGCACCGGTGTTCACGCCCTGGCCCGTGAGGTGCAGGCTCGTGGTAGTGTCACCGTTGACGACCAACTGGTTCTCCGTCGTGGTCATGTTGGACGCGGGGCGCAGGGTGGCGTACAGAGGCACGCGCAGCACCTGGCCGCTGATGTCAGGCCGTCCCGTGGGGCTCAGTGTGATAAGGCCGCTGGCTTCGTTCAACCAGTTGCGGGTCAGGCCCGACTGGACCTGTGCCACCGTGGGATCGATCGCGTTCCTCATGTTGGCGGCAACCGCGTCCAGTTGTACCCGGAAGGTCGCGGTACCACCGGCGGGTACGCTGACTACGTTACCATCCGGGAAGCTGTAGCTCACGCCCGGCACGGTAGTGCGAGCGACGTACCCAAGCTGGTACACGATAGGCTCGGTCCCCTTGTTGGCGATCTCGACCGTCTTGGTGAGGGTAGAGGTGCCCAGCACGTTCACGAAGCCGAACGACACGCTGACCGCGCCGGCGGTCTCGGCATTGTACGCAACTACGTCGCTGGCTGCGGCAAAGGGCACGTTCACCCGGCCGGCACCCACGCGGGCAGGGGCATACCTGGTGCCGGTGCCGTTGAAGCCCGTCCATATGTCCACGTTAGCGGTGTTCATGGCGAGGGCCTTGAGTTCCTCAACGGTCCAGTCCGGGTGCTCCTGGCGCAGGAGGGCCATCGTGCCCGCCATGTGAGGAGACGCCATCGAGGTGCCGCTCAGTGTCTCGCCCTGGTTGCCCGTGCCGTTGGCCGTGGAGAAGATGCCCTGGCCCGGAGCCGTAATGTCAGGCTTCAACGCATTGTCAATCGTGCGAGGGCCACGCGAGCTGAAGCTGGACAGCGTGTTGTTGCGGCCGGGGCTTACAAGCCTCACGGTATTGTGATACTCGTGACTGAGGGTAACGGTTTCGGTCTGGACCGCCCCCGCGGTAAGCACGCTCTTGAGAGTGTCGCCGACCTGCTTGACGGTGTACATCGCCGGGATTGACGTGTTACCGGCGATGGAGGTGTCGAGGTAGGTCGTGTTGTCTACCATGATAATGCCCTTGGCTCCCGCGGCGGTGGCGTTGTTGGAGCGCGTGGCGGAACCGCAGGGGAAGGTGGTCGACGTGCCCGACCGCCAGTCTACGATGACGATGGGGTGTGTGTTGGTGATGTTGGTAGCGTCCGCCCCGGTCCAGGCACTACACCCAGACTTGTTGTTCGCGGGGTAGTAGATGGTGGAGGTAACCGGTGAACTGGCAGCCCAGTTATAGTTAGCGCTTTCAGAAGCGGGGTAGGTACCGCTGATTTCAGAAGGCGGGTTCACGCGGAAGCCGTCGGTGATGTCCACTTCGTCCGACGAGGAGGCCGTTGACAAGGCCCACGTGGCCGAGCCGGGGCTGCCGGAGACGTAGTAAACGTCGCTGCTGTTACCCGCGGAGGTAACTACCTGCACGCCGATGAGGGCGGCATTGTCGCTGGCCGCGGCACTGGAGTCGTCCGGTGTGCCGTAAGACGAGCCCAGGGACATGTTGATCACGTCGAGGTGGTCAGAGAAGTCCGAGTCGCCGTTCGGGTCGGTAGCCCAGTCAATAGCGAGTTCGGTCAGGTTGGTGCTACCTTCGCAGCCGAAGATACGTAGGGCGTACAACTCTGCCTCAGGCGCGACGCCGGGGCCGATGCGCATGGTGTTGGTCGGCACAGAGGTAGTATCGTAGGCTCCGGTATAGGTTGAGCCGTTCGAGTTCACGCCATAGCCGGCAGCCGTACCAGATACGTGCGAACCGTGCCCATTGCAGTCCAACGGGTTGTCGTCAGGCGTGGGTATCGGTTGGTAGTTGGGGTCGGTCGGGTCGGCGTTATAGGTATCGCCGGCAAAGTCGTAGCCGCCAACCACCTTCTCATTCGGGTACACCCCGGCGGCCGCTGTCACGGCGCTGGGTGTGGTGTCCGTGTAGATCAGGTAGTCCGTGGAGCTACCAGACCCGCCGAAGTTGGTGTGGATGTAGTCGATACCGGTGTCGATGACGCCTATAGATATGCCTTGGCCGGTGTAACCGTAGTTCTCCCATACGAAGGGCGCGCCGATCAAAGGCACTGAGGAAGCGTTGTCAATGGTATGCGGCACCATGAGGTGAACCGCTTTGACGCCAGCTACCTGTCGCATCTTCTCGATGTCCTGCTTGCCGGCAATTACGGCGATGCCGTTGTAGGCATTCTGCACGCGATACAGCACCTGGACGGATGCGCCAGCGCTCGTGAGCGCCCGCAACACATCTTGCTGGGCCTTGTCGTTGTTGGCGTGCTGCTGCTTGCCTGCCTGGATCGCGGTCGGGCCAAATGTGCCCTTACCGGCACCTGAGATTGCCGAGGCGGCTACGGTAGCCGGTTGGCCTGATAACTCGATCATCACGGTCATAGGGCCGTTGGTGGTCTGCATTTTGTCCACCAACTGGCCGTCTAATGTCGCCCTGGCAGCCGCATCTCTCGGGGCTACGTGAGACGATGCAATGACACTTGCGCTGCTGCTGGTTCCCAGCCCCAGCCCTATTGCCATCACACTCGTGAGCAATAGAGCTAATACTGAGTAGCGCAAGTTTCGACCTGGTTTTTTACTCATTCCTCCGCTCCTTCTTCAACACTAAAAACATACCCATCAGGGGCCATATAGCCCCCTGGTCGTGGGTGCAAGCCTGCGCCTGGCTCCATCGCATAAGCGCCCAGCCTCTTGCGGTGGAGGTATTATTGGCTCGCACACCCTTTAGCTGCCAAGCTGTAAATTGTATGCTCCGTATTGCGCCCGGTGCACGACCGAGGGAGCAGGTAATGTGCGTTTGCAGTATCAGCCTTGAAAGCGAAAAGGGACGCAACTAGTGGTTCAACAGCTAATTGCGTCCGGTACGCCAATAGAGAGTCCCTGAGCAGGACCCTCCACACAGGTGTAGAAAGGCTGGCAACATCGTAGTATCAAGGCGTTTGGCAGTGTTGCCAATAATACAGGGATGCATCCTATCTTGT
>JAXDKH010000424.1:0-5483 GCA_034667185.1 Chloroflexia bacterium | reverse complement strand
CATCCTGAGCGCTGCTAAGTATCTGGTGGGTAGACAAGAGTCTCCAACCTTGGGGTTGATGGCAGTAAGAGGAATCATGTCCCTCAATAGGAAGAGTCAAGAACGGGTGCCTTATCCTTCGCTGCGCTCAGGATGACAGGGGGTATAAGGTTCCGCGTAAGAGGGAGCGCCGCACTCACGAACCCACAAGAGCAAGCCGCATCACGTTTCACGTTTCACGTTTCAGACCCTTATCGCCAGTTCCGCCACGGTCAACGCCTCGGCATCTTCGTCGTCAGGGGGTTGGGGCCACCATACGTTGATGCTGCGAAACATCTTGTTGTGGTTGAAGGTCCACTTTAGGCCGTCGGTGCGCAGGACGCGGACGACGTTAGGCTGGCGTAGCTCTACAGTCCAGTTGAAGCGCAGCCCCACGTCCTGGGATACTTTGTGCCGCACCTGCTTGCACACACCCTTGTTGTCGTACTTCTCTACGGTCAGGAGGCGTGCTTCCGAGCCAAGGGAGTGCAGGTCCGCCTGCTCAATCCAGCTATCGAACCCGGCATCGGTCCATCGCACCAGCGCGTAACCCTCGCTAGTGGACTGCTGCACCACTCCATAACCCAGGCTGTCAGCCGCAACAAGCCTGCCGTCCGGCCCCTGGATCGACGCAAGCTCGCTAGACAGGGACACCACGAGTCCACGGGAGAGAGTGTCCGTCCTCTCCACCGTGCCGAATGCAAGCATGCTGACCATATCTTGCACCTCCTCGTGCGCCAACCGCTATCCTGCCAGCGCAGCCCCCGTGCCTCCTCAGACGGAGGCAGCGGCCTGCCAATAAGCTAATTATAGCGGCGCAGAAGGCGATTGTACACTCGTCGCGCCCAAGGGGTGGCGAGGTCTGATCATCGTCGGCAACAAACGCCAGCTATTCATTCACATTGAAAGGAATTGCGTCGGCATCAGACGCCCGGTGATTAAAATCGCGGGCTACACGTACAAAGTCTGCCCTTCGGCAGACTGGTTCATCTTCGAGAGCCTATAAAGACACAATTAGGACGTAGCAGTCCCCGAAGGGGGACTTCGCAGAATGTAGCCCGCGATTTTAATCGCCGGGCGTCCGCTGGCACCATATGTTGATTACTTTGTTAATGCTCATCAATCGCCGGTCATCCTCCTGACTCATCCTATACCATGATAGTGTAATATAAAGGCGCTTCTACGAAACTCCTGCTGATGCCAACCCTCGTGCGGGAGATAGAACGAGACAGGCCGGTATGTTCACACAGGTGCTGGACCCTCAAGGTTATACCTTCACCTTTTACTCGCTGCCCACCCTGCTTACGATGGCTGCGGTATTCCTGCTTGGCCTGTTTGTGCTTGCCCGCGAGCGCATCAGCCTGGTTAGCGTCTCCTTCCTCATAGTGACCCTGGCGGTGAGCATCTGGCTCTTCTGCTTCTCCTTGATGTACGCGGCCAACAACCCTACGGTGGCAAACTGGTGGTCCAGGGCAGCCTACCTGGGCGTGCCGTTCATAGCACCCGCAGCTTACCAGTTCACCACAGTGGTGCTCGGCATCTACCGCCGCCGAAGGGCAATCATAATGGCGGCCTGGCTGCTTTCCGCCCTGTTCGCCTTTGCGTCCATAGCTACTGATAGCCTCATCACAGGGGTCGAGCTGTATTGGTGGGGCTACTACACACGGTTCGGCTGGCCGGGGTCTGTGTTCGTGTTGTTCTTCGCGGCTCTGCTCGTGGGCAGCATGGTCCATTACTGGTCAGCCTATAAAGAGCTACAACCGGGCAGGGCCAAGCGGCGCATCCAGTGGCTCATGGCAGCCTTCGGCGTAGGCTACCTTGGTATCGTCGATTTCGTGGCGGTGTACGGCATTCCGCTGTACCCCTTCGGCTACCTGGCGATCCTGGCGTTCGTAGCGCTCGCGACCCGCGCTATATGGACTTACCACCTGATCGATATCACCCCTGCCTTCGCCGCCAATGAGATCATTGAGACGATGAACGATGCGCTGCTCGTGTTCGACCGCGAAGGGGTGCTGCGGGTGGCGAACAGGGCCGCCTGCGAGATGTTCGGCTACGAAAAGGAAGAACTGCTCGGCAGGCCAGCGGGCAGCACAATCGCTGGAGTAAACTTCGCCCGGCAGCTTGAGGCCCTGGTCCAGGTGAACAGGATACATGACTACGAGCTGACGTACTCGCCCAGGGAAGGCGAAGTGCGTTACCTGAGCATAGCAGCTTCGGTGATGCGCGGGGCCGACCGCAAACCTGACGCCATCGTCTGCATAGCGCATGACATCACCGAGAGGAAGGCAGCCGAACAGGAGATTCGCAGCCTGAACGAGAGCCTGGAGCAGCGCGTGGCCCAGCGCACGACGGAACTGCAACAGGCAAACCAGGAACTTGAGGGCGAGGTCGCGGAGCGCAAGCGCGCAGAGGAGGAACGGACTCAGTTGCTGGACCGCGAGCAGGCGGCACGCGCGGCAGCGGAGCAGGCGGTCCATTCGCGCGAGGTACTGCTCTCCATAGTGTCCCACGACCTGAGAAACCCGCTAACCGGCGTGAAAGCCTCGGTAGGCATGCTGCGGCAAGCGCTCAAACAGCTTGGCGACAACGCACCAAGCAGGGAGCGTATGGAGGTGGGTCTGGCCCGCATCGACACAGCAGCCAATAAGATGAATATGCTCATCAACGAATTGCTCGATTTCGCACAATTGCAGGTGGGGCAGCCCCTGGAGCTATTCCGGCGCAGGTTCGACCTGGTGAAGATGTGCAGCCGACTGGTAGACGAATACCAGCAAAGCACCAGGAAGCACCAGATCGTATTCGAGACGTCCGTCCCCGAACTGATATGCCTGTGGGACCCGCTCCGTATCGAACGAGTGCTGGACAATCTGATATCAAATGCGATCAAGTACAGCCCGGAAGGCGGGCGTATTACCCTCGGGGTCCGGCGCGATACCTCCAATGTGGAAGGCGGAGAGTTGAACGCTAACTGGGCCACCCTTATAGTGAAAGACGAAGGCGTGGGCATCCCAGAAGCCGACATACCTTACATCTTCGACTGGTTCAGGCGCGCCGGCAACGTGTCAGGCCGCATACGAGGCACCGGCATAGGCCTGGCGGTGGTGCGCCGGGTAGTGGAACAGCACGGCGGCACAATCGAAGTGGCAAGCAAAGAGGGTGAAGGCTCTACCTTCACCATAAAGCTGCCCCTCTACGCGCCCGAAGCCGCACCGGAAGGCACCGTTACCGAGTCTGCGGGCGTGGCGGGCCAATAAGTCATACAAGTCGGCCGCAACTTTAGACGGAAACGCCAAGAGAATAAAGGTTTAGAGAGTACAAAAAGGACCAGGGTACGTGGTGTCGTACTCTGGTCCTTTTGTGTGAACAAAACAATCCTTAACCTTGGCGCGTCCTTGGCGTCTTGGCGTTTAGCTCTTCTCCTCTCCTTGGATGCTCAGCGCCGAGTAGATTTCGCGCAAGAAGCGGCTGGGAACGGTGGCGAGCAGTTGGGTGGAGTCGAAGCCCACTCGACCAGCTAACCGTTCCCAGGTGGGGTATGAGATGGGGTGCGGCACCCAGGGGTTGCCGTGGTCGGTGTTGTACTCGACCAGGATGAAGCGGCCTCCCGGCTTCAGGTAGCCTTGTACAAGTTGCAGCACCGGCTCCTTGTGCCGCTGGTAATGAAGCGAGTTCGCCATGACCACGCCGTCCAGGGGAGGCAGGTCTACCGGACGGGTGAAGTCGGCTGCTATGTAATGGACGGTGGTATCAGGGAAGCGGGCGCGCATAGCAGCCTCTTGCTCGCGCAGCCCACTACGGTCCTTGTCCACAGAGTAGATGGTAGCACCAGGCCCCAGCAGGTCGGCCAAAGCGAGTGTGAACGCTCCCCAACCGGAGCCCAGGTCGGCCCACACACCTCCCCGACCGTCAATGCCGCCTTGCAATAACCTCACATGGTCTTCGTGTTCCATAGCAATTTGTGCACGCCGGGGCTATTGTTGCTTCTTCAAATAAGCCAGGCTGTCCGAGAACAGCGACTCTGAGGAGTTAAGGTCGGCAGCATGTTGCAGGTCGGCAAGGGCGTTCGGGTCCTTCGGGTCGAGCAGGGCCAGCGACCAGCCCCTGACGAAGTACGCGCCTGCGAGGTCGGGCATGGCATCCAGTTGCAGCGTGGTCGTCCGCGTCAGGTACTCGGTCATGAAGTCGATGTAGCCCTCGGCGGGTGTGCCGGTGAAGAACGAAGAGTTAGGGTTGAATAGCTCATCAACGCTGTAGACGCGCATAACATCCAGGACAGGTGGGTAGTCGCCGTAGAAGATGGTCGAGATAAGAGGGTAGCCGCTGTACTGGATGTGGTCGGCCCGCTTGTTGGCGTCGAGGTTGATGAGCGCGGCGTCCCACGTGTAAGTCTCATCCTGCGAGTTGAATCGTTGAGTCTCAGCGATGGTAGCCTGGGCGTCCTTCCAAAGGTCGTGAGTGGCAAGCTCAATCGCCCGGTCCGTAAGCTGGCGCAGTTCCTCCGGCGCGCTATCGGGCAACGGCTCAAGCTGCACATCCACCATCGCGGAGCCATCCCAGCGCATGACTGCAGTGGATATGTAGTCCACGTTGCAGGCGTAGCAGAAGACGTAATGGTCGGTAGTATCGAGCAGCACGTCCAGAATATCGTCACCGTTCAGGTCCTCCAGGCTGCCGGAGCCTGGAGCCGAGTTGCAGTGAGACACCTCGTTGTGCAGCTTTTGCCCGTCGAAGCGGAGCAAGTTGAAGCAGCCCCCGTGCGCGCCCACACCGCTATCTACCTGCAGCCAGGTATTCTCCGGCTCGACAGCGACCTGCTGCACCCCCGTCTTGTCCAGGTAGTCGGGGTCTTCAAGCTCCGCCCGGTCCAGTTCCTGCCACCTGCCCCCTTCGTGTGAGTATACTGCCACGAAATGCTGCTCCAGAGGCTCGAAGCTGCGCATGCCGTACGTGTAAGCAGCCCATAACTCGCCCATACCATCAGCCGTGTCGATCTGCATGACCCACACGCCCTCAAAGCTACCGAGTCCGGAATTGTCGCCGCTTGGGGTGGGAGTGGCAGGCAGCCCAGCCTCCACGATAGCCTGAAGCTCGATAGCCAGCGGGTCGGTAAGGCCCTCGTCCTCCCCGCCTGGGGTGGTAGGTGTTTCTATAGCGGTAGGGGCCTCGGTCGGCACTTGCTCGCTGGTAGGCGTGCGGCGTGGTTTAGGTGGCGCTGTAGATTGCACCCGCGTTGAGGTGGGTTCTACCACGGTAGTGGAGGTCGGCGCCGTGGGCAAGCCGGACTGCCCACACGCCGCGAGCAGGGGAAGCAAGGCAGCTATAAGCAACAGCGATATATGCTTTTTCATTAGCTCTCCTGGACGAATATCTGGTTTTCTATTGTTCGGTATCCGGTGCGCGGCAGAAGTTAGCGGCCACCACCCAACCGCGTCATCCACCTGTCGGGGTCGACCAGCGGCCCA